>NZ_AJTQ01000347.1 GCF_000262345.1 Streptomyces xiaopingdaonensis | reverse complement strand
ACGACTACTACCTCGGCGGCAAGGACTGGTTCGAGGCCGACCGGCAGGCGGCCGAGTACGTCGTCGGGCACCACCCCTCGGTGCGCACCATGGCGCGCGCCAACCGCGCCTTCATGCACCGTGCGACGCGCACCCTCGCCCGCGAGCACGGCGTGCGCGACTTCCTCGACCTGGGGACCGGCATCCCCACCGAGCCGAACCTGCACCAGGTCGCGCAGGCCGAGGAGCCGACGGCGAGGGTCGTCTACGTCGACAACGATCCCTTGGTCGTCGAGTACACCGACGTCCTGATGCGCGGCACCGACGAAGGACGCACCGCCTACCTGGAGGCGGACGTCCGCACCGCCGATATCCTCGAACATCCGCGAGTGCGCGCCACGTTGGAGTGGGACAGGCCGGTCGCGCTCTCCCTCGTCGCGCTCCTCCACTTCGTTCCGGACGGTGCGTACGACCTCGTGCGGCGCCTGCTGGAGCCGCTCCCCTCCGGGAGTTTCCTCGTCCTCTCGCACAGCACGCGTGAGTTCCTCACGGAGGAGGAGACGCGCATCGGGGAGGAGTTCTACCGCAGCAAGGGCACCGACGTGCGCCTGCGCTCCCGCGCGGAGATCGCCGCCTTCTTCGACGGCCTGGACCTTCTGGACCCGGGCGTCGTCGCCGCGCACCGCTGGCGCCCCGAGGCCGAACCGGCCCACGACGACGCGGAGGTGGGCCTCTTCGCAGGCGTCGCCCGCAAACCCTGAGACGGGGCGCGGCACAGGGCACGGCGCGAAACGGGCACACGTGGCGATTGGGGCAGAATCTCCACCGCACTGCCGCCGCGACGAGAGTGAGAGCCCGTGAGCACGCCAGCCCCCGCCCCGACCGCCCCGCTCCTCTTCGTCATCTTCGGCGCCACGGGAGACCTGGCGGCGAGGAAACTCTTCCCCGCGCTCTACCGGCTCTTCGCCACGGGGATGCTCCCCGGAGCGTTCCGGATCATCGGCACGGGGCGCCACTCCCCCGGCTCGGACGACGACTTCAGGGGACGACTGCGGGACGCGGTCAGGGAGCACTCCGAAGGCGGGCTCGACGGAGCGGCGTGGGAGCGCTTCGCCGAACACGTCGGCTTCGTCGCCTCCTCCGCCGCGGACGGCACCGCGCTCGCGGAGACCGCGGGGCGCCTCCGCGCCGAACTCGGCGACGACGCCCGCACGCTCCTCTATCTCTCCGTACCGCCCGGCGCCGCGGAGCCGATGATCGGCATGCTCGGCGAGACCGGCCTCGCCGAGGGCGCCGCGATGATCCTGGAGAAGCCGTTCGGCTGGGACCTCTCGTCGTCGCGCTCGCTCGACGCCGCCGTCGAGCGGATCGTCCCCGAGGAGCGCGTCTTCCGCATCGACCACTTCCTCGGCAAGGAGGCCGTGCAGAACCTCCTGGTGATGCGGTTCGCCAACGGCCTCCTCGAACCCGTCTGGAACCGCGACCACATCGCGTACGTGCAGATCGACGTCCCCGAGGAGATCGGCATCGAGGGGAGGTCCTCCTTCATGGAGTCGACGGGCACCTTCCGCGACATGGTCCCCACCCACCTCTGCCAGATCCTCGGCTTCGTCGCACTGGAGCCGCCGGTGCGGATCGCGGCGCCCGAACTCCGGGCCGAGAAACTGAAGGTGTACCGCTCGATGCGGCAGCTCGCGCCCGACGACGTCGTTCTCGGGCAGTACGAGGGCTACCGCGAGGAGGAGGGCGTCGCCGACGACTCCGAGGTGGAGACCTTCGCCGCGCTCCGGGTGTGGATCGACAACTGGCGGTGGCAGGGCGTCCCCTTCTTCCTGCGGACGGGCAAGCGCCTCGCCGCGACCCGCCGCACGGTCACCGTCGGCTTCAAGAAACCCCCGCTCTCCCTCTTCGGCAACGCGGCCGGCCGGACCGTCCGACCCGACGAGGCCGCCTTCGAGCTCACCGACGCGCCCTGCGTCACCCTCCGGCTCCGCGCGAAGGAGCCGGGGCCCCAACTGAGCGTCGGCCACGCCGCGTTGCGCCTCACCCTCGACGACGGGCCATCCGGAACCCCGCTGGAGGCGTACGAGAAACTCCTCCTCGACGCGATCAACGGCGATCAGACGCTCTTCACCGACGCCCCCGAGATCGAACGCATCTGGGCAACCGTCGACCCTTTCCTCGCCAACCGGCCCCAGCCGCTCCCGTACGCGCCGGGGTCGTGGGGTCCGGCTCCGGCGCTGGAGCTGCCGGGGAGGCGGGGCTGGGCCGTGCAGGACGGGTGAGGCGGAGGCTGCTGCGGCGCGGAGACCCCACGCGCCGCCCCAAAGCTGCTTCCGACCGCGGCTTCACCGTGCCGAGTGCGCCGCGAACGAGGCCTCCGGCGACGACGAAGGCTGGATCAAGAACCGCTTCTCCTACTGCCAACGGCACCTGCTCGCACGGGCAAGGACCAGTTCGGTCGTCTCGGCTTCCGGGCTCCGGACCATACGCTGCCCCTCCGTTCAGGTGGATGCCCATACGAACAACGGCGAGCACCCGGGGCAAGGGGGCGTACCGGCACGGGCGGGCACGGCAACAACGCGCCCTTGCGACAAGGCGCGCGCTCGCTCTTCGGCAGGAGGGTCCGGCCCGACGAGGCAGCGCGGCGGTCAACTCACGTGAGCAGGCCGCTGAGCACACGCCACAGGGCAGTCGCCGTGGTCGGGGAGAGGACGGCACCCTCCGATGACTCCTCAAGCGCCCACCATCCGTGCGAGCGCGCCCCAAGGACAGCGAGACGACCGGCCGGCACCGCGCGACCCGCGTCTTGCCTGGTCGCCTCCAGACGCCATAGCCGCCAGGAGTGCGAGGCGAGCGCAGAGCCGACGGGGTGGTCAGCGAGCGCCTGCGATACCTCTGCAGGAGGAGTGACGAGCGCGTCGATGTCGGCCTCGGAGACAGTGAGCGAGGGCGCATCGACATACGGTGCCGGCCCCAGGCCGACGGTGCGCGCGAGGACGGCGGTGACGGATTCGCCTGTGATCGGCGCGAGTTCGGGGTCGCTCTCCGAGCGCGACAGAACCACGGCGGTGATCTCATGCCCGACGGCGAACGCCGCGCCACGGCGGTCGTCCGGTGCCGTCACCTCGACGAAAATCTCACCGAGCGGGTCATCGAGTGTCCGCAGACAGGCCGCCATCACCGGGTCGCCGGTCTCGGCCGACGTGCGGCGCAGCTCGTCGAGGCGGCCGGGCGTGAGGAGGACGCCCTCTCGGGGAGTGCCGGCCGTGATCATCATGTTGCCTCCTCCACCGTCGTCCAGCTCTCGACCACAGTGCGCATCACGTCGGCGCAGACGTCGTAGGCGAGGGTCGGCACGGTTGCCGACATCGTCACGTCGAGCGTGTCGCTCCCGTCACGGGTCCACTGCCACGCCCACTGCTCCAGCGTCAGGGCCCGCTTTTCGCGCACGTAGGCAGCGAGTTGACGGAACCCGTTCCCGTACGGCTCGGCGTCGATCAGATGGAAGTCGTTCAACTTTTCCGACAGACCTTCGGCTGCGGCGCGTTGCCACTCGGCCGGATCATCGGGAGGCGCGGACGGGCCCACCGTCACCACGAGGTTGGGGCGGAACCTCACGATCTCCGGCGCGACCACGACCATCGCAGTATCGGGGCGCGGGTCGAGCAGCGCCTCCCAATCGTCGGGGATGTCGAGCGCGAAACCGCCCTGGTGCTCAGCCCACACGTGCGCTCTGCTCCCTCTCGATCATCTCGGCTGCCTTGCGTGCGCGGGCGCCCTCGACCTCGAAAAGGAAGGTGCGTTCGTCGGTGGCGACCACCAGACGGCGGAAAACGGACCGATAGAGCCTTCCCCCACGGCGCTCCCCCTCCGCATCAGCCAACGCCGGTACTGTCCACACGCGGCGCAAGTCTTGCCAGGGAACTTCGAATTGCGCCCGCTTGACCCACTCGGATCCCAGATAGGCTCCCGGCCCGAACCACAATCCCCCTTCACCCGCCGCGAGTATGCCCGGAACTGTACCGCGGCTCGACACACCGTCAGGACGCGCCCGCGTCTCCAGGTCCACTACAAGTCCACCGCGCCAACTTTCCAACTCCGCGCCGAGCCAGGCCGGAGGAGCAAAAGCAGCGCCGGAAGACTGACGACGAAGAGCCAGAGAAATCCCTGGATCATGCTGAAGTGCAGACCAACGCTCCCCCTCACTCTGCCGCGTCCACCACCGCGGCCCCCAGGCCCGCTGAATCGACCAACGGAAGGTGCCGAGGAATGTCACAGCCAAGCCCCATACAAAAACAAAAAACCCCATGAACAACAACGGGCCGCCGAGCCAAAGAAGTACGCTCTCGGTGCTGATCAAGGCGCCGCCAAGCGCAATGAGCCCGAACGTCGGGATGAGGACGAGCCCCATCTCCGCGCCTCTGCCTCGCCTAGTCCACCAGCGTGCCGCAAAACTTCGACCTCGCCACGACCAGACCGCGAATGCGGTAATGCATGCGCCCATCAAACCAATCATGAACAGCGCCATATTAGTGCTCCTAAGAAGTCAGCCAGTCACCGAAGCTGCTGATGCCGTCTCCGACGTTACCCACAAACCGGCCGACTGGTTCGACGACATGATCGGCCACCTCCTCGCCGACGCCCGAGCCAACGATCCCTCCGACTGCCCCACCGACCAACCCGCCCACCAGCGCACCAGCAGGCCCGCCCACAGCACCGACCGATGCGCCTACCTGACCGCCGGCCCAAGCTCCGGCAACACCACCCGCAGTAGTCGCGCCGGTTCGAGTTCCGGCACGGGCAACTCGTTCACTTGCACTGAACCCCTTACCCTCGTCAGCCTGCCACTGCCCCATGGCGGATGTCCCAGCCCCCACAGCGGTGCCGACAACACCCAGCCGACCCGACCACTTGCCAACTTGCTCAAGTGTCGCCGGATTGACGGCGGTCATCCGCCAGTTGTTCCCGTCGCCAGCCCAACGTGCACGGTCCATGAACGTGGCATCGAGGTTAGGATGAGGCGCAAGGTGCGGCGCACCCGTCAGGCGCGACGTTTTTTCCCCGCTTCGAGACCCGTTGCGGCATGGTCGGCTCCCCATCCTGCCAACTCCAAGCCGCCATCGGGAGGGACTATGTAGTCCTTCGCCGCATTGCCGACTTCCCCGAGGAAGCCCGAGTTCTCGCCCCCGGTGCCTCCTGCCCCGAACGCGTAGGGATCACCGGCGAGTTGCTTAAGCCCCTCACGAGCCGCGGCGTTCGCACGCCCCGCATCCACGAGTATCCGGTCGATCGCGGACTTGACCGCGTTGACCGCTTCCTGAGTGACGTCGCCGGAATCCGGTTCGATGGTGCCGTTGGAGAGGACGAGGATGTCCTTCTTCGCCGCCTCGGCGACCTCCGCCTTCAACTTACTCTTCTGGGCCGCGAGATCGGTGCATGCCTTGTCGAGCAGGTCGTGCACCTTCTTCGCGTGCGTCGCCATGGCGGCGACCTGCTCGGCCGTCTGCCGTGCGAAGTCCTTGGTGACCCGCGCGTTGGCACCGGACCAGTCCGCGGTGGCAGTGACGCGCTTCAGCTTCTCCGCGGTCGCGCCGTCGTCGCCCGTTGCGATCTTCTTCAGGGTCCGGTGCATCGATGACCATGCGCTCACAGCAGCTTTCAACTTGCCGAGTCTCAGGCCGTTGAGCGCCTGGTACCTCAGCCCTTCGTCACCCACGAGCGCCCCTCAGCCTATGTAGTCCTGGATGCGCGAGGGCGTCATGAGTTTCCCGCGAGCGTCCCGCATACCGGTCTGGATCTTGGCCTCGTCCTGGGCGTGCGACTTACGGGTGAAATCAAGGTGGTTGGATATGTGCGCGCAGGCTTCCTTGACGGTGCCCGTCTGCGTCTACCAGGCGTCGTGCACCGACAGGACACCGGAACCCATGTCGATGTCCTGGTTGGTGAGGCTGGTGGCCGCGCTGAACGTCGCTTCCCTGGCTTCGTCGGCCGCGGACTGGATCTGGCGGAAAAGAGAGGCGGCGATGTTGCCTATGCGCCCCAACTGGTCGTCGCGGACGACAAGATCGGGAGACGCCCCGTCCCCGCCGACAGCAGGTGTTGTCGCATGGTTTATTCGCGTAGCCGCGGACTGTCCCTTTTCGGCTTGACTGACGAGATAAGACCATTCCTCCTCAAATGACATGCAACTCCCCATTGTCATGGACGACTTCGCCCCGGAGTCCGAGTCCAGCGGGGCGTCAGCGTGGAAACCCTAGCTGCCGTCACGCACCGCGACCAGCAGAGCACGATCCCCGGGGCCATGACGCCACGGCCCCGCTGTCGAACTGCCCTCTCCGCTGCATCAGTCCGTCAGGACTCGTCTCTCAACCGCGAGACGAAGGCGAGCCACTCGCTGGACGGAAAGGCCAATATCGGCCCTTGCTCACTCTTGCTGTCGCGGACGGGGACGATCCGAGTCAGGTCGTCCGAGACTTCGACACAGGCGCCGCCGTCCTGGTTGCTGTAGCTGCTCTTCCGCCAGTTCAGAACTCTTGTGTCGAGCGCTCGCATGGCACTTCCTCCAACATCCGCGAGAGAAACCTGCGCGACTCCGCCAAGGTCAAGGCAAGATCACGCACCGCATCATACGTACGTTGCAAGCGCTCGACAGGGCCGTTGTCCTCGATCAGCTCGCCCTGATACCCGTTTTCGGTGTAGACCACGGTACGAGCTGTCGGCAGCCGCAGGAACCACATATCGGCACTCATGAGCCCGTGCAACCCCACGCTGAACGGCAGGACTTGTACGTTCACCCCCGGACGCTCCATTGCCTCGCTCATGTAATCCAGTTGTTCCCGCCACGCGTCGGGACATCGCAGCGGGGTACGCAACACCGCCTCCGACAGGATCGTCCGGAACGGCGGAGCCTCCGGCCCCTCCAGTACCTCCCGCCGCCCCATCCGCGCCTCCACCTGCCGCGTCAGCTCCGGCTCCCGCAACCCGCCCGCGGCGAGCACCTCCCGCGCGTACGCCGGTGTCTGGAGCAGCCCGGGAACCACGCTCACCGCGAAGTGCCAGAGGCTCACCGCCTCGGCCTCCAGTGTCATGTAGCGGCGGTAGCGCTCCTTGAACTGGCTCTTGTCGCCCGCGGCCAACTCCCAGAGAGAGGAGGAGTCCGGGGGTTCCG
>NZ_AJTQ01000346.1 GCF_000262345.1 Streptomyces xiaopingdaonensis | reverse complement strand
AGAGCTTCGGCCACCTCCGGGCTGCCGAGGGTTTCGCCCTTCTCCATCTTTCCGAAGAGCGACCAGTCCCAGCCGAGTTGCTCGCCGAGCCGGCGCAGGCTCTCCCCCTTCTTGCGTCTCAGCGCGTACAGCTCCTCCGCGAACCGGCGGCGCGGCTCCTGGCTGCGGCTGGTGCGGGCCCTTCGCTGCGGCACAACGGCCCCCTGCGTGGAAGGTGTGGAGTTTCTGCCCCGTTCGCGTAACCACCTGGTGCGCGGGGGCTGTTGGCGTGCTGTCGGGATACATCCTCGGAAACGTCATAGCAGCGTATTCCGGCCCTCACGCGCATGCGCCGTGAAGCAACTCATTCGGGAGCAGATCCATGATTCTCCGACACCCCTCACATCGACCGTGCTACTGGGGCGGTTCGCCCCGTACGGCCGCGGTGGCAGGCGTCCACGCGACGGGCGCCGCGCGGTGACGGGCCCGCGCGTCGGCCAGGTGGTCCACGACGTGCTGCGGCAGCGCGTCGGCGTCGTCATGGGGCACGCAGGCCCCTACGTGCAGGTGCGCCCGCTCGCCGGGGGCCGCGAGTGGGACGCCACACCGGGGCAGCTCCGCGCCTGACGACGGAGGAAACGCTCAGTGCGGAGCTGGCGGAGGTCAACCGGCGTAGCCGGGAGGGCCGTTGAGGCGTTCCGTCACCGCTCCAGCGGGCGCCACCGCACGCCAGGCCACGGCTACCGCGGCCCCCTCCACCGCCCGCCCCGTGCCGCCGCCACGAGCTCCGGCACCGTGGCCAGCTTCACCCGGGGCCGCCCGTCGCGGTGGCCGCGGGCGGCCTCGGTGCGTTCGATCGCTGCGAGGCCGCGGGCGTCGACGATCCGGCGGTTGCGGGATCTGGCGAGGCGCTGGAACGCCCTGGCGGAGGCGGAGGGTTCGGGGAGCGAGCCGGCCACCGCGTCGGCGAGGAGAGTGCTCACCGTCTCCTCCGCGCAGGTGCGGTTGGCGCCGATGCCGCCGGAGGGGCCGCGCTTGATCCAGCCGACGACGTAGGTGCCGGGGCGCCCTGCGACGCGTCCCGTCTCGTGCGGGACGGTGCCGGTCGTCTCGTCGAACGGCAGCCCGTCGAGAGGGAGTCCGCGGTAGCCGATGGAGCGGAGCAGCATGCCCGCGGGGATCTCCTGCTCGCCCGCGGCGCCGGAGGTGCGCACCGCGGAGACCCCGCGCGTCCCGAGCACCTCGCGGGGCTCGCTGTGGAAGCGGAAGACGATGCGTCGGCCGGGACCGGGGGCGCTCTCCCACGCGACGGGCGCGCGGGGGACGCCCTGGAGCACGGCCGCCTTCTCCTTCGCGCCGGCCCCGTCGATCGCTGCGGCGATCCGCTCGTCGTGGTCGTCGACGAGGAGGTCGACGCCGGGCAGGTGCTTGAGGGCGAGCAACTCCGTTGCGGTGCAGGCCGCGTGCTCGGGACCGCGGCGGGCGAGCAGCACGACCTCGCGGACGTCGGCCGCGCGCAGCGCCTCCAGCGCGTGGTCGGCTATGTCGGTGCGGGCGAGCGCCTCCGGGTCGGCTAGGAGGATACGGGCGACGTCGAGCGCGACGTTGCCGTTGCCGACGACCACGACGCGCTCCGCCGAGAGGTCCACCGCGTCGGGCGGGACGTCCGGGTGCGCGTTGTACCAGGCGACGAACCGCGTGGCGGAGATGCTGCCGGGCAACTCCTCGCCCTCGATGCCGAGTTGCCGGTCGGCGGAGGCGCCGACCGCGTAGACCACCGCGTCGTGGTGGGCGGCGAGCTCCTCCGCCGTGACGTCCGTGCCGACCGAGAGGCCGAGGTGCATCCGCACCCTGGGGTGGTCGTGGAAGCGTGCGAAGGTCTCGGCCGCCTTCTTGGTGTCGGGGTGGTCGGGCGCGACGCCGTACCGCATGAGGCCGCCCGCCACCGGGAGCCGGTCGACGAGGGTCACCTCGGAATTGGTGTGGAGCAGCAGGTCCTGCGCCGCGTACATCCCGGCGGGCCCCGTGCCGACGACCGCGACCCGCAGCGGGCCGAAGTCGGAGGGCAGGCTCCGCGGGAAGGAAGGGGCGCCCCACGTATGGAAGTTGGGCCCCTCGGGGGCGGGCGCGGGGTTCTCCTCGTAGTACGCGGCGTTGAGGTCCGCGTACTCGCGCAGACCCGCGGAGAGGCTCTCCACCGGGAAGATCGCGTCGACGGGGCAGGCGTCCGCGCAGGCGCCGCAGTCGATGCAGGTCTTCGGGTCGATGTGGAGCATCTCCGTGCTGCCGAACTGCCGCTCCTCCGGCGTCGGATGGATGCAGTTGACGGGGCAGACCGCGACGCAGGTCGCGTCGGTGCAGCAGGTCTGGGTGATGGCGTAGCTCATGTGGTCAGCTCTGTTCGGCTCGGCCCTGGGCGTCGTTGGTGGTCGCTCAGATGAGGTTGGCGCGCTTGTAGAACGCGAGGGCGGGCCTGGTGAGCAGCCGCGAGGAGGAGAGGAACTCCATCAGGCCCGAACAGCTCGAGCGCACCATCGACTTGTAGTGCTGATTCGCCTTCGCCTCGCGCAGCGCCCGCTTCACGTCGAGCCCCGCGTTGGCGTAGACGTCCTTGTTGACCATGCTGGTGACGATGAAATACGAGGCGACGGCGACGACGAACGCCTGGAGGTGCCGGCGCGTCGGCCCGGCCTTCCGGAGCCGCCGGCGCGTCTGCTCCCGGGCGAACTTCATGTGCCGGGATTCCTCGACGACGTGGATGTTGTTGATCGTCCGCACGAACGGGACGACCCGCTCGTCGCGCATCCAGTCGCGCTGCATGACGTCGAGGACCTCCTCGGCGACGAGGATCGCCGCGTAGGCGGCCTCGCCGAAGGCGACCGTCTTGAAGGCGCGGCCGAGTTCGAGGACGGCGCGCGGCGGCTTGTACGGCGGGGCGCCGAGCTTCGCCGCGCCGCGCGCGAACATGATGGAGTGGCGGCACTCGTCGGCGATCTCGGTGAGGGCGAACTGGAAGTCGCTGCTCGTCGGGTCCTTGGCGTAGATGTCCCGCAGCAGCATCTGCTGGAGGATCATCTCGAACCAGATGCCGGTGGAGGCGACGGAGGCGGCCTCCTGCCGCGTCAGCTCCTTGCGCTGCTCCTCGGTCATCTCCTTCCAGTAGCGCGTGCCGTAGAGGGAGCTCCACTCGGGGCTCGCGCCGTGGAAGTCCTTGTCGAGCGGGGTCTCCCAGTCGACCTCGGTGGCCGGGTCGTAGGCGAGCGTCGCCGCGGAGTCGAGCAGCTTCTGGGAGACGTCGTCCTCGACGGCCTCGTGGTGCGACGTCGTCGTCACGGTGGTGTTGGCCATGGTGCGGCTCCTCGGTCCAACTGAGGGATTTTCCCGCCTGTTGCTGCTGTCTGCGAGCACTGGTGCTTACGGGTGCGGCGGGCGGCCGCCCTGTGGCCGCGCGCCGAGGTCGGAGGCCGCTGCCCTCCTTGTTAGACGGACCGTATAACAAGCCGATGCGCGGGGCCTACCCCTCGGTACGAGATTTCCGCGTTGCGCCTGCCCGGCCGACCGCGCGCCGGGGTCGGCCGGGAACTCCGGTCCTGAAGGCCGGAGTTGGAGACAGGCAGTCCGCCCGGCCCACCGCTCCTTTAAGTCAGTTGTTTGACTTACGGGACGGTGCTCCGGTTGACTTCGGCAGAGCACGCGCCGAACGGCCGGAGGAGAGACCCGCTGCATGGACGCCCACGTCCGCCACCGACGGCCCGCCGCTCCAGGGTCCGCCCGGACGCAGGGAAGCCGCCTCGCACGCATGCGCGCGACGCTGGCCACGGGCCCGGGCCACGCTCCGTCCGGCCGCACGCACCGCGCCTGAACCGCGCGTTCCGAAACCCGCCGTTCCCGCCCGGAGTCCCGACCGCACCGACTCCGCGAGCGCCCCGCAGGGCCCCCGCGCGTGCACATGCAGCACGCACACCGAGAGAAAGAGGACTTCGATGTCCGCATCCACTCCCCCCGCCGAACCTCCCGTGAGCGAGGAAGAGTTGGCGGCGCTGCGCGCCCGCTACCGCGCCGAGCGGGACCGTCGGGTCCGCCCGGAGGGGAACCAGCAGTACCAGCGCGCCGAGGGAGAGTTCGGCTACTACTCGGCCGACCCGTACGCGGACCCGGAGTTCACCCGCGAGCCGCTGGAGGACCGCGTCGAGGCCGCGATCGTCGGCGGCGGGTTCGGCGGGCTGCTCGCGGGGGCGCGGCTGCGTCAGGCCGGGGTCGAGTCGATCCGCGTCGTCGAGGAGGGCGGCGACTTCGGCGGCACCTGGTACTGGAACCGGTACCCCGGCATCCACTGCGACATCGAGTCCTACATCTATATGCCGCTCCTCGAAGAGGTCGGCTACGTCCCGCAGTGGAAGTACGCGCCGGGCGAGGAGATCAGGCAGCACGCGCAGGCCGTCGGGCGCACCTTCGACCTCTACCGCGACGCCTGCTTCCAGACCCGCGTCACCGAACTCCGCTGGGACGACGCCGAGTCGGAGTGGATCGTCACCACCGACCGCGGCGACCGGATGCGCGCACGGTACGTCGTCACGGCGAGCGGCACCCTCAGCCAGGCGAAGCTCCCCGGCATCCCCGGCATCGAGACGTTCAAGGGCCACACCTTCCACACCAGCCGCTGGGACTACGCGTACACGGGCGGCGACGCCGAGGGGAACCTGCACAAGCTCGCCGACAAGCGCGTCGCGCTCATCGGCACCGGAGCGACGGCGATCCAGGTCGTCCCCCATCTCGGCGCCGATGCGGCCGAGTTGTTCGTCTTCCAGCGCACGCCCTCCACCGTCGACGTCCGCGCCAACCGGCCCACCGACGCCGCGTGGGCGTCCTCGCTCGCCCCCGGCTGGCAGCGGGAGCGCAGGGAGAACTTCCTCGCGCTCGTCACCGGAGGCGACGTCGAGGAGGACCTCGTCGCCGACAGCTGGACGAGCAGCGCCCGCCTCCACCAGAGCCTCCTGCCGAGCGACGGCTACCAGGACACAGGCCCCGAGGAGCGCGAACGCGCCTTGGAGGTCGCCGACTTCCACAAGATGAACGAGATCCGCGACCGCGTCGACGCACTCGTCGCGGACCCGGAGACGGCCGACCTCCTCAAGCCCTGGTACCGCTACATGTGCAAGCGGCCGACCTTCAGCGACCACTACCTCCAGACGTTCAACCGCCCCAACGTCACCCTCGTCGACACGGCGGACACGCACGGCGTCGAGCGCATCACCGAGACCGGCGTCGTGGTGGGCGGGACGGAGTACGAGGTCGACTGCATCATCTTCAGCACCGGGTTCGAGGTCGGCGTCTCGGGGATCACCTCCGGGCGCCTCCCCGTCCACGGCAGGGACGGCCTGCCCCTGGGCGAGGCGTGGCGGGAGGGGCCGCGCACCCTGCACGGCTTCTACTCGCACGGCTTCCCCAACCTCTTCCAGCTCGGCCCGCTCCAGAACGCCAGCTCCGTCAACTTCGTGCACGTCCTCGACGAGCAGGCGTCCCACGTCGCCGAGGTCGTCGCGGCGGCCCGGCGGAGCAGGGCCCTGCGCGTGGAGCCCTCGCGCGAGGCGGAGGCGGCGTGGCTCGCGACGATCCGCGAGAAGGCCGCGGACCTCTACAAGTTCCACGCCGAGTGCACCCCCGGCTACTACAACAACGAGGGCAGGCCGAGGCAGCGCAGCGAGTCCTTCGGGGACGGTCCGGTCGCCTTCCACGCACTGCTGCGGCAGTGGCGCACCGAGGGCGGGCTCGACGAGGTGCTCGTCGAGTCGGCCGACGGACGCGGCTGGAAGGAGAGCGCCGATGCACAGTGACTACGCCGCGAACGGCTCTTCTCCGCAAGGAAGTTGGGAGGCGAGCAGGCTCAACCCGCCGACGCCGCTGTGGGGTTCCAACGGTGTGGCCTTCGGCCCCGACGGCAGGCTGTACGTCGCGCAGTTCCTCTCCGGCCGGATTAGCGCGCTCGACACGGGCAGCGGCGACGTCGAGGTCGTCGTCGGCCCGGGCGACCCCGTCCAGTCGCCCGACGACCTCGCCTTCGGCGCCGACGGTTCGATGTACATCGCCGACCTCGTCCCCGGACGCGTGTGGCGCCGCTCCCCGCAGGGCGCGTACACCCTCGTCTCGGACCGCGTGAAGGTGCCCAACGGCATCACCTGCCTGGGCGACCGACTCTTCGTCAACGAGATGAAGATGGACGGCCGGCTGCTGGAACTCTTCACCGACGGCCGGGAACCCGTGGTGGTCACCGAAGGGCTCGCGATGGGCAACGCGATGCAAGTCGGCCCGGACGGCTGCCTCTACTACCCGCACATGATGACGGGCGAGGTCTGGCGCGTCCCGACGGACGGCGGGCCCTCCGAGGTCGTCGCACGCGGCGTCCACGAGCCGGTCGCCGTCCGCTTCGACCGAGGCGGCGTCCTGCTCGTCCTCTCCCGGGGCGAGTCGGGCCTCGTCACCCGCATCGACCTGCACGGCACGGGCTCGCGGTCCCTCATCGGCAGCGGGCTCGTCGGCCTCGACAACGCGGCCTTCGACGCGGAGAACCGCATGTTCGTCTCCAGCTTCGCCAGCGGCGGCATCACCGAGATGCACCCCGACGGGCGCACCCGGGAGGTGCTGCCCCGCGGCCTCAGCGGTCCCTACGGCGTCACCGTCGATCTGCGGGGCACGGTGTACGCGGCGGACCACTACCGCCTCGCGGAGCCCGCCGGCCGCGCGGCCCCCGGCACGACCGACGTGGTCACCCGGCGCCTGAAGCCGTTCGCGCACGGCATCGTCGCCGACGGGGAGTTGCTCCACCTCACCTCGCAGTACGGCAGCGTCGAGACGTACGACCCCGGAGACGGCACCACCCGCGTCCGCGCGAGCGGGCTGCGGCAGCCGACGGGCGTCGCCGTCGCGCCGGACGGTGCGCTCGCGGTGGCCGAGAGCGGCGCGGGCCGCGTCATTTCCCTCGGCGAGGACGACGCGGTCTCGACCCTCGCCGAGGACCTGCCGCACCCCGTCGACGTGGCCTTCGACGCGGAAGGGCGCTGCTACGTCAGCGACGACGTGCTCGGCGCCGTGCTGCGGCTAGACGCGGAGGGCGCGTACCCGCTCGCCGAGGGGCTCGAAGGCCCGCAGGGGCTCGCCGTCCTCGGCGAGCGGGTGTTCACGGTGGAGGCGCAGGCGCGCCGGCTGCTCGGCATCTCCCTGAAGACGGGTGAACGACGGGTCGAGCGCGAGGAGTTGGCCCTCGGCACCGCGCCGGCGGAGCAGCCCGCACTCTTCGCCCACGGCATGCCCGGCATCCCCCGCCTCTTCGCGGGCCTCACCGCGGCACCCGACGGCTCCCTGCTCCTCTCGGCGAACGGGGAAGGCACGGTGGTACGGCTCTCGCCCACGTGCGCCGGCGCCTCGGAAGGATGACGGCGGCCGGGGGCGCCGCGTGCGTCCCCGGCCCTCGACCGCTCCTGCCGCGCCGCCCTTTCGCTCAGCGGTTCGTGTACCCGGCGTCGACGGAGCCCGTCACATACGGCGCCTGCTCGGAGGCGAGCCACAGGCTCGCCCGTGCGACCTCGCGCGGCTGCCCGAAGCGGCCGAGCAGGCTGAACGGGGGTGCGTACTCCTCCTCGGCGAGGATGCCGGGCAGGCCGGGCCGCACGTCGCCGAAGCCCCCTCCGGCACCGTCCGCAACCCGCGAGCGGCATCGTGCTAGACATGCACCGGCCCGTACCGCGTCCGACGGGCCGGGAGCAGAGAGGTGAGCCGTGCCCGAGCAGGACCCGTACGCGTGGTTGGAAGACGTCGACTCCGAGGCGGCGCTCGCCTGGGTCGGCGAGCGCAACGCGGAGACCGTCGACGCGCTCACCGCCGACCCCGCGTTCGAAGGGCTCAGGGACGCGGTGCGCGAGGTCCTCGACGACACCGCGCGCATCCCCTACGTCGTCCGCCGCGGCCCCCACCTCTACAACTTCTGGCGCGACCACGACCACCCGTTGGGTGTGTGGCGGCGCACCACCCTCGACGAGTACCGCTCCCCCGCACCCCGCTGGGAGACGCTTCTCGACGTGGACGCACTCGCCGCCGCCGAAGGCGTCCGGTGGGTGTGGGCGGGCGCCACCGTCCTGCGGGGCGGGCCGCCGCGTGCCCTCGTCGAGCTCTCCCGGGACGGCGCCGACGCCACGGTCGTCCGTGAACTCGACCTCGACCGGGGAGCGTTCGTCGAGGGCGGCTTCCGGCTCCCGGAGGCGAAGAACGCCGTCGACTGGATCGACGAGGACCACGTCTTCGTCGCCACCGACACCGGTCCCGGCTCCCTCACCGACTCCGGCTACCCCCGCACCGTGCGGCGCTGGCGCCGCGGAACCCGGGTCGGGGACGCACCCGTCGTCTTCGCCGGCGCTGCGGACGACGTCTCCGTCGGGGCCTGGCACGACCCGGCGCCCGGGTTCGAGCGGGACCTGGTCGTGCGCCATCGGGACTTCTGGCACAGCGAGTTCTTCCTCCTTCCCGAGGACGGCGAGCCCGTGCGCATCGAGGTGCCCGCCGACTGCGAGCCCCAACTCCACCGCGAGCGGCTGCTGGTGAGGGTGCGCTCGCCGTGGCTCGGGCAACCCGCGGGGTCGCTGCTCGCCTTCCCGCTCGACGCGTTCCTCGCGGGCGAGCGGGCGTACGAGGTGCTCTTCACCCCCGACGAGCGCACCGTCCTCGAAGAGTTCACCACCACCCGCAGCCGCCTCGTCCTGACGACGCTCACCGACGCGTCCACGCAGCTCCACCTGCTCAGCCCCGAACCGGGCGGCGGCTGGTCGCGCAGCCCCCTCGGCGAGGTGCCGCCGCTCGCCACCGCCACCGTGACTGCGACCTCGCCGTACGAGGACGACGAGACGGCGGAAGAGGTCCTCTTCGACGTCGGCGGATTCCTCCGACCCTCCGCGCTGCGCCGGGTCGTGGCCGGCCGCCCGGGGGTCGAGACCCTTCGCCGCGCTCCGGCACGGTTCAGGACCGAAGGGCTGTGCGTACGGCAGCACTTCGCACGCTCGGCCGACGGGACGCGCGTGCCGTACTTCGTCGTCGGCCCCGAGGACCGCGAGGGCCCCGGGCCCACGCTGCTCTACGGCTACGGCGGCTTCGAGATTTCGCTCACTCCGCTCTACTCCGCGGTGACGGGCCGGAGTTGGCTGGAGCGCGGCGGCACGTACGCGGTGGCGAACATCCGCGGCGGCGGCGAGTACGGACCCGCGTGGCACCGTGCCGCGCTCGGCGCCCGCCGGGAGGCCGCGTTCGACGACTTCGCCGCGGTGGCGCAGGACCTCGTCGCGCGGGGCATCACGACGCCCGGACGCCTCGGCGCCTCCGGGGGCAGCAACGGGGGCCTGCTGACCGGGGTGATGCTCACGCGCCGTCCCGAACTCTTCGGCGCCGTCGTCTCCGAGGCGCCGCTGCTGGACATGGTGCGGTACCACCGGCTCCTCGCCGGCGCCTCCTGGACGGCCGAGTACGGCGACCCCGAGGTGCCCGAGGAGCGAGCGCACCTGCTGCGCTGGTCTCCGTACCACAACCTCCGGACGGGGCACGGCTCTCCGCCCCTGCTGCTGACGACCTCCACCCGCGACGACCGCGTACACCCGGGCCACGCACGGAAGATGGCCGCTCGCATGCGCGAACTCGGGCTGCCCTGCGAGTACTTCGAGAACACCGGCGGAGGGCACTCGGGCGCCTCCGACCACGGCGACGCGGCCTTCCTCGAAGCACTCGTCCACACCTTCCTGTGGCGGGAGTTGGGCGAGGAGCGGCGGGTACCGGAGTGACGGGTCGACCGGCGGGGCCTTCCCCCGGTACCGGATCGACTCGTACGTGCCTTCGCGGACGGCCGCTGCCCGCGGTGCGGTGCTGCGGCGGTCGTGCCCGCGGCGTGTCCGAGCCCTGTAACAAGCTGTCCCACCGCCTTGGGGCAGGCGCGGGGCCGTGGTTGCCTGACGGCCCGCAGCCCTGGATGCGCCGGGGATGCCGGGCGGCCGGCGTGCACGCGCGCCGCACGCAGCCCGCGCCGAGAAGCACGTGATCAGAAGAGGTACGCCCGTGTCCACGACCGCGCATCCGACCGGTACGCGCGCCCCGGTTTCCGCCGCCCTCCCGCCGTGGCAGCTCTGCGGACTCGCCCTCGCCGCGGGCCTCGCGGCAGGAGCCCTGACCTCCTTCGGTCAGACCGTCCTCCCCGGCGGCTGGCACGCGCTCGTCAACTCGGCCTCCCCGTGGGTCGCGGTCGCCTTCCTCGTCGGTTTGCGTGCTCCCGGCCGCTGGCGCGGGGCGGCAGCGGCCGGGCTGCTGTCGCAAGTCGGCTTGGTGGCCGGGTACTTCGTTACCGCGGAGTTCCGGGGGTTCTCCTCCGGTATGTCCTCCGTGCTGGTCTGGATCGTCGCCGGTGTGGTGGCCGGCCCGGTCCACGGTGCGGCCGGCGCGCTCCTCAAGGACGACCGGCGGCATGTCCGGACGGTGGCCGCCGGGCTGACAGGGTCGGTCTGGGGCGTGGAGGGACTGCATTTCCTGCGGCTCGCGGCCGACTCCGGCACCGGCCCTGGGGCGGCCGCCGGATGGTGCTACCTCCTCGTCAGCCTCCTGCTCCCCCTGCTCCTCGCCCGCTTCGTGCGGGAGCGGAGCTACGCTCTGCTGACGCTGGTCGCCGGCGCGGGAGCCGTGGCCGCGTCGCTGGTCCTGCTGGAGACGGCGTTGATGCTGTGAACACGCCGCGCGGAGGCGAGTTGGGCGCCCGCCGGTCGGACCGCGACGGTGCCGGCGTGGAGGACCAGCGGCGCGACGTCGGCCGCCGCACGCCGAGCACGGCGCACTTGCGCGACGTCGTGCGGACCGCGCTCCCGCCACGCCGCAGCGCTCTCGATCAGCACAGCACCGTCGTTGGGCGGGGAGCAGCGGCCACCCCCGGGACGGACGCCGCGCGGGTGCCGGTACGCGCCAACGCACCTGCCGTGCAGCCCAGTCGGCGAGAAGCCGCTTCGAACCGGACCGGGCCTTCCGCCGCCCGGACACCCCCGCGCAGTGCCTCTGCTACCCACCGCACGCCCAGGGACGTCTTCCGCAGCAGCGCCCGCTATACCGCCGTTTCCTCCCCTTCGGCCTCGGGCAGCCGCACCGAGGCGAGCGGGACGGCGGTGAACATCTCGGGCTCCTCGTCGGGCTCCAGCGCCGTGGGGCCGTAGACCCAGTCGGTGAAGCCGTAGTCGTAGGTGTCCCGAGCGCGCAGGAAGACGTTGCGCTGCCGCCGCTTCGTGCCGTCGAGGTGCCACAACTCGCCCCAGGCGCGCGCCGTGTTCAGCACCCTGCGGCAGTGCTCGACGCGGACGGCCTGGTAGGCGGCGAGCACCGCATCCCAGTCGAGGCCGCCGGCGCCGCCGAGGCGCCGTGCGACGTGGCGGGCGAGCACCCATCCGTCCTCGATCGCCATGATCGCGCCCTGCGCCATGTACTGGAGCGGCGGGTGGGCCGCGTCGCCGAGGAGGGCGACTCTTCCGTGTATCCAGGTGTCGACCGGGTCCCGGTCGAGCATCTGCCACCACCGGTCCCGCCACATCAGCGGGATGCCCTTGCGGACGGTGTCGCAGGTGCCGACGAAGGCGGCGTCGAGCTCGTCGGGCGTGCCCCAATCCTTCTTTCCCGCACGGGCCTTCGGTGATTCGAAGACGGCGACCTGGTTGAACATCTCACCGCCGCGGAGCGCGTACTGGACGAAATGGCAGCGCGGGCCGACGTGGACGGTGACGTCCTGCTCCGCCACACCGTGCGTGCGCACCTCGCCGATGGGGACGGCGGCCCGGTAGGCGACGTAGTCGGAGCTGACGACGGCGTCCCCGACGAGTTGCCGCCGGGCCACCGAGTGCAGTCCGTCGGCGGCGAGGACGACGGACGCCTCCTCGGTGCCGCCGTCCTCCAGGAGTACGCGGGCGCCGTCAGCGGTCTGCTCGTACTCCACGACGGTTCGATCGGTGAGGAGTTCGACGCCGGCGCGGCGGCAGGCGCGCAGGAAGATGCCGTGCAGGTCGCTGCGGTGGATGACCATGTAGGGCGAGCCGTAGCGGCGCTCCAGGTCCCGCAGGTCGAGGCGGGTGAGTTCGCGGCCGTCGAGCGCGTCCCGCATCACCATGTTCTCCGGGAGCACGCCGAGGCCTTTCGCCTCGTCGAGCAGTCCGTAATCGGCAAGGATGCGGGTGCAGTTGGGGGCGACCTGGATACCGGCGCCGACCTCGCCGAACTCCTGGGCGCGTTCGAGGACGCGTACCCTCAACCCTTCGCGGGCGAGGGCGAACGCGGAGCTGAGGCCGCCGATGCCGCCACCGACGACGAGCACGTCGGCTCCGCCGTCGGCAGTAGTTGGTGCAGGGTTCATCGTCTCTTCCTTGGGTGCTTGCGTGGGCGGGCCCTTCACAGCCACGGGGGCAGAGCGGGCGCCGGCTCGCCGGAGGGGAACGTGAGGGCGTGCTCCCGGCCCGTGAGGTACGCCGTCAACTCGGCGAGAGAGGAGGTGAGTTCGGCCGCCGCACCGCCGCCGGAGAGCGCCCAGCGCCCTCCCGTGTCGCCGGCGTGCAGGGTGAGCGCGGGGCCGCCGCCCCTGGTGCGCTTCGCCACGGCGTCGTCGCAGAGGGCGGAGAGGAACCCGGCGGGCAGGTCGGCGAAGGTGACCCCGGTGCCGAGGTCCACGGCGTGGACGCACACCTCCCGCGCGCGCATCCACGGCAGCTCGGTCGCGGGCACGGTGCGGCCCTGCGCCGTCACGACGAGCGCCTGCCACCGGCGGTCGTCCAACGCCTCGGCCGCGGTGGCGAGTTCGTCGGCCGACCGCCGCAGCCAGGCGAGGAGCCGGGGCGCGGGCAGCTCGGCGCCCTCCGCGATCCCGGCGTCTCGCTCCTCGGGCGAGGAGTACATCGGCGTCCGCTCGCCCGTCGCCGCCCAGTGGACGAGGTTGCCGAGCGCGTCGGCGTTGGCGGCGACGTGGGCGACCAGGTGCTTACGGGTCCAGCCGGGAAGCGCGCTCGGCGCCGCGAGGCCGGCGGCGTCGAGATCGGCGGCGTCGAGGAAGAGGGAGCTGCCGAGGGCGGCCCACTCACGCGCCTCGTCGAACGTGCGGGCCATCAGGCGGACTTCTCCTCGACGACGCGGTTCTCCAGCCGCCCGATGCCGTCGATCTCGGCGACCACCTCCTCCCCGCCGCGCAGGAACCGCTGCGGGTCCCTCGCCTGGCCGACGCCGCCGGGGGTGCCCGTGGCGATGAGGTCGCCGGGGTTGAGGCGCACGATCGTCGAGACGTACGCGACGAGGTCCACCGGGTCGAAGAGCAGGTCGCCCGTGGTGTCGGCCTGCATGACCTCACCGTCGACCGTCAGCCTGACGTCGAGTGCGGGGCGCACACCGCCCCGGAGCTCGTCGGGGGTCACCAGGCAGGGGCCGACCGGCGTGCTGGAGTCCCACGTCTTGCCCTGGAGCCACTCGCGGGTGCGGAACTGCCAGTCGCGGCAGGTGACGTCGTTGAGGACGGTGAATCCGGCGATCGCCTGCTCGGCCGCGGCTCCGGTCGCGCGCCGCACGGACTCGCCCACGACGACGGCGAGTTCGGCCTCCCAGTCGAATGCCTCGGTCTCCGGCGGGCGGACGATCCCGTCACGGGCGCCGATGAGGGAGTCGGCGAACTTGGCGAAGAGCGTGGGGTGTTCGGGAAGATCCCGCCCCATCTCCTGTATGTGGTTGCGGTAGTTGAGGCCGACGCAGACGACCTTCGACGGCTGCGGGACGAGCGGCGCGTAGTCGGCGTCGGCCGCAGCGTACGTCCGCGCGCCCTCGCCGGCCGCTGCGGCCCGCTCCGTCCAACCCTTCTCGGCGAGGAGAGCGCCGACGTCCCGCGCGCCGAGGTCGACCAGGACGTCGTCGTCGACCCTGACGGCCCTGGTCGTGCCGCCGGTACGGATGGTCGCGAACTTCATCGGACGGTTCCTTCCTCTTGGGTGCGGTCGAGGCCCAGCGACTCGAAGATCGGGGAGTCGCTGAAGCGGAAGAGGTCGAGGGCGCCGGAATCCGAGTCGGTCGGACCGGCCTCGGAGCGGACGGAGAACGGCTGCCACGACGGAACGACGAAGAGGTCGCCACGCGTCACGGACCACGCGCGCCCGCCGACGTCGACGGTCCCCGACCCGTCGAAGACCTGGTGGACGGAGGACCCCGTCTCGCGCACCGGCGCCGTCTCGGCGCCCCGGGCGACGCGGTGCACCTCGGCCCGGATCGTCGGCAGCACGTCGGCGCCGGTCGCCGGGTTGGTGTACCGCACGGCTGCGTGGCCCGGCTCGACGGTGCCGCCGAACCCTTCGGCTTCGAGGGCGAGTTGCTCGCTCAGGGCACGGTCGGTGTGCTCCCAGCGGTACGCCAACAGGGGTGTGCCGGAGGCGAGTTCGCCCGTGGACACCGGGCGGAGACCCGGGTGCCCCCAGAGGCGTTCGGCACGCGAGCGCTCCGGCGTCGTCCGCTCGGCCTCGCTGATCGCGTCCCGGCCGAACTCGAAGAACTGCGCCTCGGTGGCGTACTGGAAGGGGATGTCGAGGCCGTCGATCCACGCCATCGGCTCGGCCGTGGCGTTGTGGTGGGCGTGCAGGTTCCAGCCCGCCTGCGGCAGGAAGTCGCCGCGGCGCATCGCCACCGGGTCGCCGCCGACGACCGTCCAGACGCCCTCGCCCTCGACGACGAACCGGAACGCGTGCTGGGTGTGCCGATGCTCCGGAGCGTCCTCACCCGGCATGAGGTACTGGATGGCGGCCCACAGGGTGGGCGTGGCGAACGGCCGCCCGTCCAGCGCCGGGTTGGCGAGCGCGATGGCGCGCCGCTCGCCGCCGCGGCCGACGGGCACGAGGTGCCCGGCCTTGTCCGCGAGGGTACGCAGCCGCTCCCAGCGCCAGACGTGCGGCACGGCGCGCGAGCGCGGATGGGCGGGCATCAGGTCGCCGATCTCGGTCCACAGCGGGACGAGCAGCTCCTCTTCGAAGCCCCGGTACAACTCCTGGAGTTCCGGGGTGACTTCGGGCTGCCCTGCTGCTGAGACGGCCCGGAGCCGGACGGGGGTGCCCGTGGCGGGCTCTTGAGTACGGGAGGACTGAGTCACGTGTCACAGAGTGGGTCCGGTGCGCTGTGCGGACATGTAGATTCCGGAGAGCAGAAATCGGTGGAGGCGCTGTGGACAAACCCCTCAAGACCCCGCCGCCCTACCCCGTCGCCAGCGTCGACCACGCCCTGAGGGCGGCGACGATCCTGCAGATGGAGGGCGAGGCGACCGTTTCGCAGATCGCGGACCGCCTCGGCGTCGCAAGGTCCACGGCACACCGGCTCCTCGCGATGCTCGTCTACCGGGACTTCGCCGTGCAGGAGGAGAACCGCGTCTACCGCGCGGGCCCCGTCCTCGAACTCGCCGCGCACTCCCGGTCGCAGGTCTCCCGGCTGCGCACCGCGGCGCTCCCCCATCTCCACCGCCTCGTCGACCTCCTGGAGGAGACGGCCAACCTCACGGTGCGCACGGGGGACACCGCTCGCTTCCTCGCCAGCGTGGAGTGCTCACGCTCGCTCCGTGTCGGCTCGCGCGAGGGGATGGTCTTCCCCGCGCACCGCACCACGGCGGGGCTGCTCCTCCTCAGCGAGCTCGACGACGCGGAACTCGAAGAGGTCTTCGCCCACGACCGCTACCGCGACCGCCCGGGAGACCGCCCCCATCTCCCCGCGCTGCGCACCGAGTTGAGGCGCGTCGCGCGCAACGGGTTCGCCGTCAACCAGCAGCGCTCGGAGCGCGGGCTCGTCGCCGTCGGCGTCCCTGTGCGCGCCGACGGCGTCCCGCAGGCGGGCCTCTCGCTCTCCATGCCGAGCGTCCGCTATTCCCCGCACCGGCTGCGCTCGCTCGTCGCGACGCTCGACGCGGCGGCACGCGCGCTGGAGTCGGACCTCGCGGGGGCGTGACCACCAACTCGTCTGCGATCGAGGATGGTTGGCGGGCCCGCGGGGCGCTCAGGCGGTCCGGCCGAGCCGCAAACGCTCGAGAACGCCGAGCCGTCCCCCGTAACCTGTCCGGCAAGAGCCGCCAGGCGGCTCAACCGTCGAAGTCGAGCGCCGTCCCGTACAACCGCTGCGCCCTCAACCGGACGACGACCCGGCGCTCGGCCACGAGCTGCTCGAAGAACGCCTCCTCGTCCAGCGGCTTACCCGGCTCGGGAACGATCGCGAGCAGCTCCCGCCCGATCGCGTCACCCGGCGTGGCGGTCGGTTCCGAGACCTCGGCCTCGCCCTCGGCCACGGCGAACGACCAGACATCCCCGCCGGAGACGTGCAGGGCCGCGCGCGGATCGCGCCGTAGCTGTGCGACCTTGACGCGGTCGGCGGTGGTGGAGAACCGCACGAGGCGCGCTTCGGCGTCCCAGGAGTAGAGCATGGTCGTGAGGTGGGGATGCCCGTTGCGCTTGTTGGTGGCGAGAGTGCCGAACTGCTGGGCGGCGAGCATGGCGGAGAGGGTGTCGTCGGTCAGGCCGCGGGGGCCTGGTTGCTGCGTCATGGTGCGCTCAACTTCCGTACGTCGCGGGGTATTCCGCGTCGCCGGGCGGTCAACTGACGCTCGTGTGGGACACGTTCGTCTTCACTGGACGGGGACGGGGCCGGAGGGGGCGCGTGAGCTGTGGAGTTCCCACGGCGAGGAACTCCAAGCCGACGTCACCGGCCTGCAACCCCTCGGCGAGCGTTGCCAGTTCGATTCCGCGGCCGAGCCGCTTGTGCTCGTGGACGACGAGGGCGGCACGGACACCGTAGGCACGCAGTTCACCGGCTGGGGCAACCGCCTTCTCCAGTGCGGCCGGATGGCGGCGCGGGTGGACATCGGGCAGTCGTTGACTTCCGCGCGCTCGAAGTCGCCGCTCACGACCGACCGTTGCATGAGTGGCGTCCAGTCGTTTGCGACAATTCATGCAACATGATCGCCGCGAGTGGACCGCCGGACAGGCGGGTGTTTCACGAGCGGTCCCCTATGAAACGCGCCGTGCCCCGCGCCCGTCGCAGGGTCAAGTTCGCCGGGCGGCCGGCGTGGCCGCGGCGCACCTGGGCGCCGCGGCGCCGACCGGACACTTTGTCCCGGCCGGTGGCGGGACGTCCCGCCACCGCTATGGGACTACCTGGCGGCCTCCGGATCGGCGGACTGCGTGTCTGCCATCTCGACGCGGAAGGGGTATGTCCCGGCTGCGGTGAACGTGTCGTGGATCGGCATGAGGAGCGAGGTGAGGCGACGGACGTTCGCGTCGCCGATCGGCGTCCACAGCGCGGCGCAGTGCTCGTCGGTCTCGACCTCGATCTGCTCGCGCGCCGCGATGCCGGCATCGGTCGCCGTGCCGTCGGCGTTGAGCCAGCCGCGTGCGACGAGGCGTGTCGTTGCCGCGGCCACCTCCTCGTCGTTCCACAGCCGGGTGGCACGTGCGATCGCTTCCGGGAAGTGACCTGTCGCGGTTTGCAGAACGTTGCAGTCGCACGGCCCGAGGTCGTTGGCGGCGAGCACGATGAAGTGCGCGTCGCCGCGCCACTCGCGCACCACCGTGATCTGCTGCCATAGCGCGACGAGCGGGTCGGATGGGAGGGGCACGGAGGCGTTGGCGGCAGCCATCGTCTTACCGGCGTAGTCGGCACGCGAGACGACCGGGTCGATCAGCGATCGTGCCTCCGCGATCTGATCGGCGGTGAGGTCTACGCCGACGCGCCGCATCGCACGATCGACGGCCGCGAAGCGAGCGGCCTGCCACTGCTCTGGCGTGGCGGTGTTCCACACGTCTGCCATGGCCTGCACTGAGCGTGGGCTGAAGTTGTAGAAGGCCGCGAGCGTGACCTGCCACGGGACCGCGCCCATCGGGGCCGACCGGAACGCGAAGTACGCCGGCGCGTACTCGGTGACGCCGAGCTCGGCGGCCTCCTCCGGTGCCTCGGGGACGAAGTAGACGAACAGGTGGGTCGCGTTGATGGTGAGGCTGACCTCGCGAACGGCGTTCATGTCCACGTTGGCACGACCAAAGGTGCTGGCGG
>NZ_AJTQ01000345.1 GCF_000262345.1 Streptomyces xiaopingdaonensis | reverse complement strand
GAACGCACGCAACCCCAAGTGGTGAAGTGCGAGTTCGTCTGTGACCTGTCCGGCATGTCAGGACGGCTCTGGCGCGGTGATCCGTGCGGAGATCGCGCCGAGTTCCCGCACTTCGATCCGGACCGTGTCCCCCGGCGCCAGGTAGGGGCGGTGGTCGGACAACTCCTGGATGCAGCCGGTGCCCACGGGACCGCTGGCGAGGATGTCACCGGCTCGCAGCGTGGTGCCGCGCGACGCATGCGCCAGCATCTCGCCGAACGACCAGTGGATCTCGTCCCAGCTACCGCCGCCGTAGTGCTCGTCGTTGACGTATCCGTCCATCCGCAACGCGTAGCCGTTGTGCGAGCGGTAGGGCTCCAGCTCGTCGGGGGTGACGAGGAACGGGCCGAGGCTGGTCGAGGCGTCCTTGCTCTTGGACGGGCCGTACACGAACCCCATCTCGCTCGCGGAGACATCGCGTGCGCTCCAGTCGCAGTAGACCAGGTAGCCGGCCACATACTTCTCCGCCGTGGCGGCGTCGAGGTGGGAACAGTCCCCGGCGATCACCGCGGCGACCTCGACCTCGTAGTCCCACAACCGCGCGCCCGGAGCGATGGGGATCTGGTCGTGCGGTCCCTTGATCGCCGCCGGGTTCGAGAAGAAGAAGAGTGGATACTCGTACCAGACCGGGCTGAGCGTACTGTCGCCGACGGCTGCCTTACCCGCGTTGCTGATGTGACGCTCGAACGCGGCGAAGTTCCGGACCGCCGGGGGTACCGGCATCGGCGCCAGCAGGTGGGCCGTGGCCAGCTCGACGACCTCGGTCGGTTCCCTGGCTGCGGCGGCCTCCAGCCCGCCTTCGGTGCGCAGCAGTTCCAGCAGGTCCCTACCCACGGCGTGGATGGTGTCGTCGCGCACCACGCCGCAGCGTGTGGAGCAGTCCGCGGAGCGGTAGCTGACCCACCTCATCGGGCAAGCACCTCCCGGGTGCGGTCGTGGAGGAACGAGGCACCGGACTCGGCCTCGGCCTTGTCCGTCCCGACAGTCACGACCCGGTCTCCACACCCGAGACGGGTACGGGCGAAGCCGCGTCCGATTCCTTCCGTGCCTCCGGTGATCACGACCGTCCTCATGCGGTCACTGTCCGCGCGAACTTGACGATCTCCTCGACGAACAGCTCCGGCTGCTCCAGAGCGGCGAAGTGGCCGCCCGCGGGGATGTCGTCGTTGAAGTAACGCAGGTCGTGGTAAGCGCGCTCGGCCCAGACGCGCGGGGTACGCGTCAGTTCGTCCGGGAAGACGCTGACACCGACGGGGAGGTCCAGCTCGGTCAGAGTGAGCGGCTGCCGGGCGTACTCCCAGTACAGGCGGGCGGCGGAAGCAGCAGTACCGGTGAACCAGTAAAGGGAGATGTGGTCGAGGATCTCGTCGGAGGTGAGGGCGTCGGGCCGGGTCCAGTCGAGGAACTTCTCGTAGATCCACGCGGCCTGCCCGGCCGGGGAGTCGGTCAGGGCATAGCCGATGGTCTGCGGCCGGGTGCGCTGCACGACGTGATAGCCGGAATGGACGGCGAAGAAACGGCCGCCCTGTTCGAGCGCGGCCTTCTCCTCAGGGGTCGGGTCGTCGCCGACCGGTGGTGCGGCGAGGAACTCGGGGAAGCTGACGTGGACCGCGTGCAGACCCGCCGGGCGCTGCGCCCCCATGCGGGTCGCGACGACACCGCCCCAGTCGCCGCCCTGGGCCAGGTAGGAGTCGTAGCCGAGGCGTTGCATGAGTACGCCGTACGCGCGGGCGATCCGGTCCGGGTCCCAGCCGGTGGAGGTGGGCCGGCCGGAGAAGCCGTAGCCGGGCATCGAGGGGATGACGAGGTGGAAGCCGTGGTCGGTGAGCGGGCCGACGGTCTTGAGGAACTCCAGGAACGAGCCTGGCCACCCATGCAGCAGCAACAGGGGAGTGGCGTCAGGGTGTGGCGAGCGTACGTGCATGAAGTGGATGCCGAGACCGTCGATGGTGGTGCGGAACTGCCCCAACTCGTTGAGCCTGCGCTCGAGCTTGCGCCAGTCGTAGGCGGTGGCCCAGTAGTCCAGCAACTCCATGAGCCGCTCCCGTTGCACTCCCTGGCTGCTGTCCGGCGCTGTCTCCCGGTCGGCAAGGCGTACCCGGTGGAGTCGGTCCCTCAGATCTTGCAGGGCACTGTCCGGAATGTCGATGCGGAACGTCGTCACGCTGTTTGGAGTCACGATCGCCACGGTGCGGCAGCGATGGGTTCGCGGTCCAATGATTGTTCCGGAACGCGTAATACGAAGCGTGTATAACGCCAGCTAGGATAGTTCGGTGACCGATCCCTTCCCCACGCCCGTCGACCTCGACCTGCGGCTGATGCAGTGCTTCACGGTGGTCGCCGAGCACCAGCATTTCGGCCGTGCTGCCGAGGCGCTGCACACCACCCAGCCGTCGCTGAGCCGGCAGATCCGCCGCCTCGAACAGCAAGTGGGCGTCCGCCTACTCGACCGCACTACGCACGGCACCCGGCTCAGCGAGGCCGGTGAGGTCTTCCTGCCCCAGGCCAAGGATCTGCTGCGCGCCGCGGTCGAGGCGATGGCTCGCGCCCGGGCCGCGGCCCAGCCGCACAGCATCACCATCGGCTACACCAAGGGGCTGATCGTCACTCCGGCCGTGCGCGCCCTGCGCGAGCGCAATCCCGATGCCGAGGTCCACACCCGCCTGCTCGCCTGGAACGACTCGCGCGGCGCATTGCTGGAGCACCGCGTCGATGCGGTGGTGACGCGCCTGCCGTTCCCCACCGACCAGCTACGCCTCACCGTCCTCTACGACGAACCGCGCGTGCTGGTCGTGCCGCGGGACCATCGTCTGGCCGACAAGGAGTCAGTCACCCTCGACGACATCGCCGATGAGCCGATCCCCCACGTACGCCAGTCCGACGCTCTGCTGAACGCCTACTGGCGGCTCGATCCCCGCCCCGACGGACGGCCCGCGCCCGACGGTCCCCTGGTCGAAGCCCTGGAAGACAAACACGAACTCATCGCCGCCGGGCAGGCCGTGGCCATCGGACCGCCCCTCGACTACGCGACCGGCCTGCACCCCAGCCTCACCACCGTCCCGTTGCATGGGGTCGAACCCAGCCAGGTCGTGCTCGCCACCCGCACCGGCGACCGCGGCCGTCTGGTCACCGCTTTCCGCAAGCACGCCGAAACTCTGCTCACCGGAACCCACCGGGCTGGACCGACACGCATGACGTGATCCGCGAGGGCTCCGCCCGCAGGGCGATCAACTAGCGGCCATGCGGGGCGCGTTCGTCTTCACCCAGCGGGGACGGGGCCCCTGACGATGCCAACCAGCGCACACAGCAACGGACTCGGCCCTCCCCCACGGGCCCGTCCAAGCCGGCCCCCCGGCCGCTACCGCGCCTCCTGGATGCGGATGTGGTTGCCGGCCGGGTCCCGGAAGGCGCAGTCCCGGGCGCCGTACGGCTGTTCCATCGGCTCCTGGACGACGTCGGCACCGCTCGCCTGCACCTTCGCGAACGTGCCGTCGAGGTCGTCCGTGGCGAGAAGAATCCACCCGTAGGTGCCCTTCGCCATCATCTCCTCGATGGTGCGCCGCTCGTCCTCGGTGACGGTCGGGTCGGCGGTGGGCGGCGCCAGCAGGATGCACGTGTCGGGCTGACCGGCCGGACCGACGGTGATCCAGCGCATCCTCCCCTCCCCGAAGTCGCTCCGGACCTCGAAGCCGAGGGCGTCGCGGAAGAAGGCGAGGGACGCCTCGGGATCGACGTGCGGGAGAGCGCTGGTGTGGATGGTGAGGTTCATACGCGGCACGCTAGGGCACCCCGACGACGGGCGCTTCTCGATTCCTGACCGGTCTGGTCACCTGCTTCGCCAGGCACGGCGGCACCCCGTCCGAGCCGCCCACCGCCTGCTTCCGGTAGACGCTCGGCGGCATGCCGACCAACTCGGTGAAGCGCGTGCTGAACGTCCCCAACGACTGGCAGCCGACCTCGAAGCACACCTCGGTGACGGAGAGATCCCCGCGCCGCAACAACGCCATGGCCCGCTCGACCCGCCGCGTCATCAGATACGCGTACGGAGGCTCCCCGTAGGCCAGACGAAACCGCCGACTGAGGTGCCCCGCCGACATGTCCACCCCCCGCGCCAGCGCCTCGACGTCCAACGGCCGCGCATACTCCCGATCGATCCGATCCCGCACCCGCCGCAACCGAACGAGCTCACTCAGACTCGGCGCCGGTCTGCTGCTCATGGGTGGGATGGTGCCATGCTCCGCCGGGGACGCCCAACGCCGTCGCTGCGTCGCGGCCTTGCGAAGGCCGGCGCACCGGAGCGGGACGGCACGACGGCCGGAGCGGCTGCCCCCGACCACAGGCGGTTTGCGGCCGACCGCCGCCGAGCGCGCCCGGGGGTCGACCCTCGCCCCGGGCGGCCCGAGCCGGTCTTTCACGCCCCGAGGAACTCCCGATACCACTCCACGGTGTCCCGCACCGTGTTCTCGAGCCCGAGGGCCTGGAGGCCGAACGCGTCCCGGATCGCCGAAGAGTCCATGATCTGCGGCTCCGTGTGTTGGTAGAAGAGTTCGGCGTAGGAGTCCATGAACGTTTCGTCGAAGGGGCCGAACGGGCGCGGCTCTGTTGTGACGGTGAGGTTCAGGGGCTTGCCGACGCGCTCTTCGAGCAGCGCGAAGATCTCGCGCGTGGTGCGCGCGGGGGCGGTGGGCAGGTGCCAGACGCGGCCGTCGCCTTCGGGGTGTTCGCCGAGGGTGGCGAGGCCCGCGCCGACGTCGCGGATGTCGGTGTAGCTGTGGGGCAGGTCGATGTCGCCGAGGCCGAAGACGTCCGTGCCGGTGAGTGCGCCGGGGAAGACGCCGCCGCCGAGCGTGGAGTTGAGGACCCTCGGGCCGACGAAGTCGGCCGAGCGCCCCAGTACGACGCGTGCCCGCCCGTCGCGGTGCGCGGCCAGGTACCGCTCGTCGAGGGCGGCGCGCATCCGGCCCTTGGCGGTCGTCGCGCGCCAGGGGGTGTCCTCGGTCATGACCTCGCCGTGCGTCTCTCCGTACGGGTAGAGCGTGTCGAGGACGACGAGGCGGGCGCCCTCCGCCTCGACCGCGCCCAGCACGGCGTCCTGGATGCCCGGCATCGCCTCGACCTGGAGGTGGTAGGCCACGTTGACGCAGTGGTAGACGACGGCCGCGCCCTCGATCGCCGCCCTCGCCCCCTCGACTGTGGCGACGTCGCCCTTGAGGCGGCGCACGCCCTCGGGAGCCGGGCCCTCTCCCGAGCGATCGACGAGGCGGACCTCGTGGCCGCGCAGGGCGAGCTCCTCGGCGAGCGTCGTACCGGCGGGCCCGGAACCCAGGACCACGTGCAGATCACGGACGGTGGTCACCGCCGAGTTGTTTGTTTCTCCATCCATGGTTAGAACTTATAACGCTCCTGAGCGCTTATCGCAAGCGAGTGAGCCGCTATGCTTGCCGAGGCCCGTGGGGGAGCGCCCACCACACGACGGAGGAGGTCGGATGACCGCGCCCGCTGGACCGCGCGCCCGCTACCGGGAACAGGTCCGAGAGGAGATCCGGGCAGTCGCCCTGCGCCAACTCGCGGAGAGCGGCGTGCAGGGCATCGCGCTGAACGCCATCGCGCGCCGGATCGGGATGTCGGGGCCCGCCCTCTACCGCTACTTCGCCAGCCGCGACGAACTCCTCCACCACCTGGTCCGCTCCGCCTACGACGACATCGGCCGCGCGATCAACGCCGTACCGCGGCAAGAGGACGCCCGCGCCACTCTCCTCGCCCTCGGCCGGGCCTACCTGGCGTGGGCCGTCGGGGAACCGCACCGCTACCTGCTCATCCAGGGGCCGCCGGCGCCCGGGTACGCCTCCCCCGCCGACACCGTCGAGCGCGCCCGCACGGCGATGGGCCCGTTCGTCGCCGTCTTCGCCGAGGGCAAGCCGACCGCTCAAGTGCAGCCCGTCGCCGACGAGATGAGGGCGTGGATGCGCACCGACGCCGCGGCGGTCGAATGGCTGCGCGCCCACGCGGACGTCGACCCGCAGGAGTCCCGCGCAGCCGGTGCCCTCGCCGGCACCGTACTGGCCTGGTCCCAGCTCCACGGCACCGTCAGCCTGGAGGTCACGGGCCAGTACACCGGCATGGGCCAGCGCGCTTCGACCCTGCTCGACAGCCAGCTCCGCACGCTCGCCGACGCCTTCCTGCTCCCCTGAACTCCGGGACGCGGCCGGTCAGATGACGCGGAAGAGGTCGGCGGCGGCGTGGACGTCGGTGAGGTCCTCGATCGAGCGGAGGTTGTCGCAGAGGGCGTCGAGGACCGAGCCGGCCTCGGCGGCGCGCGGAGCGCCGACGGCCACGCCGAAGACCCGGAACCCCAGCGTGCGCTTGGCCTCGTTCCAGCCGCGCATCCACGCCTCCGTGACGTCGCACTCGTCGTCCGTGAGCATCACGAGGTCGCCGCGGGCGCGCGCGGCGTCGTCGAACTCCTCGGCCAGCAGGTCGGCTGCGGCGGTGAGCGGCGTCTGGTAGCTGGTGCCGCCGCCGAGGAAGGTCTCGGCGAAGTCGAGCGTCCTGGCGAGGCCGGCGGAGCCGTCGGCGGGGAAGCGGAAGACGCGGAGCTTGTCGGCGGAGGAGAACAGGATGCCGACGAACTCCCGCTCGGCGCGGCGGGCCTGGTCCAGCAGCGTCAGAGCGCACGCCTTGGCCCACGCCTCCCTCGTGACCCCGCCCGGCCCCTCGACGAGCATCGAGTGCGAGGTGTCGACGCAGGCGACGACGGCGCCCCGTCCTGTGGCCTGCTCCCCCTGGCTGTCGTAGAGCATCAGTTCCCCGGCGGCGTAGCGCGCGGCGAAGACCGCACGCAGCTCGGGCAGGCCGAGGTTGGCCAGCTCGGAGGGGACGACGCGGGAGAGGTCGTCGCCGAGCGTGACGCCGACCAGCTCCCCCGTGGCGTTCTCCACCCTGCGGGCGCGTTCGCCGCTCGCCATCTGCCGGAAGCGGCCGATCAGTTCGGCCCACTCCGCGAGACGGCCGGTACGCAGCCGCTCCGCGAGCCGGGCACGCTCGTCGAACGGCATCCGCTCCAGCTCGCCGGGGCCGACGCCCCAGGCCCGCATCAGTGCGGCCTCCTCCCGCACCGCCTCGGCGGCCCGCGCCGCCGCCGTGCGCGCGGTGGCGCGCACGCCGGGCTCAGCCGCCCCGAGCGCCTGCCCGGCCGCCTGCGCGGCTTGCGCTCCGGCGGCCTCGGCGGCCTCGGCCGCCTCAACCGTCCGCCGCACCGCGTCGGCGGCCCGGGGCGGGACCGCGCCGTCCGCGTCGGCCTCGTCGACGGCTGCCTGGAGCGCTTCACCCACCGCAGCCGCCGCCTCCGCGGCCGCCTGCCGGGCCGCTCTCGCCTGCTCGGCCGGTGCCCGCGCGTCCCGGAGGCGCTCCAGCATCCGGCGGAGCGCGGGGGCCTGGGCGAGGACGGCCATGGCGGCGACGTAGGGGTCTCCTGCTGTCTCCCTGCGCAGCTCGGCGAAGCCGGGCGACTCCCGCAGCGCGTCGACGACTCGGTGGTTGACGAGCCGTGCGGAGTCCATCTCCGCGGGGTCGCGCAACCGCGGGGCGGCCTCGTGGACGGCGTAGGCGGCCTGGAAGACGTCGGCGAGGAGGTCGCGGGCGTGCTCGTGGTGCCGGCCCAACTCGTCCGCCAGGTCGCGCAGCCCGGCCGACTGCTCGTACGTGTCGCGCCACGTGAGCCGGTCGAACCGGTCGGCGACCACGGCCGCCGTGTGCCGCTCGTCGGGCGCGCCGGAGAGGCCCACCCACTTGCCGGCGCCGCTCGCCAACTCGTCGAGTCCGCCCGCTTCCCCGGTGCTCACAGCCGGCCCTGCACCATGCTCGCGTCCACGCCGAGGGCCTCGGTGAGGAGGCGGGCGCGCACGGCGCGCTGCCGCCCGGCGGCCCGGTCGATGGCGGCAGTGGAGCGGCCGGCCCCCGCCGCCTCCTCGCGTAGCTGCTCCAGCCGGTTTCCCGCTCTGGCGAGCTTGCTGTGGGCCTCCCTGATGACCCACTCGCTCAGCGCCTCGCGGGACTGCCCCGCCATGGCGTCGAGTTGGGCCTCCAGCTCCTCGACGGTGCCGGCAAGGGCGAGCGCCTCCTTGGCGTCCGGGTTGACGAGCTGCAGCACCTCGCGCTCGACGGTCCGGCGCTCGGACGGGGAGTCCCACAGCACGTGCGTCAGCACCGACAGGTCCGTCTCGCCGACCGCCTGGCGCCCGTCGAGGTACGCCGACGCCTGGAGCAGCCCCACCGCCTGCCGCCACCGGCGGTCGGAGGCGACGAGTTCCCTGCGGCGCAGGGCGGCCCGCAGCGTGCACACCGCGTCGACGACGGCATCAGGGACCTCCACGGCCGGGACGGCCACGGTGACGGCGTGCTCCAGCGCGGCCAGCTCGACCGTGGTCCGCTTCGGCGGTTCCGGGCGGCTGACGGCGGAACGCACCAGCGCGGCGAAGTTGGAGGGGTCCTCCAGGTACCCGACCTCGATCCGTACGAGGAGCCGGTCGTAGATGGCGGCGGAGTCCTCCCCGCTCGGCAGCTCGTTGCTCGCCGTGATCGCCCCTATCAGGGGGCAGCGGATCGGCTCGCCGCCGTTCTCGGGGTGGTAGAGGCGCTCGTTGAGGTAGCCCAGGGTCTCGTTGAGCGCGGCCGCCGAGCACTTGAAGATCTCGTCTATGAACGCGACGTGCGCGGTGGTGGCGCGGCCGTCGAAGATCTGGCGGTACTCGCCCCGGGTGAGCGCCGCGACGTCGACGGGGCCGAACATCTTCGTCGGAGCCGTGAATTTCGAGAGGAGGATCTCCCAGTAGGCAGCCCCCTCGATCCTGCCCGTGAGCTCCCTGGCCATCTCGGACTTGGCCGTGCCGGGCGGGCCCAGTACGAACGAGTGCTGCCCGGCGAGCAGCGTCGCCACGAGCGTCCGCAGTACGTCGGCCCGTTCGTAGAACCGGTCCGACAGTTCGTCGGTGATCGCTCGCAGCCTCTCGGCCGTGTCCTGCGCGTCCTGCGCCCCCATGCCCAACTCCTCGCCCGCCGGGCCCCGTCGGGCCGGCGAGTGTGCGACGTTCCGCGAGTCCCCGGACCTGCGGGGTCCCGCCTGTGCCCGGCGGGTTCCGCCTCTTCCCGGACGATTGTCGCCGAGTGGCGCAACTTCCGGGTTCCTGGCCCGACTTGCCGTCGTTCCACCGGAGAGGCGGCATCGTAGACGGGAACTGGTTCGTGCACACTCCGGGCTTGAAGTACGGACAGAGCTTGCGCTGCGACGCGCAGGACGACACGGCCGAGCCCCGTGTCCGGAACGGCAGAAGCTCCGGAAGCGCCGGGAGGCGGCGGGCCTCCCGGCCGAGCCCTCAGGAGCCGCTGCCCCCGGCCGAGCCGGGCCGCGTCGTGAACGGCAGCACGAGCCGGGAGGGGTGCGCGGCGTCGCGGTAGATCTTGTGGGTCACCGGGCGGCCGACCGGCAGGTGGAAGGCGTCCGGCGGCAGCAGGGCGTTGTGCGCGTCGGCCAGCGGCTCGTCGTTGGACAGCTCCGCCACCAGACGGTGCCCCTGCCGGAACGTCGCCGCGAACGGGTAGAGCCGCAGCACGTACTCCTCGATCTTCCCGGCCTCCACCGGCACCGCGCGGGTGTGCGGGTGGTACGGGTCGCCCTCGGTGGAGCGCTCCTCGTCGAGTTCGCGGTGGGACGCCTTGAGGTAGCCGGTGGTGAGCAACTGGCGGTCGCCGCCTGGGGCTTGGTCGAAGAGGCGCAGGATGAAGTTGGTGTCGTCCTGGTCGATCTCCGCGAAGAGGTGTGCCGCGCCGGTGCCGATGAGCTCGGTGGGCTCCTCGAACGGTTCGGTGCTCCAGCTCAGCACCTCCACCTTGTCGGTGACGGTGAGCGGCGCCTGGTAGAAGCCGTCGGGCGCCGCGTGCTCGGCGCCCAGGTGCTCGGGCTCGAAGGAGAGCCCGCCCCGCGGGCGGAGGTGGAGCGACGTGTACGCGATCTCCTTCGGCGGCCACTGCGCCGCGGTGACCACCTCGCGCGAACCCTCCACGAAGACGCTGACGGCCGGCTCGTCCATGACGCCGTTGTCGACGCCCTTGAGCCAGTACTCGTACCAGCGGAACATCTTGTCGTGCTCCTCCACCCAGGGGCGCGACTGCATCGGCGGATAGGAGCCGATGTCCAGCTTCTTGGGCCCCTTCAGGACGTCGAAGAGCTCGATGTGGCCGTCGACGGTCCAGCCGCGTCCCTGGTCGATCTGGAGGTAGACCGGGATGTCGATGTTCCGGGCGAGCGTGATCGGGTTGCGCTCCTCGTACCAGTCGCCGTCGAGGGGGTTCATCACGATGTCGAACCAGAACTCGCGGTTCTTCGGGTACTTCAGTACGTGCACGAGGTTCGGCCAGGCCGCCACGTCCGGGTCCCGCAACCGCTCCTCGACGAGCTTCTCCAGCTCCTCCGGCGAAAAGGCCTCCTGCATACGGGACTTGACGCGGGCGTGTGCGATGCCGGAGTCGCCACCGCGGCCCTCGCGCGCCGCGCGCGGCATGAACCACATGACGCCGCCGTGGTAGGTGGTCTCGTAGAAGTCGTAGTGACCGCCGCTGACGAAGATCGCCTTGAGGTGCGGCGGCCGCTCGGCGGCGGCGAGCACCTGCATCGAGCCGAAGTACGAGATGCCGATCATGCCGACGTTGCCGTCGCACCACGGCTGGGCCGCCACCCACTCGACGAGGTCGTAGAGGTCCTGCCCCTGGGAGACCCCGCCCGAGTTGTAGTTGCCGATCATGACGCCGCCGGAGTCGCCGGTGCCGCGCACGTCGCCGATGACGTGGACGTAGCCCTCCCGCACGACGCGCGCGATGTCGCCGGCCTCGATGCAGCCGTCCCACATCGGACTGGGTCTGCGCTGCGGCGGGGTGGTGAGTGCGAGGGCCTGCAACTCCTTGCCGTAGGCGCTCATCGCGAGCAGCGCGGGTCGCGGCGCCTCGTCCGCGCCGTGGTAGGCGTCCGCGGCGAGTTCGACGCCGTCCCGCATCGGCACCCGGAGATCCTTGCGGACGGAGATCGGCTCTCGGCCGGCCAGGATCGAATGGGGGTCAGTCATGAGTACGACGCTCCTGTGTCACGCGTGCTGGTGGTGCTGAGCGCGGTAGCCGTGCATCGAGGTGAAGAACGGCGAAGGCTCCAGCGTGGGGTCGCCGGTGTAGCCGAGCTCCTCGGCGACGGAGGCGAACGGTGCGTACGGCGAATCGGTCTCCCGCGGGCCGGCTCCCAGGCACCGCCGGGCCGCCGCCGCGACGCGGCTCTCGATGTCGAGGCTCCGGGTGAGTGCCTCCTCGGCCTGCGCCGCGTCGAGCTCGACGCCGTACGCGGTGCCGTCGGCGCGGCGGTAGGGGTGCCCCAAGTACAGGTGCCGCGGCCGGAGTTCGTCCCGGAGGTACGCGAGACTCGCGCGGTAGGCCGCCGGGTCGGTGTAGCCGGGGAAACCGTTGGCGGCCCCGTGCACCTGCACGGCGTCGCCGACGAAGACCGCGTCCCGGCCGTCGACGGCGTAGGCGACCGAGCCGGGCGTGTGGCCCGGCACCGAGTGCACCGACACGGTGACGTCCCCGCCGAGCGAGAGCGTCTCGCCGCCCTCGACGACGCGTCCGGGTTCCATCTCGCCGGAGACGACGGCGTCCGCGGCCGCCGCCACCTTCGCCTCTCCCCCGGGGTCGCCGAGGTACCGGCCGCGTCCGGCGAGGTACTCCTCGACGTGGGCCCGACGTGAGCGGAGCATCGGGGCGTCGGCCTTGTGGATCACCACCCGGGCACGTCGGCCGGTGAGCTCCCACAGCGCGTGGGCCCCGCCGACGTGGTCGATGTGACCGTGCGTCAGCAGGATCCAGCGCACGTCCTCGATACGGCGCCCGATCGCCTCCAGCGCGGGAGCCATCCCCTCGGCGGGCGAGGAGGCGATACCGGTGTCGACGACGGCCGGCTCGGATGCGTCGACGAAGAAGCTGTAGAGACCGAACCGGCCCCAGGGTGAGAAGAGGGGGTGGACGGCGACTGCCTGCGTCATGGCTCTCTTTCCGCGCGCTGCGCTCGTGGTCGGGTTCGGCAGGGTCAGCGCCGGCGGAGGAAGTCCCGCGTCTCGGTGAAGACCTGGTGGAACTCGGGAATCCGGGAGAAGTTCTGGACGAACCCGTGGTTCGCGCCCTCGTACCGGCTCACGGTCGCCTCCACGCCGGCCTCCCGCAGCCGCCGGCCGTAGAGCTCGCCCTCGTCGCGCATCGGGTCGTACTCCGCGGTGACGACGAGGGCCGGCGGCAGCCCGCTGAGGTCGGCCCGCTTGATCGGCGAGACGCGGGGGTCGGCGGGGTCGGCGCCGCTGCCGGTGTAGAAGGCGTTGAACGGCTTCAGGCCCGCCGTCTCCAGGCCGTAGCCCACGGCGTTCTCCCGCAGCGAGGGATAGCGGTCGGCGTCGAAGTCGAGGTCGAGCGACGGGTAGTAGAGGACCTGGTGGGTGATCCGGTCGAAGCCGTCGTCGTGTGCCCTGGCCGCGACCGCGGCGACGAGGTTGCCACCTGAGCTGTCGCCGGCGAGCGCGAGGGTCTTCCCGTCCCAGGCCAGGCTCTCTCCCTCCGCCGCGGCCCACCGCACGACCGCGTGGCAGTCGTCGAGTCCTGCGGGGAAGGCGGACTCCGGCGCCAGGCGGAAGCCGACGGAGACGACCTTGAGCCCGGTCTCCCGGGCGAGCGAGCGCGCGACGTGGTCGTGCGTCTCCAGGCTGCCGAGGAAGAAGGCGCCGCCGTGGAAGTAGACGAGCAGGCCGTAGGCGTCGGCCTCGACCGGCGTGTAGATCCTCACCGGTATCCCGCCCGAGGCCGTACGCGCCACCGTGTCGTCGACCGCGTGGAGCGGCAGGCGCTCCGCGAAGGGAGCTACCTGCTGCTCTTCCGCGGCGCGCAGCACGGCCGGGGCGAGCGGTCCTTCGGGTGGCTGCAGGTTCGCGACGAAGTCGGCGATCTCGGGGTGCAGCGGCATTGTCCTACTCCTTCGGCGCGGCGGCTGCGGGCTTCTGCCCGGGGAACGCATCGTTGATTTCGTCCTCGCTCCACCCCTGCCGCGAGATGCGCTGCAGCTCGTCGGTCGCGGGCTTGCGGGTGGCCTGGTACCGGGCGAGCCCTTCCGGCAGCGAGGCGGCTTCCCGCAGCGCGTCGGCGAGCGCACCGGCGTCCTCGATCGCCGAGTTCGCGCCCTGGCCCTGGTGGTGCAGCATCGAGTGGGCCGCGTCGCCGAGGAGGACGACGGAGTCCGAGTGCCAGGTGTCGACCGGCTCGATGTCGTAGACCGCGCGGATGCTGACGGTGTCCATGTCGAGGTCGCGCGTGATGCGTACGAGGCGCTCGTCGAAGCCGTCCACCGTCGCCAGAAGGTCGTCCTTGGTGACCTGAGGAGTCCAAGTGCCGTCCGGGCACAGGGCTGTGATGTCGAACGAGACCTGGTTCCGGTGGCGCAGCGGCAGCAGGTAGACCTTGGTGCCCCTGCCGATGTACATCCGGAGGTCGTCGTCGACGACCATTCCCTGCGCGGCCTCGATCGGGATGACGGCGCGGTAGGCGTGCTCGCCCGAGAAGACCGGGCCCCGACCGTCGAAGAGCTCCCTGCGGACGACCGACTTGATGCCGTCGGCACCGATGACCAGGTCGGCCTCGACGGTGCTGCCGTCCGCGAAGGCGGCGACGGCGCTGCCGCCCCTGTCCTCGACGGCCTCCAGCTTGCGGCCGAGGTGCACCATGCCCTCGGGGAGCACGCCCAGCAGGGCTTCGATGAAGTCCCCGCGGTGGATCAGGTGGGTGCGCGTCTGAGCGCCGTCCGCCGGCCAGGGCTCCTTCATGAGCGGTTCGCCGGTGGCCGTCAGGATCTCGAAGTACTCGCTCGGCGAGCTGACCTTCGCGATCGCGTCGAGGATCCCCCACTCCCGGAACCGGTTGATCGTGGAGGGCCGCAGACCGATACCGGCGCCGACCTCCCGTATCCGGTTCGCCTGCTCGTAGACGTCGACGTCCGCGCCGAGAAGGCTCAGGGCCTTGGCCGCCGCCGCGCCGCCGTAACCGGCACCGACTACGGCGATCTTCAGGTTCTTCAGGTCCGAGGGGTGCATCGTGGTTCTCTCTTACTTGTGGACGGTGAGGAAGTCGGCCGGGTTGTCGACGAAGATCGTCTTGAGCGCTGCCTCGTCGAGGCCCGCGGCGCGGAGGTCCGGAAGGAGCTCGTCGAAGAGGTAGTTGACGCTGTGCCCCCTGACGCCCGGCCAGCCGAGCGGGCTGCAGTTGGCGTCGGCCGAGGCGAGGACCTGCTTCAGCCGGCCGTCGCCGACGAACCGCAGGAAGT
>NZ_AJTQ01000344.1 GCF_000262345.1 Streptomyces xiaopingdaonensis | reverse complement strand
GTGGTCGAGCCGCTCTTGCCGGGGGCGGGCCCAGAACGGCGGGTCCGGCAGCTCGGTCTCGTAACCGAAGGTGTCGAAGCCGATGCGGCCGCCCTGATCGGCGATCCAGACGTCGCGGGTCTTGTCGGCGTTGACGCCGTCGTCGACGTGTCCGAACAGGACGCGGTCGAGAGGCAGTTCCTCCTCCTCGAAGATCGCGATCGCGTTCTCCGCGTCGATCGCGAGGTGCGTCAGGATCGGCACGCCGGTGGCGCGCGCGGCGCGGGCGGCGGCCCGGTAGATGCGCTTGTCCAGGTCCGTCATCCGGCCGCCGCGGCTCACGCCGACCTTGATGACGCCCGCAAGGCTGCCTGTGTCCCCGATGCCGACGGTGATCTCGTGGACGAACTGCCGGGTGAGGTACTCCACGTCGGCCTTCGCGAAGTGCGGCAACGCGGTGTCGCCGCCGACGAAGCCGGTGCAGGCGACGATGTGGACACCGGTCTTCGCGGAGAGCGACTTGTAGTAGTCGACGTCGCGGCCGTTGCAGATCCCGGTCACGTCGACGAAGGTGCCGCCGCCCGACTCGCGGAACCTGCGCAGCTTCGGGACGGTCTCCTCGTACCGCTCCTCCGGGGACTTCCACCATTTCGTGTCCAGTTCGGAGCCGGGCATGCCGTACCCGACGTGCTCGTGGACGGCCACGAACCCCAACTCCTCCGCCGGGACGGGCCCCAGAACCGTGTGCACTCTCGACACAACACTCACCTTCGGAAAAAGACTTGACGGTCGTCGGTGCCGGCGCGCTCAGCGCACCGACAGCAGGGCGCGCGGATTCGCCACGAGAATCCGCCGCGCGTCCTCGTCACTGAGTCCCTGTGCCTTCAACCGCGGGACGAAGGTGGTCAGGACGTGGCTGTACGGCAGGTCGTTGCCGGCATGGCCCTTCGCCACTCCGGTCGCGCCGCTGGAGAGCAGCACCCGGTCTCCGAAGCCGGCGCTCACGAGGTCGCCGACGAGGGCGGCTCGCTCGGCGTCGCCGAGGTGGGCCTCGTCCTCCGTGCCGACGTGATCGAGCGCGACGTAGGCGCCGCGGCGAGCAACTTCCAGCGGCGCACCGGACTCGGCGGCGTCCCTGCGGTCGAGCCCGCCGACCACGACGCGGTCGGCCGGCAGTTTCTCGTCGAGAACCACGCCGAGGTCGTGGACGGCGTCGTCCCCGTGGCGCAGGGAGACGGCGACGCCCGCGCTGAGCGCGGTACGGGCCGCACCGCGGAAGAGGCTCTCGTCGGTCGCCGTCATGCCCTCGCGGGTGGCGGCGACGGCCACGAGGCCGGCGGCGCCGCGTCGTTCCACGCGCGGGACGACCATGCCCTCGGTGATCTCCTTGGTGAAGAGGTCGGCGAACTTCTCCGCCGGCCACGGCGTCGGCGGGTTGGTCTGCGGCGTCAGGAAGTAGCCGCCGACCAGCTCCTCGGGGCCCTGTCCCGTCGAGGCGACGAGGTGCACGCCGGTTGCGCGGGAGAGCGCCTCGTAGAGGCGGACGTCCCGGCCGTGGAACATGCCGGTGCTGTCGACGACGGTGCCGCCGCCGTGGGCGCGGAAGTCACGCAGCTTCGCGGCGAGCGTCTCGAAGATCCCGGCTCGGTCGAGGGTGACGTCGAACGCGTACTCCGCGCCCGGCACCACGGACAGCAGCGCCTCGTGGACCGCTACGACGCCCAGTTCCTCGGCCGGCACCGGTCCCAGAACGGTGTGCACGGTGTTGCTACTGACGCTCATGCCTGCCTCACGTGTCCGGTGTGGGGCGCCCACGGCGCCCTGTGGCTGCGGTCACGCTAGCTACTCGCTTTACACAGCGTCAAGGAAATGAACGCCACGCTAAAACAATGCGCAGAGGGGTTGTGCAGCCGCTTCTCGACTGACCAACATCCGGACGTGCGGTCCCCGGATGCGTCCGGTACGGACCTTCGCGGGCGCGCTTCGCCCGCGGCCGCTCCACGTTGCGGCGGGGTGCGGCGTCGGCTCGCGGCGAGTGCGGCTGCGCGCGGCAGGAGGAGACGCCTGCGGCACGGCAGGCGTCATGGCCCCCGACGGGGTGTCACGGGCGGCGAAGGTGACGGCACGCGGACCGCTGGGCTCGGAGCTTCCGTTCCGGCGAGACGGACCCCGCGTCGAAGTCGCGACCGGCGTACGGCGCCGTGGCGGCTCAACCGCAGGGCACAGCGGGTTCCAAGCAGGTCAGGTGAGGAGCTGCACCCAACTGGAGCCGAGCTCGTCGAGCATCTGCTCACGCGTGAGCTTCCAGTCGGCGCCGTCCCAGTGCTGGGCGACGTAGTCGAGTTGGGCCATCGCGAGGACGCCGCGGAAGTGCCGCTGGTGGGGCTCGAAGCGCCCGGCCATCGTCAGGCCGTCCTCGATGTCGCCGATGGCCTCCTCCAACCACTGCTCGACGAGGTCGGCGAGTTCGGGGTCGACCGCCGCGGCGTGGCGGCCTATCCGGATGATCGGCCGGATCGCCGGCCAGCTGTCGGCGGTCTGCCGCAGCCAGGCCATGATCGCCTCCGGCGTCCCCTCCGCGACGGTGGCGACGAGGTCGCGTGCGGTCGAGCCGTGCTCGGGGGAACGGACGCGCTGCAGCGCCTCGTTGAGCTGCTCGTCCATGAGCGCCTTCATCAGTGCGCTGCGGGAGGGGAAGTACGCGTAGAAGGTCACGCGCGTGGTGCCCGCCGCGGTCGCGATGTCGTCGACCGTGGTGGCGGCGTACCCCTTCGCCTTGAAGAGCTCGAGGCCCGACTCCAGCAGCAGGCGCCGCGTCAGCTGCTTCTGCGCCTCACGAAGGTTGGCCATGCCGGAGATCCTAACGACCGCCCCTGTACGCGAGGACATCGCGCTTCGCGCCCCGCATGGTGCCTTGCCGAGCATGCCTGACCACGCTGGGGTGCTTCTCCGCAGCCGATCGGTCCGCAAGGATCTCGCGCGCCGATCGGCGGACCGCAGTGAGGTACCGGAACGCACGGCTCGGGGTGCGGCCCCCGGCCGTCCGGCGCCGTCACGCCGTGGGGCTTGGGCGTACGTGCCGCTACCGGCTTCTCCCTGCGCACACGCCTACCTCCCGGGCGAAGTTGACCTCGTGCGTGACGACCGACATCGTCAACCCGTCGCGCGCAAGATCGCGCATGGTGGCCGGCACCTCGCCGGCGAGTTCGGGGTCGAGCGCGCTGGTCGGCTCGTCGAAGAGCATCGACTTGGGCCGCATGGCCAACACCCGTGCTATTGCCACCCGTTGCCGCCGGCCGCGCCGAGGCGCCGCCAACGCCGTTGACGTCGATTGAAAGTCTCGGTTTTCGGGCGCGGTTTCCTCAGCTCAAGCGGACGACGAGTGGTCTAGACCCCCGGCAGAGCAGTCGGACTCTTCCCGCGGTCGACACTGTCATGTATGTGTGACGTGTCTACATCAATCCCCCACACCAGGAGACGCACATGCCGAACTCCCCCCGCTTCTACGCGCGTAGGATCGCCACGGCCGTCGGAGTCGTCGGCGCGACGATGACCCTGACGCTGACGAGCGCCGGTATCTCCCACGCCTCCCCGTCGGGCGGCTACGGGCCGGGCGAGGGCCGTATGGGCATCAGCGCCGAGCAGGAGATGGTGGGCAAGCAGCCCCGCCAGATCACCCCGCAGGACACCAGCGGCGTCCAGGGGATCGACGTCTCCCACTACCAGGGCGACATCAACTGGGGCTCGGTGAAGAACGCCGGAATCGAGTTCGCCTGGATCAAGGCCACCGAAGGCACGGACTTCAGGGACGACAAGTTCAACGCCAACTACACGGGCGCGTACGACAACGGCGTCATTCGCGGCGCGTACCACTTCGCCCGCCCCGCTTCGTCGAGCGGTGCGGCCCAGGCCGACTTCTTCGCCAAGAACGGCGGTGCCTGGTCGGCGGACAACCTCACCCTCCCCGGCGTCCTGGACATCGAGAACGGGTCCAGTTCCCAGTGCCACGGACTCAGTCAGTCCGCGATGCGCAACTGGATCAGCGACTTCTACAACACCTACAAGGACCGCACTTCTCGCGACGTGGTCATCTACACCACGGCCAACTGGTGGAACACCTGCACCGGCGGCTGGACGGGCATGAGCGACAAGGCGCCGTTGTGGGTTGCCCACTGGACCACCGGCAGCCCCACCATCCCGACCGGCTTCCCGGCGTGGACCGTCTGGCAGTACACGGACTCGGGCAACATCGGCGGTATCAACCCCGTCGACCGCGACAAGTTCAACGGCTCGCGCGACAGACTGCTGGCCCTCGCGAACAACACCACGGTGGCCAGTCCCCGGGTCGACGTACCGTGACCGAATAGCCCCGCGGCGGGGCACGTTGCTCCCGTCTCCGGGTTCGGCCCCGAGGGTTCACTGAGCCTCAACTCTTCTCACGCTGCTGAGAAGAGTTGAGGTTCGGGAACCGCGACCGCCGGCATCGCGCCGTGCGAGCGTCATTCCGGGGCGTCGCCCACCGCTGCGTAGAAGCCCTTGATGTGCTGTGTGACGAGTTCGGCGGCTTCCTTTCCGTCTCCTGCTTCGACCGCACGGAGAATCGCGAGGTGCTCCTCGGTCAGGGTGGAGACCATGACCTCCCAGTCCCGCACCCGCCGGAAGGCGGCGATCATTTCGCCCTTGACCGCGTCTCGCAGCGCCTGCATGAGGTCGGTGGCGAGCGCGTTGTCCGAAGCGCGCGTGAGGGCGATGTGGAACTCGCTGTCGAGTTCGTGGAAGCGCTCGTAGTCCATGCCGGGTTCCGCCATGGCCCGGGTGAGAGCGCGCAGGCGCTCGAGGTCCCCGACGTCCGCCCCTGCGGCGGCGCGCACAACGGCCAGGCGCTCCAGCTCGATCCGTACGTCGACCAGATCTTCCAGGCTGAACTGCGACAAGGCCATGTGCAGGCGCAGCAGGTTGCTCAGCGCCGCGGTCGAGCGGCCCGCCACCGTGGAGCCCGCGTCTCTGCCGGACCCCACCTGGGCGCTCAGGATGCCCATCGACTCCAGCACGCGCAGCGCCTCGCGGACGCTGTTGCGGCTGACGCCGAGCGCCTCGCCCAACTCGCGCTCGCTCGGCAGTCGATCGCCCACCCGCAGCCGGCCGTCGAGGATCTTCTGCTGAATCTGGGTCAGCACCTGCTCGTGTGTGCGGACGGGCCTGACCGTCCGCCATTCCGGCTCGCTCAACCTGTCCTCACTGGTTCATTCTTCCTCTGGTCCAACCACGCTAGCCCACTGGGGAGTTCGGCGCGTCAAGGAAGTACCGGTCCACCATCTCCGGTGTGACGTCGCCGAGTTCGGACGGGGACCAGTGCGGCCTGTGGTCCTTGTCGAGCACGGTGGCTCTGATGCCTTCCGGAAGGTCCGGCCCTTCGAGGAAGCGGCAGCACAGCCGGTAGTCCTGCGCCAGACATTCCTCGAGTGTCGTCATGGAACGAGCCTCGCGCAGGGCGCGGAGCGTCACCTTGAGGGCGGTCGGCGAGCCCCTTCCCACTGCCTCCGCGGCCGCCGTGGCGGCGGGTGTGCGGCAGGCGCGGAGCCTTTCGAGGATCTCCTCCACGCTGTCGGCCGCGTAGCAGTCGTCGATCCAGGAAGCCTGGTCCACCAGGTCCGCAGCGCCCCGCGGGGCCTTCTCCGCGAAGTCGCCGAGCACTCCGTCGATCGTGTCCCGGCCCGGGCGCAGCGCCTCGACCATCGCCGGTAGCCGGTGCGCAGGAACGAAGTGGTCGGCCAACCCGCAGGCGAGGGCGTCTCCGGCCCCGATGCGGGCGCCCGTGAGCGCGAGATGCGTACCGAGTTCCCCTGGCGCGCGGGAGAGGAGCAGACAGCCTCCCACGTCCGGCGTGAGACCGAGCGCGACCTCCGGCATCGCCAGCACCGAGCGTTCGGTGACCACGCGGATCGCGGCATGGCCGGCGAGACCGATCCCGCCTCCCATCGTGATCCCGTCCATCAGCCCGATCACGGGGAGCGGGTACGAGGCGACGAGGGCATCGAGCGCGTACTCCGTGCGCCACAACTGCCGTGCGATCTCGGGGTCGTTGGACGCGGACGCGTGCACGACGGTGATGTCGCCCCCTGCGCAGAAGGCACGTTCGCCGGCGCCGTCGAGCACGACCAGCTCGACGCCCGGGTCGTCGAGCCATCCGGCGAGAGCGCCGTGGACGGCGCGCATCATCTCCAAGTCCAGGGCGTTGAGGGCGCGTTCCCTGTTCAGCGTGATGCGTCCGAGCCTTCCCTCACGCCGGCACAAGACATGTGTGGTCGCCATCGGACATACTCCCGTTCCGCAAAGTCGGTGCACGCATGTTGTCCGCCAATTCAACCAGTGCTTATGGTCCAACCACAGGCTACCGGACCAACAGGAGTGGTGATGGCGCCAGTTCAGAAGGAGACCGTTGCCGAGCCGATCAGGGTGATGCTGGCCAAGATCGGGCTGGACGGTCACGACCGGGGCGTGAAGGTGGTGGCGCGCACGCTGCGCGACGCCGGCATGGAAGTGATCTACACCGGACTGCACCGCAAGCCGGACCAGGTGATCGAGGCCGCCGTGCAGGAGGACGTCGACGTACTCGGCGTCAGCCTCCTGTCAGGGGCGCATATGCCCATCTTCACGCGGCTCTTCGAGGTCCTTGCGGACCTGCCGGAACCGCACCGCTTCGTCGTCGTCGCCGGCGGTGTCATGCCGGACGAGGACGAGCTGGAACTGAAACGGATGGGCGTGGCCGGAGTGCTCGGTCAGGACACCGCCCCCGAGACGATCGTCGAGGAGATCCGCTCCCTGGTGCACAGCCGGGAACCCCGGAGCTAGGCAGGTGACGACAGTGCGCAACGCCCCCATGGAACAGTGGAGTTGGCCGCCCCGCTACGACGAGGACTACCGACCGCCCGGTCATCAGGAACACTGGTTCCCGCGCCGCGAGACCATGCCGGCCGAACAGCGCGACGAGCTGCTGCTCGCGCGCATCCGCGAAGTGATGGCCTACGCCTGGCAGAACGCGCCCTTCTACCGCAAGAAGTGGGACGAGGCAGGTATCCACCCTTCGTCGATCCGCACGCTCGAGGATTTCGAGAAGGTCCCCGTCGTGCACAAGGACGAACTCCGCGCGGACCAGGCCGTCAACGAGCCCTTCGGCAGCTACCTGTGCGTGCCCGAGGAAGAGGTCAAGCACGTAAACGGCACCTCGGGCACCACGGGGCGCCCCACCGCCTTCGGCATCAGCGAGCGGGACTGGCGCAGCGTGGCCAACGCACACGCCCGCGTGATGTGGGCAATGGGCATCCGCCCCTCCGACACTGTGCTGGTCGCCTCACCGCTCAGCCTGTACTGGGGTTCCTGGGGCGCCTACACCGGCGCGGAGCGGCTGGGCGCCCGCGTCTTCCCCTTCGGCGCCGGCAGCCGCGGGCAGAGCGCCCGCACAGTGCGTTGGATTCGCCAGATGGGGGTCACCGTCTTCTACGGCACTCCCTCCTACGCGCTGCACTTGGCCGAGGTCGCCGCGGAGGAGGGCATCGAGCCCGCCGAACTCGGGCTGCGTGCCATGTTCTTCTCCGGCGAGCCGGGCGCCAGCGTCGCCGCCATCCGCTCCCTCCTCTCCGAGTCCTTCGGAGCCGAGGTGTACGACTCGGGGAGCATGGCCGAGGTCGCCCCCTGGATGCACCTGGGGGCGGGTGGCAACGAGCCCGGGGTGCTGTGCTGGCAGGACCTCGTCTACACGGAGGTCTGCGATCCGGCGGACCACACCAGGCTGCCGTACGGGGCCGAGGGCACCCCCGTCTACACCACGCTGGAGCGCACCAGCCAGCCGATGATCCGCCTGCTGTCGAACGACCTCACCCGCTGGGAAGCCCCTTCGGCGGAGCGCGGACGCACCTATCCGTACCTGCCGCGGGGCATCTACGGACGGCTCGACGACATGTTCACGATCCGCGGCGAGAACGTCCATCCCAGCGCCATCGACGACGTGGTGATGGCCGTGCCCGGGTACGGCGGAGAGCACCGCATCGTCATCAGCCGCGAGACGGCCATGGACCACCTGATGGTTCAGGTCGAGTACGGGCCCGAACTCACCGGGGCGACACTCTCCACCTGGGTGGAGAACCTCTCCGACAGGCTGCGCACCGTGCTGGGCGTGGGCGCGCAGGTCGTGCCCGTGCGGCAACACACCTTCGACCGTACGGAGTTCAAGGCCCGCCGGGTCGTCGACGACCGCCAGTTGCTGCTCCGCCTCCACGACACCGGACCTCTCCCCGGGAACGTCCCGTGACGGCGCCCGCGTCGCTGGCGGAGCGCGTGCTCAGCGGCGAACACGGAATGATCGCACGGGCGCTCACCCGGGTGGAGCGCCGCGCGCCCGGCACCGACGTCATGCTGGCCGAACTGCACCGCCGTGCCGGGCACGCACACGTCATCGGGGTGACCGGGCCGCCAGGCAGCGGCAAGAGCACTCTGGTCACCGCGATGGCACAGGAATACCGGCGGGCAGGCCGGTCGGTCGGGATCATCGCGGTCGACCCGTCGAGCGTCTTCACCGGTGGCGCGATCCTCGGCGACCGCATCCGTATGTCCACTCTTTCCGGCGATCCCGGGGTGTTCATCCGGTCCCTCGCCACTCGTGGCGCGCTCGGCGGGTTGGCGCGCGCCGCCCTGGACGCGGTCACGGTGCTGGACGCGGCCGGGTGGGACGTCGTCGTGCTGGAGACCGTCGGCGTCGGGCAGGCCGAGACCGACGTGATCAGCGGTGCTCAGTCGGTGGCGGTGGTGAGCGTGCCGGGCCTCGGCGACAGCGTCCAGGCGATCAAGGCCGGGCTGTTGGAGATCGCCGACGTACACGTCGTGAACAAGTCCGACCGCGACGGCGCCCACCGGACCGTCTCGGAGCTGCGGGACATGCTCCGCCTGGCCAAGCGGCAGCCGGGCCAGTGGAACGTCCCCGTCGAGCAGACGGTCGCCGACCGGGGCAGCGGCGTGACGGCTCTCATCGAGCGCTTCGACGAGCACCTCCGCTGGATGGAGCGCAACGGGGAGCGCGAGAGGCGGGCTCGCCGCGCCGCAGGCACCCGGATCAGGTGGGCGGCCGAAGAACTCGTGCGCGACTGGCTCCGGCCGGGGACGCCCGCCTTCGACGAGGCCGTGGACCAGGTCGCGGAGAAGCACGACGATCCCGCAACGGCAGCTCGGCGACTGATCGGTTGGACATGAACACGGAGCGAGGAGCACACATGGCTGACGAGGACGAAGTACGACGGAAGCACGCCGCACCGCTGGTCACCGACGAACTGAACACGGCCGTGGCGCAGGAGCTCGCCGACTGGGAGAGCCGCGAACTGGCCGCCTTCATCCGGCGCCGTCCCGAGTCCAGGGAGTCCTACGCCTCGGGAAGCGGCCTGCCGGTGAAGCGCGTCTACACACCCGTCGATCTTCCCGCCGACTGGTCGGAGATCGGGCTGCCCGGCCGTTACCCCTATACCCGCGGCCCCTATCCGACGATGTACCGCGGCCGGACCTGGACGATGCGGCAGATCGCCGGCTTCGGTCAGGCGGAGGAGACCAACAAGCGCTTCCGCTACCTCATCGCGCAGGGGCAGACCGGCCTGTCCGTCGACTTCGACATGCCCACGCTCATGGGCCTCGACAGCGACGACGCCATGAGCCTCGGAGAGGTGGGACGCGAGGGCGTCGCCATCGACACGCTTCCCGACATGGAGGCGCTCTTCGACGGCATCGACCTCGAAGAGATCAGCGTCTCCATGACGATCAATCCGTCGGCCTGGATTCTGTTGGCCATGTACGTGGCAGTCGCCGAGCAGCGCGGATACGACCTGAACAAGCTCAGCGGCACCATCCAGAACGACATCCTCAAGGAGTACGTGGCGCAGAAGGAGTGGATCTTCCCCGTACGTCCGAGCATGCGCATCGTGCGCGACACCATCGTCTACTCCTCGCAGCACATGGCGCGCTACAACCCGGTGAACATCAGCGGCTACCACATCAGCGAGGCCGGGGCCAACGCCCAGCAGGAGATCGCTTTCACCATGGCGATCACCCAGGCGTACGTCCAGGACGTGGTGGCCGCGGGGGTGAACGTCGACACCTTCGCGCGCAGGCTGTCGTTCTTCTTCGTCAGCCAGGCCGATCTCTTCGAGGAAGCGGCCAAGTTCCGTGCCGTGCGCCGCTATTACGCCCGCATGATGCGTGAGCGGTTCGGCGCGCGGGACCCCCAGTCGATGCGGCTGCGGTTCCACGCACAGACCGCGGCGGCAACCCTCACCAAGCCCCAGCCGATGAACAACATCATCAGGACCGCGCTCCAGGCACTCTCCGCAGTGCTCGGCGGAGCGCAGTCCCTGCACACCAACGGGCTCGACGAGGCGTACACCATCCCCAGCGAACAAGCGATGAAGATCGCGCTGCGCACGCAGCAGGTCCTCGCCGACGAGACAGGGGTGGCCAACGTCATCGATCCCCTGGGCGGTTCCTACTACGTCGAGAACCTCACCTCGGAGCTCGAACGCGGCATCGACGCCTGTCTGGAACGGATAGAGGAGATCGGCGGCGTGGAGGCGGCCATCGAACAGGGCTTCTTCCAACGGGAGATCTCCGACACCGCCTACGACTTCGCCCGCCGCAAGGCCACCGGGGACCGCCCGGTGATCGGCGTGAACACGTACGTCGACGAGGAGGAGGGAGAGAAGATCGAGACGCACCAGCTCGACCCCGCCTCCGAGACCCGGCAGATCAGCCGCCTGCGGCAGGTCCAGGAGAACCGCGACCCGGACCGCGCCGCCGCCGCGATGGAGGCGCTGCTCGCCGTCGCGAAGGACGACACCGCCAACCTCATGCCCGCCACCATCGAGGCGGTGAAGGCGCACGTGTCCATGGGGGAGATCACCGGCGCGCTGCGCGAGGTCTTCGGCTCCTACACCGAGACCCCCGTCTTCTGATCCGGGATCGGTGAGACCGAACAACTTCCCGTATCACGCAGGGGAACAAGGAGGTTCCCGTGTACCAGCAGATAATCGACCCCGTGGGCAGCAGCCTGGGGTGGTCCGCACTGGTGGCGGCATTGCCGTTGCTCGTCCTCTTCGTTCTGCTCGGGGTGGCTCGCGTGCGCGCCTGGCTGGCCGCGCTGATCGGCCTCGCGCTCAGCCTGGTCGTAGCTGTCGGCGTGTACGGCATGCCGACGGGACAAGCGTTCAACTCCGCGGCGGAAGGAGCCGCGTTCGGACTCTTCCCCGCCATGTGGATCGTGGTCAACGCGCTCTGGATCTACCGGATGACGGTGGCCTCCGGGCACTTCGACGTGCTCCGGCGCAGCTTCGCGAGACTCAGTGACGACCGGCGCGTGCAGGGCGTCCTCATCGCCTTCTGCTTCGGCGCGCTGCTGGAGGCGCTGGCCGGGTTCGGTGCCCCCGTCGCCATCTGCGCGGTGATGCTCGTCGCGATCGGCCTCAAGCCCGTCAAGGCCGCGACGGTCGCGCTGGTGGCCAACACCGCACCTGTGGCCTACGGAGCCGTCGGACTCCCGGTGATCACACTGGCCAGGGTGACGGGGCTGCCGCTGGGCGACCTGAGCGCCATGACGGGCCGCCAGGTTCCCGTACTCGCCCTGTTCGTACCGATGGTGCTGCTCGTCCTTCTCGACGGACGGCGCGGACTACGGGAAGCGTGGCCGGCGGCGCTGGTGTGCGGCTCGTCGTTCGCCGTCACGCAGTTCCTGATGGCCAATTACGGGCCCGTGGAACTGACCGACATCGTCGCCGCGTTGGTCTCGGCGGCTGCGGTGCTGCTGCTTCTGCGAGTGTGGCGACCTGCGCCCCGCGACGAGCAGGACACGGTGCCGCACGGGGAGACCGCGCCGGCGACCGGCTCCGTTGACCCGGTGGGCGGCGGAGTCGCGGTACGTACGCGGACACCGGCACAGCACCGGCCGCCGGACACCCGCGTCGAAGTAGTCCGCGCCTTCGCCCCGTACGCGGTGATCGTCCTCCTCTTCTCCGTCGTCTCGATCCCCGCGGTAGCGCGGGCACTTGCGGGTACGACGACGTTCTTCTCCTGGCCGGGTCTGCACGTCGTCGACGCGGACGGAGAACCGCTCGGGCTGCTCCGGTTCACCTTCGACTGGCTCGCGAGCGGGGGCACCGTGCTCCTCGTCGCAGGCATCGTGACGGCCGCCGTACTGAGGATTCCGGTGCGGGGCGCGGCCGTGGCGTACGGACGGACGCTGCACCAACTGCGCACCGCCGCCGTCACGGTCACCGGCGTGCTGGCCCTCGCCTACGTCATGAACATGTCGGGCCAAACCAGCACCATGGGCGCCTTCCTGGCAGGGGCGGGAGGTCTCTTTCCCCTCTTGTCCGGACTGCTGGGCTGGTTCGGCACCGCCGTGACAGGTTCGGACACCTCCTCCAACTCGCTCTTCGGCGCGTTGCAGGCGAGCGCTGCCGAGGGCTCCGGGCACCCACCGGTGCTGACCGCCGCAGCGAACACCGCGGGCGGTGCCCTGGGCAAGATGATCAGCCCGCAGAACCTCGCGATCGGTGCGAGCGCGGTCGGCCTCGCCGGCCAGGAGGGCGCGCTCTTCCGCAAGGTCCTCGCCGCGACGGCGATATTCGTCCCCTTCCTCTGCCTGCTCGTCTACCTCCAATCGACCCCGGTACTCGCCTGGATGGTGCCTTGAAATGACGGCCCCCGCTAACCTGCGTCTGACCGCCAGCGGCGACGTCGAGGAGGCGAACGCCGCGATCGGAGCGGCGATCTCCACCGACTCCATGGAGAGCGAGTTCGACGTCCTCCTCGACGGTGTGCAGCGCGATCTCCTCGATCTCGCCGCCGAGTTGCTGGAACCGAACGCCGCCCGGGTCGATCGGACGTGCCTGGACCGGTTGGACTCCGCGCACCGGCGCTACGCCTACCCGGATCCCCTTCCACCGGGAAACCACGTCCTCGCCGGCCG
>NZ_AJTQ01000343.1 GCF_000262345.1 Streptomyces xiaopingdaonensis | reverse complement strand
GGCCCGCGCGGTGACGCGCCGAGCCGAAAGGTCCGCACGCGCGCTGGCGGCAGCCGAGCCACGGAGTTCTCAACTCCCGGCGGCCTACCTCCACAGGTTGGCCGACCTGCTCCCGGCACTGGCCCTGCGGGTCGAGCGCGCCGCCCCGGGGTACGTGACCATGGGCGCCTGCAACGACTCCCCCACGCGGACCGCTTGACCTCGCCCGGTGGACGGCGCGGCCGCGCGGCCCCGTCGGACGCACCCCGGCAAAGCCGCGCTCGGGACCCGTTCCCCGCCGGCTCCAACACCGCCACGCATTCCATGTGCTGCGTCATCGAAATCACTTGGGCAGGAACAGAATCGGACAAGGCAGCAGGTCAACCTGTGCCCGGCGCCCTGACGGGCGGCTTGTAGACACCTCGGGCGTCAAACGAGCGTCACGCCCCGGCTACGTCGCGACCACGTACCGTCAGCGTTGAAGGGGAAGGTCGTCAGGCAAGACGCGGAACGCCTTGTGACGGCCGAGCGGGCGCACGGCGCGGAAGTCACGGCGGTCGGGGGCGAGGACGGCGTCGGCTTCGTAATCGGCGGTGAGGGCCACATTCACCGCATCCGCCAGGTCCAGGCTGCGGTAGCGGGCGCACACGGACTGTGCGGGCCCAGGTGGTCTTGCGCGGTCTCGGGGACGACAATGCGGCCCCGGCGCAGCCAATGCCGGATGTCGTCGACCGCGCTGAGCGTCGCGTCACGGCCGAGTTCGCGGGTGGCCACATGGTCGATCTCAGCGAGCAGGAATGAAGGCATCACCAACAGGCCTGCGGCCATGATCGTTTCGTTTGACGCCTCGTGTCAGGCATGGGCGGAGTCAAGGGCCGCCAGAAGCCCGAACGTGTCCGCAACTTGTGATAATTGCGTGGCAGTTCGAGTCCCGGTCTCTCGGGCAACGGCGTCGGCGACTGCGTCGCGCACGTCACTCTTGGTGAAGGTGCGACCGGCGCCCTCTAAGATGCTGCCGGGGCCAGGGAGACGCAACGGGCACCGCCCGCGGGGCCTACCGGGTTTCCGTACCCTGGCCCGGCTGCCCTCTCTGACACTGAGCGGGGCAGGCCGGGGATCACGCTGCGGGACAGCACGAGAAGGTGACACGTGAGCGACAAGAACCAGGAGCTGGCCGACTTCATCTGGTCGGTGGCCGATCTGCTGCGGGGTGACTACAAGCGCTCCGAATACGGCAAGGTCATCCTGCCGATGACGCTGCTTCGCCGCATGGACTGCGTGATGGAGGACACCCGCGAGGCCGTCTGGTCCCGCGCCGAGTCCTTCGCAGGCCGGAACAAGGACGCGGTGCTGCGTGCCACGGCCGGTCGCGACTTCTACAACCTCTCCCGGCAGACGTTCGCCACCATCGGCGCCGACCAGGACACGCAGAAGGTCGAGAGGAACCTCAAGGACTTCATCGGGGGCTTCTCCTCGGAAGCCACCGAGATCCTCGATCACTACGCTTTCCACCTGCAGATCGACCGCCTGGCCAAGGCCGGACTGCTCTATCTCGTCGTCCAGAAGTTCGCCGAGATCGACCTCAGCCTCGAGGCCGTGGACAACCACAACATGGGCTACGTCTTCGAAGAGCTGATCCGTAAGTTCGCGGACGCCTCGAACGAGACCGCCGGTGAGCACTTCACCCCGCGCGAAGTCATCGAGCTGATGGTCGAGTTGCTCCTGGCCCCCGACGGCGACCGCCTCAACGGCGCGGCCCCTGTCATCGATGTCCTCGACCCCGCCTGCGGCACCGGCGGCATGCTCTCGGCGGCCGAGGACCACATCAAGGCCCTCAACCCGGGCGCGCGCGTCAACGTCTTCGGGCAGGAACTCAATGCCGAGTCGTACGCGATCTGCCGCTCCGACATGCTCCTGAAGGGACAGGCGGCCTCCAACATCCACTTCGGCAACTCCTTCACTCAGGACGGCCATGAGGACGAGCAGTTCGAGTACATGCTCGCCAATCCGCCCTTCGGCGTGGAGTGGAAGAAGGTCGAGAAACAGGTCAAGCAGGAGCACGAGGACCGTGGATACGACGGCCGGTTCGGCGCCGGGCTCCCCCGGATCAACGACGGTTCGTTCCTCTTCCTGCAGCACATGATCGACAAGATGCGGCCGCTGAAGAAGGACACCGACGGCAAGGAGATCGGCGGCAGCCGCATCGCGGTCGTCTTCAACGGCTCCCCGCTTTTCACGGGCGGCGCGGGCTCCGGCGAGTCCGAGATCCGCCGCTGGATCATCGAGAACGACTACCTGGAAACCATCGTCGCTCTCCCCGACCAGCTCTTCTACAACACCGGTATCTCGACGTACTTCTGGATCGTCACCAACCGCAAGCCGAAGAACCTCAAGAACCGGATCGTGCTCATCGACGCGCGGGACCAGTGGTCGAAGATGCGCAAGTCGCTGAGCAACAAACGCAAGGAGATCACCGGGAACCTGCGCGGAGAGATCTGCGCCTGGTACGGGGAGGCGTATCGTCTCGCGCGCTCCGGCGAGGGCTCGCAGCACTCCACTTCGGACAAGGTCAAGGTCTTCGACGCCGACGACTTCGGCTACCAGCGCATCACCGTGGACCGGCCCCTCAAGCTCCGCTTCGAGGTCACCGAGGACTCGCTTGACGCCCTGCGTGTGGCCAAGGCGGTGGAGAAGGAACTCGGCGAAGGCGGGCCGGAGAAGCTGGCGGAAGCACTCAAGCCGCTGCTCGGCAGCGTGTGGGCGACCAAGGCGGAAGCGTGGATGGCCTTGGGCGCGGCGATGGACGAGGCCGGTATCACCTGGCCGAAGAGCAAGCCCTTCGACAAAGCGATCCGCGACGCGGTCGGCGTCCCGGACCCGGAGGGTGAGGTCCAATACGTCAAGAAGGGCCAGATCGAGCACGATCCGGACCTGCGGGACGCCGAGAACGTGCCGTTGCGCGAGGACATCGACACGTACTTCAAGCGAGAGGTGAAGGAGCACGTCGAGGACGCGTGGATCGCGGAATACAAGGACCCGAAGACCAAGGAGACCGTGCGCTACCGCGTCGGCTACGACATCCCGTTCACGCGCCACTTCTACGTCTACAAGCCGCCGAGGCCACTGGCCGAGATCGACGCGGAGCTGAAGGCTCTGGAGGCGGAGATTCAGACGCTGCTGGGCGAGGTGGCGGGGTGAAGTCAACCACGGTTCGAGCTGTCGCCGAGGTCTCGCTCGGCAGGCAGCGCTCACCACAGCACGATTCTGGCCCTCACATGGTTCCGTACCTGCGAGCCGCCAACGTGAAGGACGGTGTCCTCGACCTCACCGACGTCAAGCGAATGAACTTCACACCCTCCGAGCAGCGCGTCTTTTCCCTGCGTCCGGGCGACGTGTTGGTCACCGAAGGGAGCGGGAGTCTCGGCACCGTGGGGGCTTCCGCTGTCTGGCGAGGCGAAGTCGAGGGGACAGTCTGCTTCCAGAACACGTTGCTGCGAATGCGCCCACGCGAAGGCGTGACCGACAGCAGATTCTTGGGGTGGTGGGCTCGCTCTGCCTTCGGAAGCGGGCTCTTCGCATCCGTGGCGTCGGGCGCGAACATCTATCACATCAGCGCCGAGCGTGTTCGAGCGCTACCCATTGAGTTGCCGTCACTCGAAGAACAGCGCCGCATCGCCGACTATCTCGATGCCGAGACGACCCGTCTTGATGCTCTCGTCAATGCACGGAGACATCAACTCGAACGGCTAGGAGAGCTGTGGACTTCGCACCTGGCTACGCAGGTGGAGGCCATGATCTCTTCACATGGCCTCATCCCCCTTCGACGAGCCATCCAATCGGTCATGCAGGGGTGGAGTCCTCGATGCGAAGAAGCACTCGCCGAACCCCACGAATGGGCAGTACTCAAGACAAGCGCCGTCAGTTCCGGGCTCTTTCGCCCACTTGAACACAAGAAGCTACCCAGCGATCTGCAGCCGGACTTTCGGTACCAGATTGCGGACGGGGACCTCTTGATGACGCGCGGCAGCGGGTCGATTGAACACGTCGGCGTGCCAACAGTTGCTTACACGGAGGGGCGCAGCCTGCTGCTCAGCGATCTCCTCTATCGCGTTCGTGCAGATCGAGGGTGGCGTCCGGATCTTATCGCCTTGATTCTGCGTAGCCCTCCGGTGCGCGTGTTCATGACGTTGCTCATGCGCGGCCAGTCCGGACAGACCATCAAACTGAGGTCTGAAGACATTAAGGCAATCGATATTCCCGCCGTGCCGGCTGAACAGCAGGAGCGACTCGCAGCCGACCTTTCTGGTGAGGAGGACAGAGTTTTGGCAGCAAGCTCTGCAATCGAATCGTCCGCTGCCCTCCTCTCCGAGCGCCGCCAAGCGCTCATCACCGCCGCTGTCACCGGTCAACTCGATGTGACCACCGCCCGCCAGGGCGCGGGCGCCCTCGCGTAACGATCAGCCGTTCGCCGACCACGTACGGAGCTTCCGGATGACCGCCACCCCGCCCCGCGCGCACCGAGCCCACACCGAGGGCGCTTTCGAGGACGCCGTCGAGGCTGCCCTGCTCCGCAGCAAGTGGGAGCGGGGCCTGGCCAACACCTACGATCACGAACTGGGCATCGACACCTCGGAGTTGGCGATCTTCCTCGGTGGCTCGCAGCCCGACGCCTGGGAGCGGCTGAAGGAGGCGTACGGGGAGGAGGAGCCGTACGCGATCCGGCGGTTCGCCGCTCACGTGGCCAAGCAGATCGACGACCGTGGGCTGCTGGACGTACTGCGTCACGGAGTCGTCCAGCGGAACGTCAAACTGCGTCTGGCGTACTTCCGGCCCGCACACACCCTCGCCGCAGGGGCTCTGGACGAGTACGACGCCAACCGGGTCACCTTTGTCCGGCAGTTCCACTACTCGGCCGTCGATCCGGCCAAGTCCCTGGATCTCGCCTTCTTCGTGAACGGACTCCCCATCGGATCGGCCGAGTTGAAGAATCCGCTCACAGAGCAGACGGTCGAGGACGCCAAGCGCCAGTACCGCACCGACCGTGACCCGAACGAGTTGTTCTTCGCCCGGCGCAGCCTGGTCCACTTCGCAGTCGACCCGAACCTGGTGTTCCTCACCACCCGCCTCGCGGGCGCGAAGACACGGTTTCTGCCGTTCAACAAGGGCACACAAGACGCGGGTAACGACGGCGGCGCGGGCAACCCGCCCCCGGGCCCCCACGAGAAGTACCCTGTCTCGTATCTGTTCGAGCAGGTCATGCACCGCGACAACTGGCTTGATCTGCTCCATCGTTACCTGCACGTCGAGGACAAGGCAGCCAAGGCGGGGAAGGCTCCCCGTTACCGTCCCGGCTCCGCCCACAAGCAACCGCTGATCTTCCCCCGGTTCCACCAGTGGGATGCCGTACGGAAGATGACGCGGCACGCGGCCAAGCACGGGGCCGGCGAGGATTACGTGATCCAGCACTCGGCCGGCTCGGGCAAGTCGAACACCATTGCCTGGCTCGCCCACCGCCTTGCGTCGCTGCACACGCCCGAAGACCCTGCCCTGCTCGATCCGGCCGCCGTCCAGGCCAAGGGCCTCGGCCCCCAAGAGCCGGTCTTCGACAAGGTCGTGGTCATCACCGACCGGCGAGTGCTGGACAAGCAACTACAGGACACCATCTACCAGTTCGACCACACGCCGGGCGTCGTGGTGCGGGTCGACGAGGATTCCCAGCAGCTCGCCGAGGCGCTCACCGGGACCACCGCCCGTATCGTGATCACGACTCTGCAGAAGTTTCCGTTCATCCTGGACAAGACAACGGGCCTGGGCCGCGAGCGCCGCTACGCGATCGTGATCGACGAGGCGCACTCCTCGCAGGGCGGCGAAGGCACCGGCGCCCTCAAGAAGATGCTCGGCAAGCTGGGTTCGGACGCGGTGGACGAGGACGGCGACCCGCTGACCGCCGCGGCGCTCGCCCGCAGCAAGCAACCCAACCTGTCCTTTTTCGCGTTCACCGCGACGCCGAAAGAGAAGACCCTCCAGCTGTTCGGTGCCAAGTCGCCCGAGACCGGCCAGGTGGGGCCGTTCCACGTCTACTCCATGCGGCAGGCCATCGAGGAGGGCTTCATTCTCGACGTCCTCGGGACGTACATCACCTACGGAACGTACTTCAAGCTCCAGTCGGCGGCTGCCGAAGAGGCGGAACGGCAAGTCGATCCGCGTAAGGCCACGGCCAAGCTGGTGCGCGCCGCGCTGATGTCCAATGCCTCACTAGCCTCCCGGGCGCGGATCGTCGTGGAGCACTTCCGCGCCCATACTTCCGGCCGTCTCGGCGGCAGGGCCCGCGCCATGGTCGTCACTCCCAGCCGTGAGCACGCCGTGCGCCTCTACCAGGCGATCCGCGGATATGTGGAAGAGCGCGGCTACCCGGACTGCGGTGCCCTGGTGGCGTTCTCCGGCACCCTCAAGCTGGACGGCATCGAGTACACCGAGTCCAAGCTGAACGGCTTTCCGGAGAACAAGCTGCCCGAAGCCTTCGCCTACACCCGCCTCGACGACCCCAAACCGCCGTCCGTGCCCAGGCCCGAGTACCGCATCCTCGTCGTTGCCGACAAGTACCAGACCGGCTTCGATCAGCCGCTCCTGACGACGATGTACGTCGACAAGCTTCTGGCCGGCCTCGCCGCCGTGCAGACGCTGTCCCGGCTGAACCGCACCCATCCCCTCAAGTCGGCCGAGGACTTGTTCATCCTGGATTTCGCGAACAAGCCTGAAGTGATCGAGGAGGCCTTCCAGCAGTACTACGAAGCATCGATCGCCGAGCCCACCGACCCGGATTTTCTGTTCACCCGTCAGGCCGAGGTGATGGCCTATCGGCTGCTCCTCGAAGCAGAGATGGATGCCTTCGTCACCGCCTACTTCGCCGCTTTCAAGGACGGAGCGGCCGACGACGCGGCTGTCCGTAAGGCCCACTCCAAGCTGCACCGCTACACCCAGCCCGCCGTGGACCGGTTCAACGCGCTGGCCGACGAGGAGCCTGACGCCGCGCAGGAATTCCGGCGCGCGCTCGACTCCTACGTGAAGGCCTACGGCTGGCTCTCCCACGTCATCGGCTTCGAGAACGAGGACTTGGAACGCCTCTACCAGTACGGGCGGTTCCTGGTGCGGCGCCTCAGGCTCCCGGCCGGCTCCGCGAGCGCGGACATAGGGGAGGTCACCCCCAGCCACATGAACGTCCGCAAGACGGGCACCGCGGAGCTCAAGCTCACAGCGGGAGGTGCCCAACTGCTCCCGGGAATGGTGCCTCAGCCCGCCGGGGCCGGGCCCGAGGTCGAGGAGAAGTCCCTGGCCGAGGTCATCGAGTCGGTCAACGACGAGTACGGGATCGGCCTGTCCACGACCGACCAGATCCTTCTCGGCCAGCTTGTGGTAGCCGTTGCGGAGGATCCGGAGCTGAAGCGGATCGGCCTGCACAACGACGAGGAGACCTTCCGCCGCGAGGTCCACAGGGACATGGACCGCATCGTCATCGATCAGGCGCAGTCCAACGACGACCTGCTCGTGCGGTACTACGACGACTCCCGGGTCAACCAGATCTTCAAGCAGGTCGCGACCCAGCAGGCGTACGGACTCATCCGCCGCCCGGCCCGCCGGGAAGCGGAACGCCGGGCCAACGCCGAGCGGGCCGCGGCGATCAAATCCGGCGAAGCGGGAACCGTGCCTCCGGCGGATGCGTAGTCTGCAAGGAACGACACGCTTCACGTCGAACGCCGGTGTGCGACCAGCACCGTGGCAGAGGGGATCGTTGCAGTGCTGCACGACACGCCGACCGAGGACGCCGCCCAACAACCGTCCCGCGTGATCGCGGGACGTTACCGATTGGGCCACCCGATCGGCGCGGGCGGCATGGGCGAGGTCTGGCACGCGTACGACGAGCGCCTCGACCGGCGCGTGGCGGTGAAGATGATGCTCACCGACACCCGGGGGCAGCCAGGAGTCCCGGGCCTCGACGCAGCCGAATTTCTGGCCACTCGCCGCAACCGCTTCCTGCGCGAAGTCCGCACCACGGCCGCCCTCGAACACCTCGGCATCCCGGCCATCTACGACACCGGGATCGACGAGACGACCCGTCAGCTGTACGTGGTGATGCAACTGTTGCACGGGCGCGAAGTGCAGACATTCATCGACGCCACGGAGTACGACACCGCACCGCTGGCCGTCTCCTGGGCGGCCGCTGCGTGCGTGCAGATCGCCTCCGTACTGGACGAGGTGCACCGCAACGACGTCGTTCACCGCGACATCAAGCCCGCCAACCTCATGATCGCCCCCGACGGCGTCGTCAAGGTCCTCGACTTCGGTGTCGCCGCGCTGCGCGGCTCCGGTGGGTATCCGCGTCTCACCCAGGAGGGCATGACGGTCGGCACCCCGCCCTACATGTCCCCGGAGCAGAGTCTGGCCAACGAAGTGGGCCCGGCCTCCGACATCTACGCCCTGGCCTGCGTCATGTACGAACTCCTCACCGGGCGCCCACCGTTCAGCTCCGACGCCCAAGGATCCCACGCCTGGCATCATGTACGCACGGATCCGCCCCCGATCCGCACCCGGCGCCACGACATCCCCGAAAAGCTGGAGGCCCTCCTGCTGGGGATGCTGGACAAGGAACCGGAGCGCCGCCTCGATGCCTCCCAGGTGTACGACGCGCTGCTGCCCTGGGTCCACCAGCAGGACGCCACCGACTCCGTCCCGGCCGAGTTCGATCCGCGCCAGCCCTTCCGTCGTCCCTTCAGCGGCCCGCCCAAGCGAACCACCTCGGTCGGTTACACACCGACCCTGGTCGTGCCGGCACAACCTGACCCCGCAGCCGAAACAACCCCGGCCCCGCTGACCGACGCAGAGGCCGACAAGGCCGCGGACGAAGCGGCGCAGCTCGCGCAGGAGGGCAAGTTCACCCAAGCCGCCGACCTCCTCGCCGGTGCCATCCACCGTGCTCAGGACAACCTGCTCCAGGAGGACCTCATGTTCTCCCTGGCCCAGGTCAGGTTCCTGGCCGGCGCGAACCGAGAGGCCGCCGACCTCTTCGAGGAGGCCGGCTCCGCCTACGCGGATCGCTACGGTCCTGACGACGAACAGGCCCTGCTCTGCAGCTACTTCGCGGCTCAGTGCCGCATGGCCCTCGGCGAGTCCACCGCCGCGATGGAAGCCTTCCGTGCCTACGCAGCCGGCACCCCCGAGCCCGTCGACGCGGCCGCCGTCGACCGACACCTCGATGCCCTCGCCAGCCTCGCCCGCCTTCATGCGGCGCGGGAACGATTTCCGGAAGCTGTGGCCGCAGCCGAAGAGCTGCGCCAGGCAACCCGCCGCCTGCGCGGACCCGACTCCCCCGAACTCGCCGAGATCGACAGCTTCTTGACGCGCCTCCGCCGCTTCACTGACTGACGTCGGCCGCAGCCCCTCTGCTCGGCACACCTCACATGCTACGAGCCACTGACCTGCGAGGGGTCTCATACGGACCGTTGCTGGCGTCGCGACAGGGCCAGGCAGCTCAGAGCGTGAGCGTCAGACGTCGCAAGCGCGCCGGAAGAGAAGCGCCCGGCCACCGCCCGGCCCGCCGCTTCACGCGAAACCCGCAGACTCACCCGTGGCGAGGGGCTCAACCGTCGGGCACGGTGAAACAGGTCGAGAAACGCCCCCGGGACAGGTAACCGCAGTTCAGGCGCCCTTTGCGACAGGCTCCAACACCGCCACGCACTCCATGTGCTGCGTCATCGGGAACAGGTCGAAGGCGCGGAGGAAGCGGACGCGGTAGCCGGCGTCGGAGAAGTACGCGAGGTCGCGGGCGAGGGCGGCCGGGTCGCATGCGACGTAGGCGAGGCGGCGGGGGGCGAGGGAGGCGAGGTGGTCGACGAGGGCGCGGCCGGCGCCGCTGCGGGGCGGGTCGAGGACGACGAGGTCGGCCTCGGTGATGCCGGTGCGCGGGAGGGTCTGCTCCACGCGGCCCTGCTCGACGCGGACGCGGGGGAAGTCGGCGAGGTTGTGCCGGGCGTCCTCGACCGCGCGCTTGCCCGACTCGACGCCGAGGACGGCACCGGTCTCCCCCACGCGGTCGGCGAGGGCGCCGGCGAAGAGGCCGACCCCGCAGTAGAGGTCGAGCGCGGTCTCGCCCTTGCGCGGGGTGAGGCCGCGCATCACGGCGTCGACGAGGAGTTCGGCCGCGGCCGGGTGTACCTGCCAGAAGCCGCCGGCGCCGACCCTCCATGTGCGGTCGTCAGCGCGCTCCCTGACGTAGTCGCGGCCGTGCACGCGGTGCAGGCGCGGCGGGGCGCCGCGGCGGCCGCGCTGCTCCTCGGCGCGCAACACCGAGACGGGGCGGTCGAGTTCGACGAGCGGGAGCCGCTGTCCGGGGCGCGGGGTGAGGACGACCTGCCGGTCCTGGGACCCGGTGGCCGCCGTGGCCTCCACCGAGGCCATGCCGGGCCACTCGCGCCGCTCGATACCGAGTTCGGAGACGCCCTCGGCCGCGATGAGGCAGTGGTCGATCCGCTGCACGTCGTGCGAACGGTACTTGCGGAGGCCGACCTTGCCCTCCTCGTCCACGGCGTACTGCATCCGCGTCCGCCACTGGGGCACCTGCCCGGGCGGGAGCTTGTCGCCCGGCACCGGCTCGACGGTGCCGTCCCAGCCGACGTCCTCGGGGGCGAGGCCGGCGAGGCGCTGGAGCTGCTCGGCGAGGACGTCGGCCTTGAGGCGCCGCTGGGCCCCCGGCTTGACGTGCTGGAAGTCGCAGCCGCCGCAGCGGCCGGGGCCCGAGAACGGGCAGGGCGCCTCGATGCGGTCCTTCGAGGCGTCGAGCACCCGGACCGCGTCGGCCCGCAGGAACTTGGACTCCTCGTGGCCCTCGGTGATCCGCGCGACGACGCGCTCGCCCGGCAGCGTGTGGCGGACGAAGAGGACGCGTCCGGCCTCGGTGCGTGCGATGCAGTGCCCGCCGTGTGCGACGGGCCCCACCTCGACCTCGTACTCCTCGCCCACCAGGGACGGTGCGGGCTGCTCTGCGGGGGCGTCGGGCATGGCGGGATGGCTCCAGGGTCTGCGGTGGCTGCGCGGTCGCGGGGCGCACGCGCCGGCTCCCGGGTCCGGTCGCCGAAGCGCGGTACGAGCGCCGCTGGTCGGGCGGTGCCCGGCACAAGTCCCCCAGTCTACGTACCGTCGGGGCGCCCGCGTCCACGGCCGGCGCCCTTCCGCCGGTCGGCCCTGCGCGGCCTCCGCGCAGCGCCCCGGCGTACGGAGCCGGGCGCCTGCCATTCCTCGCGCCGGCGGGCGCGCTTCCGCGCGGCCTCGGACGACTCCAACTGGTAGGGGACGGAGGTGACCATCACCCCCGAGGTGAAGAGCAGCCTCCCCTTGAGCCGCAACGCGCTCTGGTTGTGCAGGAGTTGCTCGTACCACCTGCCGACGACGTACTCGGGGATGTAGACGCTCACCAGGTCCCGCGGGTGCTCGGTGCGCAGCCGCTTGACGTAGTCGATCACCGGGCGGGTGACCTCGCGGTACGGGGAGTCGAGGATCGTCAGCGGGATGTCGAGGCCGCGGCGGTCCCATTCGCGGCGGAGGCGGTCGGTCTCGCCCTGCTCCACGTTGATGGTGAGTCCCTCGAGGACGTCGGACCGCATCATGCGGGCGTAGACGAGCGCGCGCAGCGTCGGCTTGTGGAGCCGGGAGACGAGGACGATCGAGTGGACCCGCGAGGGGCGCGGCGGCGCCGCGGCGGACTCCTCGGCCGCGATCTCCTCGCTGACGTGGTCGTAGTGGCGCCGGATCGCCGTCATCAAGCCGTAGAAGAGCGCCATGCCGACGAGGGAGACCCACGCGCCGTGCGCGAACTTGGTGACGAGCACGACGACCAGCACGACGCCGGTGAAGAACGCACCGAAGGCGCTGATCGCCCGGGAGCGGTGCATGTGCCTGCGCCGCGCCGTGTCCTGCTCGGCGCGGAGGGCGCGGTTCCAGTGCCGGACCATGCCCGTCTGGCTGAGCGTGAAGGAGACGAAGACGCCCACGATGTAGAGCTGGATGAGCCGGGTGGAGTCGGCATCGTAGACGGCCACGAGTATCGCGGCGGCCCCGGCGAGGAGCAGGACGCCGTTGGAGAAGGCGAGCCGGTCTCCGCGGGTGTGCAACTGCCGCGGCAGGTAGCGGTCCTGGGCGAGGATCGAACCGAGGAGCGGGAAGCCATTGTACGCGGTGTTGGCGGCGAGGAAGAGGACGAGTGCCGTCGTCACGGCGAGGTAGAAGCTGAGGAGCGAGCCGCTGCCGAAGACCGCGTCGGAGACCTGCGCGATCACCGGGTGCTGCACGTATCCGGAGCCGGCGGGCTCGCCGTCTATCAGCAGGTCCCTCGCGGGGTTCTCCGCCATCTTGACCTGCGTGACACGGGCGAGCGCGATGACGCCGCAGAACATGGTGACCGCGATGGCGCCCATCATCGTGAGCGTCGCGGCGGCGTTCCTCGCCTTCGGCTTGCGGAACGCGGGCACCCCGTTGGAGATCGCCTCGACCCCGGTGAGCGCGGCGCAGCCGGAGGAGAAGGCGCGCAACAGCAGGAAGGCGAGCGCGAACCCGGCGAGTCCGCCGGCGTGTTGGGTGTGGATCTCGTAGTCGGCGGTGGGGGCGCGCATCTCGTCCCCGAGGACGGTGGACCGCACGGCGCCCCACGCGATGAGCGCGAGCACCCCCGCGACGAAGAGGTAGGTCGGGACGGCGAAAAGCACGCCCGACTCCCGGACGCCGCGCAGGTTCGCTACCGTCAGCAGCCCGATCGCGGCGACGGCGAAGAGCGTCTTGTGTTCGACGACGAAGGGGATCGCGGCGCCGAGGTTCTCCACGCCCGAGGAGATGGAGACGGCGACGGTCAGCACGTAGTCGACGAGGAGTGCGCTGGCGACCGTGAGCCCTGCGCGGCGGCCGAGGTTGGTGCCGGCGACCTCGTAGTCGCCGCCGCCGCTCGGGTAGGCGCGGATGTTCTGCCGGTAGGAGGCGACCACCGTCACCAACAGCACCACCACGGCCGCGGCGATCCACGGGCTGAAGTGGTAGGCGCTGAGCCCGGCGGCGGAGAGCACGATCAGCACCTCGCCCGGTGCGTACGCGACCGAGGAGAGCGGGTCGGAGGCGAAGACCGGCAAGGCGACGCGTTTGGGTACCAGGGTCTCGCTCAGCCGGTCGCTGCGGAGCGCCCGTCCGAGCAGGAGACGTTTGGGTACGTCGGTCATCCTGGACACGCGGAGGATGGTATGTGTTCGGCCGTACGATGCTCGCACGGCCCGCGGTTCACGAGGAGAGGACGGGCGTGCACATTGTGATCATGGGTTGCGGGCGGGTGGGAGCCGAGCTCGCGCAGACCCTGGAGCAGGAGGGCCACACGGTCGCCGTGGTGGACCGGGACCCCAGCGCCTTCCGGCGGTTGGGCCACCGGTTCGGCGGGCGCCGGGTGACGGGTGTCGGCTTCGACCGGGACACGCTCCGGGAGGCCGGCATCGAGGAGGCCGGTGCTTTCGCCGCCGTCAGCAGCGGCGACAACTCCAACGTGATCGGGGCGCGGGTGGCGAGGGAGACCTTCGGCGTCGAGCACGTCGCGGCCCGCATCTACGACCCGCGCCGGGCCGAGGTCTACCAGCGGCTCGGCATCCCGACGGTGGCGACGGTGCGCTGGACCGCCGACCAGATGC
>NZ_AJTQ01000342.1 GCF_000262345.1 Streptomyces xiaopingdaonensis | reverse complement strand
CTCGGGAGCCGAGCCGCTGTGGCGGGACCCGAGCGGACGCGTCGAGCTCGCCGAGGTGGCGGCCGATCCGTCGTGGGTGGGCCACCGGCTCTCCAGGCTCCAGGAGCGCTCGGGGGCGCGGATCGCCTTCCTCACCCGTCTCGGTGAGGCGATGCTGCCGGGTCCCGAGACGGTGCTGCAGGACGGCGACCTGGTGCATGTGCTCATGCGTCGGGGCGACGTGGGCCGCGTCGAAGAGGTCTTCGCGGTCGGTCCCGGAGAGGAGCGGTCGTGAGGGTGGCCATCGCAGGCGCCGGCGCCGTCGGCCGGTCCGTGGCCGGCGAACTCCTGGAGAACGGGCACGAGGTGCTGCTCGTCGACAAGGCGCCGACGGCGATCTCGGTGGAGCGGGTGCCGCAGGCGGAGTGGCTCCTCGCCGACGCCTGCGAGATCACCTCGCTCGACGAGGCGGCGCTGGAGCGCTGCCAGGTCGTCATCGCGGCGACGGGGGACGACAAGGCCAACCTCGTCGTCTCGCTGCTCGCGAAGACGGAGTACGGGGTGCCGCGCGTCGTCTCGCGGGTCAACAACCCTCGGAACGAATGGCTCTTCAACGAGTCATGGGGCGTCGACGTCGCGGTCTCGACGCCGCGGCTGATGTCGGCGCTCGTCGAGGAGGCGGTGAGCGTCGGCGACCTCGTGCGGCTGCTGCGCTTCTCGCAGGGGGACGCCAACCTGGTCGAGGTGACGCTGCCGCAGGAGTCGACGCTCGCCGGCGTCCGCGTCGGCGAGGTCGTCTGGCCGCAGGACACCTCGCTCGTCACCGTGATCCGCGGGACGCGCGTGTTGACGCCCGACCCGGACGACGTGCTGGAGGGCGGGGACGAACTCCTCTTCGTCGCGGCGCCCGACCGCGAGGAGCAGTTGGAGCAGCTGCTGTCGGCCCGTCCGCAGCGCGAGGACCGGGAGGCCGGCGAAGAGGACGTGTGAGGGGCGCGCACGCCCCTCACACGGGAGCCGAGGGGTCAACTCCTGCGGTGGCGCGGCCTTTCGGCCTCCGGCTCCGTGGCGACCTCGGCGAGCATGCCGTCGACGGGGGCGCGGCTGGACTGCTCCTCCTGCCGTTCCGCTTCCGCCTTCTCCTCGGCCTCCATCTCCGCGATGACGTTGATCGGCGGCGGGGCCTTCGCGAGGAAGATCCACGTGAGGTAGACGGCGAGGAGGAACGGCGGGATCTTCAGCGCCATCGTCACCCAGCCGAACTTCGCGACGTCGGCCCAGAAGTAGAGCGGGAAGAGGATCGCGCACTTGGCGAGGAGGATGAAGCCCCACGCGTAACTCGCCCTGACGTAGGCGCGCTTGCGGCCCGGGTTGCGGGTGCGCCAGGAGAGGTTCTCCTTGAAGAGCGGGCCGAGTACCAGCCCCAGCAGGGGGACGCCCGCCGCCGCCGTGAGGATGTACGCCAGCGAGAGGCCGAAGGTGTAGAGCATGCCGGGGAGGTAGAAGTCCTTGGCGTTGCCCGTCATCATCGCGAAGAGCACGCCGAAGCCCACGCCGAAGATCCCGCTGAAGGCGTGCTTCACCGTGTCCCGCCGGACGAGCCGTACCAGCGCCATCGCCACGGCGAGGCCGAGCGCGGTGAGCGCCGCCGAGTGGATGTCCTGGTTGACGGTGTAGATCCCGATGAAGAACAGCCCTGGCACGGTGGTCTCGACGAGACCCCGCACCCCGCCGAACGCCTCGAAGAGCGCCTGCTCGGTGACGGCCTGCGAGCCCTGCGGCTCGGCGGCCCCGTCGCCTCCGGCGGAGTCGCTGCCTTCGGCAGTGCCTCCGCCCTCGGCGGCGGACCGCCGCTCTTCCGGCTTGTCGAGAGGGGTCACCCGCTACTCCTGTCCGAGCGGCTTCAGCTCGTATTGGGGGTTGAACAGCACGGGGCGGCCGCCGCAGAGAGCGATCCGGCCCCGGACGACCAGCCGGCGGCCCGGCTCGATCCCGGCGATGGCGCGGCGTCCCAGCCAGACGACATCGAGCGAGGCCGAGCCGTCGAAGAGCTCGGCCTCCAGAGTGGGAACCCCGGCGCGCGGCCGGAGCGTCACGGTGCGCAGCGTACCGGCTACGCGCACGAGTTGGCGATCGCTGCACTCGGAGATCCGGCCGCAGCCCTCGCCGGCGGACTCCTCGCGCAGCTCCGCGGAGCGGCGCTCCTCCTCCGAGGAGGAGAGCCGCTCGAGGAACCGCCGGAAGCGGCCTTCTCGCGGCTGCTGCCGGGCGCGGGTCGCACCGTTCATGGGGCCAGGGTACCCGCGCGCCGTCGGCCGATCCCCTCCGCTCGTCTTCCCCTGCTGCGGGCCCTCACGGTTCGAAGCGGTAGCCCATGCCGGGCTCGGTGACGAAGTAGCGGGGATGGGAGGGGTCGCTCTCCAACTTCCGCCGTAGCTGGGCCATGTAGACACGCAGGTAGTTGGTCTCCGTGCCGTAGGACGGGCCCCACACCTCGCGGAGGAGCTGCTTCTGGCTCACCAGCCGGCCCATGTCCCGGACCAGCACCTCCAGCAGGTGCCATTCGGTGGGCGTGAGCCGTACGTCGCGGCCGGCCCTGTGCACCTTCTTCGCGCTCAGGTCGACGGTGAAGTCGGCCGTCTCGATGACGCCGGGGCTCGGCTCGCTCGTCGGCGCCGGCTCCGCCCTGCGCACGGCGGCGCGCAGGCGGGCGAGCAGCTCGTCCATGCCGAAGGGCTTGGTGACGTAGTCGTCGGCGCCCGCGTCGAGCGCCTCGACCTTCTCGTCGGACGTCTGCCTCGCGGAGAGGACGAGGATCGGCACTCTCGTCCAGCCGCGGATGCCGCGGATCACCTCGACGCCGTCCATGTCGGGCAGCCCGAGATCGAGGACGACGACGTCGGGGCGGCGGTCGGCGGTGAGCTTCAACGCGGTGGCGCCGTCCGCGGCGGAGTCGACCTCGTACTTGCGTGCCCTGAGGTTGATCACCAACGCGCGTACGAGCTGCGGCTCGTCGTCGACCACGAGCACCCGGTGCATCAGGCTTCCTCTCTCCTTGTGCTTCCGTGGACCCGGGGCTGCCCCGGCACGGGTACGAACGGCTGCCCCTCGGCGCGTGCCGGCGGCTGCGCGGGCAGGGGGTGGCGCAGCGAGGTGCGGCTGTGCGCCGCGGGGACGGTGAGCACCATCGTCATACCGCCGCCGGGGGTGTCCTCCGCGTCGAGCGTCCCGCCCATCGCCTCGGCGAACCCGCGTGCGACGGCGAGGCCGAGCCCGACGCCGGCGCCGCGGGGGGCGTCCCCGTGGCGCTGGAACGGCTCGAAGATGCGGTCCTTCGCCGCGTCGGGTACGCCGGGGCCGCGGTCGGTGATGCGCAGCTCCACCCGGTCCGCGAGGGCGCTCGCCTTGACGAGGACCTTCTTCTCCGGCGGGCTGTGCTTCACCGCGTTCTCCACGAGGTTGGCGACGGCGCGCTCCAGCAGGCCGGGGTCGACGGCGACGAGCGGCAGCGCCTCCGCGATGGCCATCCGCACCGCTCCCTCGGGGACGCCGCCGAGCGCCTTGGGGACGACCTCCTCCAGCGAGATGTCCCGGATCAGCGGCGCCACGGTGCCGGTGTTGAGACGGGACATGTCGAGCAGGTTGCCGACGAGGTTGTCGAGCCGGTCCGCGCCCTCCTCGATCGCGAGGAGCAGCTCCGCCTCGTCCTCGGGCGACCACTCGACGTCGGCCGAACGCAGCGAGGAGACCGACGCCTTGATCGCCGCGAGCGGCGTCCGCAGATCGTGGGAGACCGCGGCGAGGAGCGCGGTCCTGATCCGGTTGCCCTCGGCGAGGTCCCGGGCGCGCTCGGCCTCGCCGAGGAGCCGCTCGCGGTCGAGGACGCGGGCCGCCTGGGCGGCGAAGGCGGCGAGCACCCTGCGGTCCTCGGCGGGGAGCACCCGTCCGGAGAGGACGAGCATCATGTGGTCGCCGACCGGCATGTCCACGTCCCCGTCCTCGGGGCGGACGAGCTGCCGCCCCTCCCCCACGCTCGCGGCGCAGGTCCACGGGCCCCGCTCGTCCTCCCTCTCCAGCAGTGCGACGGACTCCGTGCCGAAGGTCTCGCGCACCCGCTCCAGGAGGACCTCCAGGGTGTCCTCGCCCCGCAGCACGCTGCCTGCGAGGACGGAGAGGATCTCGGACTCGGCGCGCAGGCGCTGCGCCTGCTCGGTGCGGCGCGCGGCGAGGTCGACGACGGAGGCGACGGCGACCGCCACCCCGAAGAAGATCGCGATCGAGACGACGCTGCGCGGACTGCTCACCGTCCAGGTGTGCGTCGGCACCGTGAAGAAGTAGTTGAGCAGCAGCGAGCAGAGCGCGGCGGAGGCGAGCGCGGGGAGGAGCCCGCCGACGAGCCCGGCCGCGACCGTCACCACGAGGAAGAGGAGGACGTCGTTGGCGAACCCGAGCCTCGGGTCGACGGAGCTCATCAGGACGCCGAGCAGCACCGGGCCCACGACGGCCGCGAGCCACCCGGCGATCACGCGTGCCCGGCCGAGCCGGGTCGTCCCCCGCGCCACAGGCAGCCCCCGCACGTGCGCGTTCTCGCGGTGCGTGACGATGTGGACGTCGAGGTCGGGTCCGGCCTCGCTCGCCACCAGCGCCCCGACGCCAGGGCCGAAGACGTACTGCCACGGCTTGCGCCGCGAGGAGCCGAGCACGATCTGCGTCGCGTTGACGCCGCGGGCGAAGTCCAGCAGGGCCGCGGGGATCTCGTCCCCGATCACCTGGTGGTAGGTGCCGCCCAGGTCCTCGACGAGGGTCCGCTGGACGGCGAGTTCACGCGCGGCCGCCGGCCGCAGCTCGTCGGCGGAGACCACCGAGACGGCGAGGACCTGGCTCCCCGACCCCTTGGCGGCCATCCGCGCGGCGCGGCGGATGAGCGTACGGCCCTCCGGCCCGCCGCTGAGGCCGACGACGATCCGTTCGCGGGCCTGCCAGGGCGACTTGATGCGGTGCTCGGTGCGGTACTTCTGGAGGTACTCGTCGACGCGGTCGGCCGTCCACAGCAGCGCAAGCTCGCGCAGGGCCGTGAGGTTGCCGACGCGGAAGTAGTGCGAGAGCGCCGCGTCGATCTTGTCGGAGGAGTAGACGTTGCCGTGGGCGAGGCGGCGGCGGAGCGCCTGCGGCGTCATGTCCACCAGCTCGATCTGCTCCGCCCTGCGCACCACCTCGTCGGGGACCGTCTCCTGCTGCCGTGTGCCCGTGATGGACTCCACGACACCGACGAGGGACTCCAGGTGCTGGATGTTGACCGTCGATATGACGTCGATACCGGCGGCCAGCAGCGCCTCCACGTCCTGCCAGCGCTTCTCGCGCGCGGAGCCGGGTGCGTTGGTGTGCGCCAGCTCGTCGACGACGGCCACGGCGGGGGCCCGCGCGAGGAGCGCCTCGGTGTCCATCTCGCCGGGGCCCCCGCCCTCGGCCGGCAGCCGCGGCACGACCTCCAGCCCGCGCAGCAACTCAGCGGTACGCGGCCGGTCGTGGGGCTCGACGTACCCGACGACGATGTCGGTGCCGCGCTCCCGGCGCCGGCCGGCCTCGGAGAGCATGGCGTACGTCTTCCCCACGCCGGGTGCTGCTCCGAGGTAGATCCGCAGTTGACCGCGGGTCCGGGGTGCTGACGACATGCCCTCATTGTGACCGGTGCCCGCACCGCCGCCTGCGCCGCGGGCGGCGGTGGGCGTCAGGATCGCGTATGGGGTTGCGGCCCGGCGGTCTGTCGGGGTGCGGTGGCCGGGATCTCGCCCTCGTGGACGGAGAGCCAGGCGAGCATCTGCCGCAGGCGGAGGCGGCGGGGCGGGTGGAGGTCGGGGTCGGCCAGGAGGTCGCGGAGCCAGGTCGTGGCCTCGTGGGTGGTTCGGGCTTCTTCGAGGTCCGTGAGGAGCTTGGTGCTGAACAACTGGTGCGTGCGGGGTTCGCGTATCTCGGCACGCCACACTTCCAGTGCCGCCTCGCGCTCGCCCAGTGCGGCGAGTTCCTTGCGACGGCGTACACGCAGGTCCGCTGCACGCGCAGGTTCCCCCTCCGGGACACCACACGGCGCAGACCGAGGCCCCGGTCCCCAGAGCGCACCGGGACGCCGGCACGAGTGCGGACGCCCGCTCGGCCACCCGCGGCGGGTCGAGGAGCGCCACCGTGTGCAGAAGGTGGCCGGGGACGAACGTGTAGTGCGCGGGGTCCGAGGCGGTGCGATCCACTGCGGCCGCCACCTGCTCCCACGCGTCGCGCCCGCGCACCCGTGTGCACAGCTCCGCCGCCGCGCGCAGCTCCCCGCCGCCTGCGTGCGGGGACACGAGCACCTCCGAGGCGATCCGGGCCGCCTGCTGCTGTCCGCCGAGGTGCTCCATCGCCTCCGCGAGCGCCAGCCGGGCCACCTGGTCCGACGCGGGCCGCTGCTCGGCGAGTTGGACGATCTCGGGTACGGCGGCTTCGCCCGCGGCTCTCAGCCACGCCTCGGCCGCACGCTTCAGCCAGGAGCGCCGTGCCAGCGGGTCGGCGAGGACCTCACGCGCCAGGTGTGCCGTCTTCTCGGCGTCTCCGAGCACCTGGGCGGCCTCGGCCGCGAAGGAACACTCGAACCAGTCGGCGTCGGGCTCACGCACCATCCCGTCGAGGCGCTGCCTCACGGCCTGGCGGGCGGCCTCGCCGAGCGAGCAGGCGAGCCGGGCGGCCCGGGGCATCGTCTCGTACACCGAGTCCAGCAGGGAGGGGAGAAGAGACCTGGCCTGCTGGGCGGCGCCCGCGCCGGCGAGCGCTTCCAGGGCGCCCAACCGCCGTCCGGCCGCGACGACTTCGGACCGCGTCAACTCTTCGAGCAGCGCGAGCACCCCGGGCTCTCCTCCCAGCGCACCGAGCACCTCGAAGGCGCGGTCGCAGCGCCCGGTGTCCTCCACGTTCCGCGCCAGCGCCTCCAGTCTCCCGACGACCGCGCCCCTCCGCCCCTCCGAGAACGCCACCCCCTCCGCCATCAACTGCCCCGCCAGAAGCACTCGTTCGTGCCCCCCGAGCAGCAGTCTGTCCGCCACGACGTCCGCATCGCACCCGTCCCGCGCCCCCCACATGCAGAAGACGAAAACGCCCAGGTTCCGCCGCTCCCCCGCGAGGGCGCGGCGCATCCACTCCTCCATGTCGGGAAAGTCGGGAGCGATCAGCTCGGCGTACGACTGCGCCGCGATGAACTCGGCGAAGGAGTGGTGGAGGAAGCGGAAGTCCCCGTCCTCCGCGACGAGGAGGCCGGTGGCCGAGAGGAACTCGCGCAGGTCGACCTGCCAGCCGGGGAGCTCGGGGGCGCCGCCCGAGACGATCCGGTCCTCGGCCGCCTTCCAGAGCGACGCCTCCTCCTCCAGCCGCAACCTGCCCAGCTCTCCGAGGAGTTGGCGCTTCTCGCTCTCCAGCCGCAGGTGGAAGGCGTACCGCTGCTCGTCGTCGCCCCAGCGGCGGCGCAACTCGTCGCGGGCCGTCCGCTCGCTCAGGCCGCGGGTGAGGAGCCGTTCGCAGAAGTCCTCGTAGAGGGTGAGGCGGCTCGTCGGCAGCGGCTTGGCGGGGGCGAGCGTCGCGTTGACGGCGGCGATCGTGGCGAGGAGCGGGTTGCGGACGAGTTCCCTGAGCCGGCCGTCCGCTGTCTCGGTCAGGAAGCGCTCGGCGGCGGCCTTCGCCTCCTCGCCGGTACCGTGCTGGGCCGCGAACCACCTGTGCGCGAAGTCCCGCAACTCCTCCTGGCCGAAGGGCTCGACAGTATAAGCGCCCATCGACGCGCTCCGCAGCGGCGCGAGTTCGGCCTCCGGCAGCGGCCTGCTCGTCACGACGAACCGGTAGTCGCTCCCGTCCCTGGCGTGTTGGGCGAGAGTCCGGATCACCGCGGTGCGCGCCTCGGGGTCGGCGATCTCGTCGAGGCCGTCCACGAGGACGAGCCAGCGGGCGCCCTGGATACGGGCGGCGAAGAGTTCGGCGGGCGGTTCGGCGACGAGTGCGCTTCCGAGCGTCGACGCGACGGACCTGCACAGCGTCTCGCTCCACGAGCCCGTCGCCCCTGCGAGCGAGCGGGCCGCCACCCGCACGGGCACCACCGGCTCGCTGAGGGGCGCGTCGTAGCTCGTCTCCTCTCGCGTCCAGATGCGGGCGAGCGTCCACGCGAGGTGGCTGGAGAGCGTCGACTTGCCGGCTCCTGGCTCGCCCGTGAGGAGCAGGTGCTCGTGCCGGGCGAGCACGTCCGCCGCAGGCAGGGTGACCTCGGCGGTGGCGCGCGGCTGCTCCGCGTGCCCGTCCGGGCTGCGCGCCGACGGACTCTCCCCACGGGCCTCCCGGTCGGCGGGGCTGCTCTCCGCGGCCGAGCGTACCTGCTGGCGTACGTAGACGGCGGAGAGCGGGGGTTCCTCGACGCCGAGCAGGCCGTACGGGAGCCGCTCGACGGCCTTCGCCTGCGCCGTGACCAACTGCCTGACGGCCAGCAGCGGCTTGGGCAACTGCGACCAGGAGGTCAACTGGGGTGCACGCGCGGCGATTCTCGCCTCGGCCGCGCGGTCCATCGCCTCCTTCGCCAACCGCCAGAGCCGCCCCGCCTCCTCCACGTCGGCGTTGAGCGCCCTGGCGAGGCCGAGAGCCGCCCGCTCCCTGACGAACCTGTCCCCGTTGCAGAGGCCGTAGACGACGTTCTTGTGCGCCAACTCGTCGCGCACGACGGCGTTCGGGTTCTCGTACCCGGCGTCGGCGAGGGCGCGGCGGAACCACCGCGCCAAGTCCTGCAATTCGGCGTAGGGCTCGCTTCCCTCGCTGCGCGGGCGCCCGGGTCGGCCTCCTGGCATGCGTCACTCCCGACTACGGAATTTCCCGGAGTTTCCTCAGCCTATGGCGAAATCCCTTGTACGTCGGAGAGTTGGAGCGACTCACACCGCCGAGCCCCGGAGGCCGCCATGTCGTCGCTCGTCGCCGCCCCACCGCTCCTGCTCGCCGCCCTCGCGCTCGTCTCGGCGGCGACGACCGTCACGTGCGCCTGGCTGCGCAGCCGGACCAGGGTCGCTGTCGCGCGGGAACACACCCGCCGTGTCGCCCTGGCCCTCGCCGGCAGCGAACCCGCGGCCCGCGCGGCGATCGTGCATGTGTGCGCCCGTCCGGAGGCGGCGGCGCACGCGGGCGACGACACCTCGTGAGCCGCCGACGGGCCCGCACCCGGAGCGAGTTGACGCAAACACCGCGGCCACGACACAGCGACGAAGCACCGCCCCCGGAAAGACGAAGCCGACAAGCAGAGGGCCCGGAGGGGTCGCCCTCCGGGTCCTTGCGTCGCGCGGAAGATCCGCAGCCGCTCAGCGCACCTCGGTGATCTCCGGGCCGCGCTGGAGCTTGTCGAGGCCGCCCGCGAACCGGGAGCCCTCCTCGACGGTCTCCTGCTGCACGCCCTCGGGAACCATCTGCGCGTCGTCCGGCAGCTTCAGGGTGATCGGGTCGCGAGGCGCCATCGGCTGGTCGCCACGGACGACCACGGTGTCCCGGAAGATCTGCTCCAACAGGCCCGCGGCCTCCGGCTGCACGGCGCCCTGCCCGGAGATCACACCGCGCAGGAACCAGCGCTTGCCGTCGACGCCGACGAAGCGCACGACCTGCACGCCGTTCTTGCCGTCCGGCAACTGAACCGGAACCTGGGCCCTCAACTCCCAGCCGAGCGCCCCCTCGACCTCATCGACGACGCCGCCCTGCTTGGTGATGCCCGAGCCGATCTCCTCGCGCACCTCGTCCCAGAGACCCTCCCGCTTCGGGGCCGCGAACGCCTGCAACTGCACGGCGCTGTCCTGGAGCACGATCGTCGCCGCGACGATCGCGTCGCCCGCGACCTCGACACGGAGCTCCATGCCCTCGACGCCGGGGACGTAGATGCCGCCGAGGTTGACCCGGCCCGTCTCGGGGTCCGTCACCTCGTCGAGGTCCCAGGGGCCGTCGGGGCGGGGCGCCGGCGGCAGCTTGACGCGGGCGGCCGAGGTCTCGTCGGCAGCGTCGCCCGCGGATTCGTCCGAGGCGTCCTGTTCCGTCTCGAACTCGTCCGAGGCGCCCTCAGGCTTTTCGCTCTTCTTGCGACGACGTCCGAACACGTCACTGTCCTCTCAGGTCTGTGTGCCGTTCGGCACCGACCGCAACGTAACCACTCTGCTGTGCGGTGTGGCCCCCCGTGGAGCCGAATCCGCCTTCGGCGCGGGCCGACCCCGGCAACTCGGCCACCTCGTGGAAGCGGACCTTCTCCACGCGCTGGACTACGAGTTGGGCGATCCGGTCGAACCGTTCGAAGCGGACGCTCTCGTGCGGATCGAGGTTCGCCACAATCACCTTGATCTCCCCACGGTACCCGGCATCGACGGTCCCCGGAGCGTTCAGCAGCGAGACGCCGCAACGGGCCGCCAGCCCGGACCGGGGGTGCACGAAGGCGGCATACCCGTCCGGCAGCGCGATCGACACCCCCGTGGGGAGCAGTCTCCGTTCCCCGGGGGCGAGTTCGGCACTCTCCGTGGTCACCAGGTCGCAGCCCGCATCACCGGGATGCGCGTACGACGGGACGGGCACCTCGGGGTCGAGGCGCCGCAGCAGGATGTCGACGGGTGTGCTCACCGGTGCACCTCCGAGGCGGAGCGGACCGCGAGACCGGTGCGGGGACTGGTTGGTTGGGCAGCACTCACGGGTGCAGACCTTACCGCCGTCCACGGTCCGCGGGCGCGCGTGCAAAGCTGGGAACCATGGATGAACCGACGCCGACGACGTTCGACGAACGCCTCACCGCCCCGCGCTCCTGGTGGCTGATCGCCGCCGCGCTGGGGTTCGGAGCCGCCATGGCGATGCTGCCGTTGGGCACGCTCGCCGCGCTCGGCGGCTTCGTCGTCGGCGGGGCGCTCGCCGCGGTCGCCGTCAGCGCGTACGGCTCGGTACGGGTGCGGATCGTCGGCGGGGCGCTCGTCGCGGGCGAGGCACGCATCCCCGTCTCCGCGCTCGGCGACGGGGAAGCGCTCGACGCGGAGGAGGCGCGGGCGTGGCGGAGCCACCGGGCCGACACCAGGGCGCACATGCTGCTGCGCGCCTACATCCCCACGGCGGTCCGCGTGAAGGTCACCGACCCCGAGGACCCGACGCCTTACGTCTACGTATCGACCCGTCACCCGCAGGAGTTGACCGCCGCACTCGCCGCCGCGCGGAACTCGGCACAGGCGGGCTGACAGCCGTCAGCGGCTGCCGTCGCGCAGATCCGCGCGCACACGCCCGGCGAGCCGTGCCGTCTCCCTGCGGTTGAACGCGGCGCCGAGCGCAGCCCCCGCCAGCATCGGCGCCAGGTTGGGCAGGTTGCGGAGCGTGCGACGCGCGACCTCCTTGCGCAGCCGGCTCCGCAGACCGCTGCTGAGCCCCCCGCTCGCCGCGGAGAGCGTGCCGGGTCTGAAGGGGTCGATCCCGCGCTGCTCCGTCCACGCCATCAGGTAGACGCGGGCGCGCTGCGCCGGGCTGCCGAGCGCGGGTCGCCCGTAGATCTCGTGGAGTTCGGCGACGAGCTTCAACTCGACGGAGGCGACCCCCGCCAGCTCCGCGGCGAGCTCGGCCGGCATGGCGGGCGGCACGGGCAGCATCGCGGCCGCCCCGACGCCCGCGCCCACGGCGGCCGAGCCCTTGACGGCGCCCGAGACGAGCCGATCGGCGATCTCCTCGATCCCGAGGCCGGGGAACTGCGCACGGAGCGTCTCGGCGTCCCTGACGGGGATACGCGGAGCGGTGTCCGTGATCCGGTCCGCGACGGCGCCCGAGAACGCTGCGATTCGCCCGCGCCGGACGGGGGTTGGGGCGTCCGCCGCGCCCTCGCGGGCGGCTGCGGAGGCGCGGCGGCGCCTGTACGCAAGACCGCGGCGGCGCCGCGGGCCGCCCGCACATGGCGCGAGCGAGGCCGCTGCGTCGGGGCCTCGCTCGTCCTCGCTACGTGCGTCGTGCTCTTCCCCGTCGCCTCCTTGCGCCGACGGGTCCCCCCTCGACGGCATCGGATCAGGCCGCGCAGTCGCGGCAGATCGGCTGGCCGTTCTTCTCCGCGGCAAGCTGCGAGCGGTGGTGCACGAGGAAGCAGCTCATGCACGTGAACTCGTCGGCCTGGCGCGGCAGCACGCGGACGGACAGCTCCTCGTTGGAGAGGTCGGCGCCCGGCAGCTCGAGTCCTTCGGCCTGCTCGAACTCGTCCACATCCACGTTGGAGGCGGACTTGTCGTTTCGCCGGGCCTTCAGCTCCTCGAGGCTGTCCTCGTTGACGTCGTCATCGGTCTTGCGTGGAGTGTCGTAATCCGTTGCCATCTCGCTCTCCCCCTCTGGGTATCTGCGGTGTCTCAGCGCACGTAACGCATGAGAGGCCGGACTTGTGCCCGACCTGAGGCGGAGATTTTGCCTCACATCAAGGTCTGTTACTCAATCGACACCCAACCGCACCCCTGAAGAGGTGATCGCGCCGGATGCCGAGGAGGACCATAGACGGTCCCGGGTAGCGCTTCGCGCACGCCATCCCCGGTACTGCCACGTTCTCCGCCTGCGGAAACCTGGATTTTCCGGGATTTCTTCCCGCTCATCGGCCACAGTGCGTGGACTCGGGAGAAATCGCTGTGCGATCCCTCACACCACCTTCCACGCCCCCGGAAACGATCTTCCGTCGCCCCGATTCCGCGGTCGGCGAACTGCCTTACCCCGCAGGAATCCCACGCACTGTCACCTCTCCCGCACTCTCCGCATCCGAACCCAACTGCCCTGTTCCGTATTCCGGTTACGGCCACGGCCGACCGGTCCGGGAAGCCCCCGGCCGCCACGAGCCGCATCCGACCGGAAACAGACCGGAATCCGACCGGATTTCACACCCGGCCTCCCGCCCGTCCGGCACCGTCGAGAGACTCAGACGGGCAGCGCGACCCTCAACCTCAGCCCCCCTTCCTCCCGCGGCTCGGCGGTCACCACGCCCCCGTGCGCCCGTGCCACGGACCGCACGATCGACAGACCGAGCCCGACACCCCGGTCGCTTCCCGTCCGCTCCGAGCGGAGACGCCGGAACGGCTCGAAGAGGTTGTCGACTTCGTACGCGGGCACGGCCGGTCCGGTGTTCTCCACGACGAGCACCGCCTGCCCCGGCAGTACCTCGGTGTCCACCGAAACCCAGCCGTCCTCGGGGAGGTTGTACCGCACGGCGTTCTGCACGAGGTTCAACGCGACGCGCTCCAGCAGCACTCCGTTCCCCTGTACGTACGCGGGGTGACGGACGCCGCGCAGCTCGACTCCTGCCGTCTCCGCCTCACCGCGCGCCTGCTCCACGGCCTGCCCCGCGACCTCGGCGAGATCGACCGGTTTGCGGTCGACGATCTCGTTCTCGCTCCGCGCGAGCAGCAGAAGCCCCTCGACGAGCTGCTCGCTGCGCTCATTGGTGGCGAGGAGCGTCTTGCCCAACTGGTGCAGCTCGGGCGAGGACTCGGGGTCGGCGAGCTGGACCTCCAGGAGCGTGCGGTTGATCGCCAGGGGGGTGCGCAGCTCGTGCGAGGCGTTGGCGACGAACCTGCGCTGCGCCTCGAAGGCGCGGTCGAGGCGGTCGAGCATGTCGTCGAAGGTGTCGGAGAGCTCCTTCAACTCGTCGTCGGGACCCTCCAGTTCGATCCGCTTGTGCAGGTCCGAGCCGGCGACCTGCCGCGCGGTCCGGGTGATCCGGCCGAGCGGCGAGAGGACGCGTCCCGCCATGACGTACCCGAAGGCGAACGCGGCGACGGCGAGACCGAGCAGCGCCATGAGCGAGCGCTGGAGGAGCTGGTCGAGCGCGAGGCGGCGCTGCTCGTCCGTGCACTCGGCGAGGCGCTGCATGAAGACGTCGCTCGTGAGCCGGCCGTCGGCGAGCCCCGGACAGTTGTCCGAGGTGAGCTGTGCGCTGCCGTCGAGGAGGCGGAAGGGGAGCTGACTGCCGTCCCGCAGCGCCTGCGCGGCGAGCAGGTAGATGATGGTGAGCAGCAGCATCCCGGCGATGAGGAACATGCCGCCGTAGAGCAGCGTCAGCCTTATCCGGATCGTCGGGCGCAGCCACGGCGGGGACTTGGGCGGCGAGGGCGGGTCCCAGGTGGGCTTCGGCGGCGCGGACGGCGGCGGTGCGGCGCTCACGGGGTCAGATCCGGTAGCCGGCGCCGGGCACCGTGACGATCACGGGAGGCTCACCGAGCTTCCGGCGCAGGGTCATCACGGTGACGCGGACGACGTTGGTGAAGGGGTCGGTGTTCTCGTCCCACGCCTTCTCCAGGAGCTGCTCGGCCGAGACGACCGTGCCCTCGCTCCGCAGCAGGACCTCGAGGACGGCGAACTCCTTCGGCGCGAGCTGCACCGGCTCGCCGTCCCTGTGGACCTCGCGCCTGTTGGGGTCGAGCGTGATGCCGGCGCGCTCCAGGACCGGTGGCAGGGCCGCCGTCGTCCGTCGGCCCAGCGCGCGTACGCGCGCGGTGAGTTCGGAGAAGGCGAAGGGCTTGGGGAGGTAGTCGTCGGCGCCGAGTTCGAGGCCCTCCACGCGGTCGCTGACGTCGCCGGAGGCGGTGAGCATCAGGACCCTCGTCGGCAGGCCGAGGTCTACGATGCGGCGGCAGACGTCGTCACCGTGGACCACGGGGAGGTCCCGGTCGAGCACGACGACGTCGTAGTCGTTGACGTCGATGCGCTCCTCGGCCGCGGCCCCGTCGTAGACCACGTCGACGGCCATCGCCTCGCGGCGCAGGCCGGTGGCGACGGCGTCCGCGAGGAGTTGCTCGTCCTCCACGACGAGTACGCGCACGGCGCTTTCCTTCCCTTCGTGCTCTGCTCCCCGCCCCGGGCACCGCGTGCGCCGCCGCACACCGGGCGGGCGGGATGTGCGGGGGGCCGCTCTCCGGCGCGCGGTGAGGGCGCAGGCGAGGAGCACGGGTACCGACCCCACCATCGTGCCTGAACGCCGGTAAACCAGCGGTAAGACCGCCCGGGGCCCCGGCGCACGACAGGCGCACGGAAGCACGCGGGCGCACTACTAGCCGATTTTTCGGTGTCGTTGAGGTTTCCACCGGGAAGCGCCTGGGGAGTACCAGAGAACACCCACGATCACCCCCCGTGCGCGGCAAGCCACCCCGAGCTGCTGACGCTCCCCGAAGGCCACGGTGATCTGAGTGAGCACATCAACCCTCGGCACATCCCCGTGCCGCCGACCCATGACGAGGGGGCGCACTCATGGACGCGTTCACCGCAGGACTCCTGCAACGCATAAGGAGCACCGAGACCGACCTGCGCCACGCCCGCGAAACGGGGGACGAGTTCCTCGTGGACGTCGAACAGGAGGAGCTGGAGGACCTCCAGCGCCTCGCCGCCGAGCACGGAGTCGAGCTCGGCCCCGTCCACAACTGACACCCCGGTGACGTCCGCACGGGGATCGGCCGGCCTCCTCCCGGGAGGCCGGCCGATCTGTGCGTACTAGTCGTGCCAGGCGCCGAGTTCGTCCAGCAGCGGCTGGAGCGCGTCGAAGACGCCGGGCGAGCCCGCGACCATGAGGTCGTTGCCGGGGGGCGCACCGGGGCGGCCTCCGGTGCGCGCGCCCGCCTCGCGGGCGATCAGGTCGCCCGCTGCGAAGTCCCAGGCATGCAGGCCCCGTTCGTAGAAGCCGTCGAGGCGGCCCGCGGCGACGTCGCAGAGGTCGATCGCCGCCGAGCCGGACCGGCGGATGTCCCGCAGCAGCGGCAGGACCTGCGCGGCGAGCGCGGCCTGCCTCGTACGGCGCTGCTGTACGTAGTTGAACCCGGTGCCCACGAGCGCCTGGTCGAGCGGCGGCGCCGCCCGGCAGGCGAGCCGGTGTCCCCGCAGGAAGGCGCCCTCGCCGCGCACCGCGTGGAACGTCTCCTCGCGCAGCGGCGCGAAGACCACGCCCACGACGGCCTCCCCGTGGTACTCGGCGGCGATCGACACCGCCCAGCCCGGCAGGCCGTAGAGGTAGTTGACGGTGCCGTCGAGCGGGTCGAGGACCCAGCGCACGCCCGAGGTCCCGGCGCTGTCGGAGCCCTCCTCGCCGAGGAAGCCGTCGTCGGGGCGGCGTTCGCCGAGGAAGCTCGTGACGAGCTTCTCCGAGGCGATGTCCATCTCCGTGACGACGTCGATCGGGCTCGACTTCGTCGCGGCCACCCCGAGGTCCGCCGGTCTGCCGTCGCGCAGCAGGGCGCCGGCCCGCTCGGCCGCCTCCAGGGCGAGTTCGAGCAGCTCGGTCCTGAGCCGCTCGTCCGGTTCGGGTGCTTCGGTCACTTCGCTCCTTCGTGCTGGCGTACGGCTCAGGAGTACGGGCTGTCCGCGCCCGCGGCCGCCGGCTTGGGGGTGCGCGCGGGGCAGCAGCCGACGGGGCAGACGTCGTGGCTGGGGCCGAGGGCGCCGAGGGCGCAGCGCTGGGGGCTGCCGCCGCGCTCCGCCGCTGCGCGCTCCTCGACGAGGTCACGCACGGCCGCCGCGAAGCGCGGGTCGGCGCCGACCGTCGCCGAGCGGGCGACGGGCAGCCCGAGTTCGGCTGCCTTCGCCGTCGCCTCGGTGTCGAGGTCGTACTTGACCTCCATGTGGTCCGAGACGAATCCCACGGGCACCATGACGGCCGCCGACGCGCCGGACGCCTTCAGCTCCTCCAGGTGGTCGCAGATGTCCGGTTCGAGCCACGGAACCGAGGGCGGCCCGCTCCGCGACTGGTAGACGAGGTTCCAGGGGTGCTCCACGCCGGTCCGCTCCCGCACCGCGTCCACGATCACCCGTGCCACGTCGAGGTGTTCGGCGACGTACGCGCCTCCCGGGCCGTGCGCGGCCGGCGGTCCCGAGGTGTCGGCTGCCGCGTCCGGGATCGAGTGCGTGGTGAACGCCAGGTGCGCGGTCTCGCGTACTCCGGCGGGGAGTTGCTCCAGGGCCGCGAGCACGCCGTCGACGACCGGCTCGACGAACCCCGGGTGGTTGAAGTAGTGCCGCAGCTTGTCGACGTGCGGCAGCGGGTGTCCTTCCTCCTCCAGGACGGCGAGGGCGGCGGCGAGGTCCTCGCGGTACTGGCGGCAGCCCGAGTAGGACGCGTAGGCGCTCGTCGCGAAGGTGAGGACGCGGCGGTAGCCGGCCTTGGAGAGTTCGCGGAGCGTGTCCGTGAGGTACGGCGCCCAGTTGCGGTTCCCCCAGAAGACGGGCAGGTCGAGGCCGTGCTCGGCGAAGTCGCTGCGGAGCGCGTCGAGGAGCCTGCGGTTCTGCTCGTTGATGGGGCTGACGCCGCCGAAGAGGTAGTAGTGGGCGCCGACCTCCTCCAGCCGCTCCCTCGGGATGCCGCGACCGCGAGTGACGTTCTCCAGGAACGGGACGACGTCGTCGGGGCCTTCGGGACCGCCGAAGGAGAGTAGGAGGAGGGCGTCGTACGGAGCGGCGGAGCCGTCCCCGGGGGGCGCGGTGTCGAGGGGCAGCGGATCGGACATAGCTCCGATCCTGCCATCCGGCGCACGCGAGCCGCGCCCAGGGCCCGCGGGCGTACGCGGGCTCTTTGCCGCCCGGGCGCACGAAGGCCGGAGGCCCCGCACGAAGGGGCCGCCCGTACGGGTGGCCGGTACCGCGACCATGAGTATGATCCTCCCCCAACTGACGGGGAGCACACCGCTCTTGGCCGCGGGGCCGGGCCCGTCCGGCGCGCACCCTCGGTCCGTCGCCGGACCGTCGCGGTCGAGGGGCGGTGCGCGCCCCCAGCCTCGCCGACCGGACATCCGGCCGGCACCGCGGCGAGAGGGGACGGATCACATGGGCGCGCAGGCGACGAGCGACCGCACGGCGCGGGCGGGGTGGCACAACTGGGCCGGAACGGTCACCGCCTCCCCGGCGCGGACGGCTGCGCCCGCCTCGACGGACGAGGTCGCCGACGCGGTGCGGCAGGCCGCGGCGGACGGGCTGCGCGTGAAGGCCGTCGGCACGGGGCACTCGTTCACGGCGGCCGCGCAGACCGAGGGCCTGATGCTCAGGCCCGACCGGCTCACGGGCATCCGCCGCGTCGACCGGGAGGAGGGGACGGTCACCGTCGCGGCGGGCACCCCGCTCAAGCAGCTCAACCGCGAACTCGCCGAACTCGGCCTCTCGCTCACCAACATGGGCGACATCATGGAACAGACCGTCTCGGGCGCGGTGAGCACCGGCACCCACGGCACGGGCCGCGACTCCGCCGCCATCGCCGCGCAGATCGTCGGCCTGGAGCTGGTCACCGCCGACGGCGCCGTCCTGCGCTGCTCGCGGACGGAGAACCCCGAGGTCTTCGCCGCGGCCCGCGTCGGGCTCGGCGCGCTCGGCGTCGTCACCGAGATCACCTTCGCCGTCGAGCCGGAGTTCCTGCTCACCGCGCGCGAGGAGCCGATGCCGTTCGCGCGGGTCACCGAGGAGTTCGACCAACTCGTCGCCACCAACGAGCACTTCGAGTTCTACTGGTTTCCGCACACGGACGGGTGCAACACCAAGCGGAACAACCGGAGCCAGGGACCTGCCAGGCCGCTGCCGCGGGTGCGCGGCTGGATAGACGACGAGTTCCTCTCCAACGGCGTCTTCCAGGCGGTCTGTTCGCTCGGCAAGGCGGCACCCGCGACAGTGCCCGGAATGGCCCGAATATCCAGCCGCGCGCTCTCGACCCGCAGCTACACCGACATCCCTTACAAAGTCTTCACAAGCCCGCGCCGGGTCCGCTTCGTGGAGATGGAGTACGCCCTCCCGCGCGAGGCGGCGATGGCGGCCCTGCGCGAGGTGCGCGAAGCGGTCGACCGCAGCGACTTCCGCGTCTGCTTCCCCGTCGAGATCCGCACGGCGCCGGCCGACGACATCGCGCTCTCCACCGCGAGCGGCCGCGAGACCGCCTACGTCGCGGTGCACATGTACCGCGGCACGCGCTACGAGCCGTACTTCACGGCCGTCGAGGCGATCATGACGGCGCACGGCGGGCGCCCGCACTGGGGCAAGCTGCACACCAGGGACGCCGCCTACCTCGCCGAGAACTACCCGCGCTTCGAGGAGTTCCGCTCGCTGCGCGACCGCCTCGACCCCGACCGCCTCTTCGGCAACGCCTACCTCCGCCGCGTCCTCGGCGACTGAACGCACGCACGAGGGCCGGACAGCCTCTGCCGTCCGGCCCTCGCCGCCCTTCCGCTCCGGATCACTCCGCGGAGGGCGCCTCCTGCTCCGGCTCGCCGACGGAGGGCTGCTCCTCCGGGTACGAGTCCTGGTCCGACTGCTCGTCGGCATCCGGGTCCGTCTCCGTCGGGCCGGTTCCCCTCGGCGCCTCGCTCCGGCCCGGGTCGGCACCCGTCTCGCCGTCGCCGGTTCCGGTCTCGCCGGTCGGGTCGGGCGCGGGGGTGTGCGGGGCGGTGTCGCCCTCGCGGGTCTCCTCGGGGCTCGGATCGTGCGGAGTGGCTCCGCCGTCGCCGTCCTCCTCCTCGGTCTCGCCCGGCGCCTGCGCGGGCTCGTCCGCGTCGCCCGGGTCCTTCCCGTCGGAGGAACCGCCGCCTCCGAAGACGTCGCTGACCGACGTCCCCTTGCCGCCCGAGACGTTGTGTCCCGAGATCGCCTCGTAGAGGGTGACGCCGCCGATGGCGAGGCCAAAGACGAGCACGGCGGGGAGCAGCGTCCGCTTCCAGCCGCGCCACTTGGTCCCGTGGACGCTCGACTCGGTGAACTCCTCCGAGGGCTCTTCGGTCGGCTCCCGCCGGTTCGGCGCCTGCGGCACGGCGGCGAACAGCCGCGTCGCCTCGGGGTCTTCGCCGGGGCGCAGGACCGTCGTGGCGTCCGGGTCGGCGCTTTTGCGGAGCGCGACGGTCTCGTCGGGGTCAACCCGGTGCACCGCCGTTGCCTCGTCCGTGACCGGGAGCCTCGGCGCCTCGCCCGGACGCAACACCACCGTCTCGTCCGCCTGGTGGACCGTGGGGAGAATTGTGGTTGCCCGCGCCTCGTCGTGCTGCGCGGAGGGTGCCCCCTCCGGCGCGGGACGACGCGTCCTCGGCCGCTGCTGGACCGTGACGACCTTGATCTGCTCGCCGGTGCGGCGGAAGAAGTGCTGGAAGAGCGGGCCACCGCTGGTGGCGACGAGGCTCATCACGCCGGCGCCTATGAAGGTTCCGTAGACGCCGAGTTGGCCGGCCGCGAAGGCCGCGATCACCGCGGCGACGGCGCTGCCCATCACCTGCGCAGGGCTGACGTCGATCCGCTTCGCCTTCTCCTGCTGCTGCTCCTCGTCGCTCGGAGGGTCCGCTGGGTCTCTTCTGTCCATTTACCGCCCCTGTTGGCACACTCTCAGCCACTGTGCACGACTAAGGGACTTTCAGGCGAAGGCAATGGTTCCGCTTAAGCGGTTTCTGTGAGGCTCCCCACCCGCTTACCCTGTTCCCCGTCCGAGGCCGTCCGGGATCGGCGAGACTCGGGGTGCCAACTCCCTTGCCGGGGAGCAACTTCGGCGGCGAGGCGGTCCACCCGGGTGGCCCAATGGAGTAGTGTGGCGAGCCCTGGTCTCGGACTGACCGGCGCAGGCTGCACAGGGTGACCGACGGTCACCATGGGTTGCAAGGAGGTAACCGTGCCATAACGGCGGCTTCGGGCACTCGCTCGGTACGTCGGGCAAGTCGGCAAGGTTGTGGCAGGCTGCGCCCGGGCAGGCCACACTCGTCTAGTGGGAGCAGCGACGCACGTGACGTCGGCAGGCACCACCCGGGAGGTTCCCATGCCCGAACTGCGTGTCGTGGCCGTCAGCAACGACGGCACACGGCTGGTGCTGAAAGCTGCCGACAGCACGGAATACACCCTTCCGATCGATGAGCGGCTGCGCGCCGCGGTCCGCAACGACCGTGCGCGGCTCGGCCAGATCGAGATCGAGGTGGAGAGCCACCTCCGCCCGCGGGACATCCAGGCTCGTATACGAGCCGGTGCCTCCGCCGAGGAGGTCGCATCCATGGCGGGCATCCCGGTCGACCGGGTACGCCGCTTCGAAGGGCCGGTGCTGGCGGAGCGGGCATTCATGGCCGAACGGGCACGGAAGACGCCCGTGCGCCGCCCCGGAGAGAACTCGGGACCGCAGCTCGGAGAAGCGGTGAGCGAACGCCTGCTCCTCCGCGGCGCCGACCGGGACACCGTGCACTGGGACTCCTGGCGCAGGGACGACGGCACTTGGGAAGTGCTGCTCGCCTACCGCGTGGCCGCCCAGGCGCACTCCGCGACGTGGACCTACGACCCACCGCGCCGTCTCGTCCAGGCCGTCGACGAGGGGGCACGCTCCCTCATCGGCGAGGCCGACGACACCCCGGAGCCGAGCTTCCCGTTCGTGCCGCGGATCGCACGGCTGCCGCGGGAGCGCGAGAGCGGCCAACCCCGTGAGACCGAGCCGGAGTCGGAGGCCCTGCCCGTCGACGACATGGTCGAGACCGCGGGCGACGGCGAACGTGATTCGCTGACCAGCCTCCTGGAGGCGGTGCCGAGCTTCCGCGGCGACATGGTCGTCCCCGAGCAGCAGTCCGCTCCCCCGGCGGCGTCGGCGAGTGCGCCACCCGTCGAGACCGAGCAGGAGGAGCCGGAAAGCGCGGAGGTCGAGGAGCCGGAGGAGGTCGAGCCGCCGGCACCGGCGGCGAGCGCCGGTTCCGCCTACGCCGACGTCCTGATGCCGCGCTCGGTCGCCGCCCACAGGGACCGCCTCAAGGGCAGCACGGACCGCCAGGCCGAGGCCGACGGCGTACGCCCCGGTCGCCGGGCTGCGGTACCGAGTTGGGACGAGATCGTCTTCGGGACGCGTCGCAAGAAGGAGTGAACCCGGCTCCCGGAGCCGACCCTTCGATGGCTGAATCAGTGCGCCGGGCCCGACCGCGCAGACCCGTCCGCCGGGTCCGCGGTCGGGCCCGGCGCGGTTCAGCCGCGCTCGGGCCCGGTCGCCACCGGCCGCGCGGGGTCGGCGGACCACTCGCTCCACGAGCCGGGGAAGAGCCGCGCACCGATCCCCGCGAGCCGGAGCGCGAGCACCTCGTGGGCGGCGGAAACACCGGAGCCGCAGTAGACGCCGACCTCGGCCCCCGGCCGCACCCCCAGCGCTTCGAAGCGTTCCGCCAGCGCCTCGGGCGTGCGAAAGGTTCCGGCGTCCGTGAGGTTCTCCGTGGTGGGCGCGGAGACGGCCCCCGGGATGTGCCCGGCCGCGGGATCCATCGGCTCGACGTCCCCTCGGTACCGCTCGGCCGCCCTCGCGTCGAGCAGCACTCCGCGCCGGGCGAGGGACGCGGCGCTCGACGGGTCGAGCACGGAGAAGGTGCCGGGGAGGGGGAGGAAGTCGCCCTCGGCGGGCTGCGGTTCCTCCGTCGTGAGGGGCAGGTCGGCCGCGCACCATGCGGCGAGCCCGCCGTCGAGGACGCTGACCTGCTGGTGCCCCGCCCACCCCAGCAGCCACCAGGCGCGCGCCGCGGCCCAGCCGCCGCTGGGCCCGCCTGCGTCGTAGGTGACGACCGGCCGGTCCTGCCGTACGCCTGCGCGGCGCATCGCCTCGCCGAACTGCTCGGCGGAAGGCAGCGGATGACGGCCGGTGCCCGGTTGCTGCGGGCCGGCGAGTTCGGTCTCCAGATCGACGTAGACGGCGCCGGGCAGGTGGCCTGCGGCGTACTCGGGGCGTCCCGGCGGACCGCCCAGTTGCCAGCGGACGTCGAGGAGCGTCGGCGACTCCCCGGCCTTCAGGTCGCCGGCGAGTTCGGCTGCGGAGATGATGTCTCTCATGCCGCTCATCTTCGCGCACCACGGCACGGTCGCAGGGCCGCTCTTCCGTACGGCCGGGCCCCGGCCGATACCGGCAACACCCGCAGGAACCACCGGAGTCGAGTTTGCACAGCACACGTGATGAGGAGCAAAGCATGAGCGAGGCTGCCGACCATCCCACCCCCGCGCCGGGCGCCCCCTGCTGGGTGAGCCTCCCGGTCCGCGGGCTCGCGGCGGCACAGGAGTTCTACGGAGGGCTCTTCGGCTGGGAGTTCGAGTCGGGTCCCGGCGGGCTCGGCCCGTACGTACGTGCCTACGTGAAGGGGGAGCCGGTCGCCGGCATGAGCGAGCGGCAGGCCGGCACCGAGCAGCTGCGTGTGACCTGGCTGCCGTTCTGGGCGAGCGGCGACGCCGGCGCCACGGCCGCTGAGGTCCGCGATCACGGCGGCACGGTCGCGGTGGGCCCGGTCGAATGGGAGGCGGAGGGGCGCGTGGTGATCGCCTCGGACACCGCGGGCGCCGCCTTCGGGGTCTGGGAGGGGACGCGGAGGTTCGGGTGGCGGGTCGCGGAGGTCGGCGTCACGGGAATCCCCGTCTGGTACGAACTGATCGTCCGCGAGGCGTGGTCGGCGGAGGCGTTCTACCGGGAGGTCTTCGGCCACGACGCGCTCGCCGAGGAATCCGCGCCCGACTACCTGACGCTCCGCCTCGAAGGGCAGCCGATCGCGGACGTCCTCGGCGTGGGCGACCGGCTGCCACGGGACCGCGGGCCGCACTGGAAAACGTACTTCGCCGTGGAGGACCCGGATGCGGCCGTCAGCACGGCCGTGCGCCTCGGCGGCCGCACGGTCCGGCCACCGCACGAGTCGCCGTACGGGCGGACGGCGACGCTCGCCGACCCGGAGGGCGCCCACTTCAGCGTGATCAGCCGCCGGCTGCTGTGAGCCTGCCTCAGCTCCGCACCTCAAGGAGCGGAACAAGCTGTTCCGCGGGGGTGGCGGAACCGTGCATGCCCACGAGCGCCGACTCCTTCGGCTCGCGCTCGCTCGCGACGACCGCACCGACACCGCTCATCACCACCAGCACGTCCCCCAGCCGCGGCAGCACCCGCTCCTCGACGGCAGGACCGAACCAGCCCAGCGCCACGGCCTCCTCGCGGGTGGCGACCCACGCGTCGCCTGCGAGCACCTCGCGCCAGACGGCGTGCACGTCGCCCGCGGCGCCCGGCACCGCGTAGATGTGCCGCATCCGGCCCTCGCCCCCGAGGTGGGCGACGCCCGCGCTCAGCTCCCAGTCCTCGTCGAAGTCGTGGCGCGCCTCGGGGGTGCGGGGGACGTCGACCATGCCGTGGTCGGCGGTGACGTACAGGACCGAGCGGGGCGGGAGTTGCTCGGCGAGGCGCTCGGCGAGGCGGTCGACGTACTGGAGCTGGCCGCGCCAGGCGTCCGAGTCGACGCCGTAGCGGTGCCCGTTGCCGTCGAGGTCGGCGTAGTAGGTGTAGACGAGGGAGCGGTCGCCCGCGGCGAGCTGCTCGGCCGCGACGTCCATGCGGTCCTCGGCGGAGAGGCGGCCGAGGAACTCGCCGCCGGAGAGCGCGATCCGGGTGAGCGGCGTCTCCTCGAAGTGCGGTGCCGTCACCTGGCAGGTGGCGACGCCCGCGGCCGCCGCGCGCTGGAAGACCGTCGGGTGGGGCTGCCAGCGGTACGGGTCGGTCCACGGCTGCCAGCGGAGCTGGTTCATCAGCCGGTTCTCCTCCGGGTCGAGGACCGTGTACCCGGGGAGGCCGTGGACGCCGGGCGGGAGGCCGGTGCCGACGGAGGCGAGCGAGGTGGCGGTCGTCGACGGGAAGCCGGCGGTGAGGGGGGTACCGGTGGAGCCGAGCGAGGTGTCGAGGAGCGAGGTGAGGAAGGGGGCCTCCGCCGGGTGCCGGCGCAGCAGCTCCCAGCCCATGCCGTCGACGAGGAAGACGCAGACGCGGTCGGCCGGTTCGACGGGCAGGCTCGGCGCGAAGCCGGGGACGTCCAATCCCGCCGCCGCGGTGGGCAGCAGGTCGGCGAGGGAGGCGGTGCCGTACCGCGGGACGGGGACGGTGGCCGGGTCGAGCGGTACCGGGTCGTGGGGGGCGGCGGGGTCGATCACCGGCCGGTGCCGCCGTGGGTCCCGGCGGTGGCTTCGGAGAGCGCCTGCGCGAAGTCGAGTGTCTGCCGGACGGTGTCGGGACCGTCGCCGGCCTCGCTCACCCGGAGCGAGAGGTCGTCGGCCGTGGAGGAGCCCGTGTAGCCGTGGTCGGCCTCGCAGTTGGGGTCGCCGCAGGTCGCCGGCTCCAGGTCGAGGCGCGAGACGGCGCCCCAGCCGATGGTGAGGACGACCTCGCGCGGCAGGGTGCGCGGAGTGTACGACTCGGGGTTGGCGACGACCCTGGAGAGCACGACCGAGGAGATCCGCTCCAGCTTCACCGACTCGGTCGAGGTGGTGGCGTAGGGCGAGGGCGAGGTGCCGTCGGCGGCCTGCTCGTCGGTGTGGCTGACGAGGAAGCGCGTGCCGGTGAGTACGAGCACGGTGACGTGGCGTCGGACCTCGTTGGAATCGAAGGTCGTCTCCTGGTGGACGAGGAACGAGGCAACCGCCTCGCCGCCCACCGCAGCCTCGACTGCCTCGGCTACGAGGGCCGGGTAGTAGCCGCTGCGCTCGATCGCCGCGCGCAGCCCCTGCGTCGTCGTACCGGTCTTCGCCATGTGGGCCATCCTACGGCCCACAGCGGGTGCCGAAAGCTCCCGGTTGGCGACCGTCCGCCGGCTCGTGCGGAGCGCCCGGTTCAATACGTCGGGAGACGCCGCGGACCGAGGTCGGCGCTGGGCTCGGGGGGCGCGAAGCGCACGGCGGCGCCGAGGACGGTGAGGCCCCTGGGGGCGACGACCACCGGGTCCAGGTCGACGCCGACGATCTCCGCGTGGTCGTCGAGGAGCCGCGAGACGCGCAGGAGCAGCTCCTCCAACGCCGCGGTGTCGACGGGCTGGGCACCGCGCCAGCCGAAGAGGATCGGCGCGGACTTGATCGTGCGCACCAGATCCGCCGCCTCGGTGTCGGTGACGGGCACGAGGCGGTAGCCGACGTCGCCGAGGAGCTCGGAGGGCGGTCCCGCGAGGCCGAAGGAGAGGACGGCGCCGATCGAGGGGTCGAGGACGGCGCGGACGACGGTGTCGACGCCCCTGGGCGCCATCTGCTGGATCACGGGCCGGAGTTCGGCCGGGCCGCCGAGCGCCTCGGTGAGTTCGGCGTAGGCGCGGCGCAGGTCGTCCTCGTCGGCGAGGTCGAGGCGGACGCCGCCGAGGTCGGAGCGGTGGCGCAGGTGCGGCGCCGTCGTCTTCAGCGCGACGGGGTAGCCGAGCGTGCGGGCGGCCGCTGCTGCCGCATCGGGGTCCGGGGCCGGGAGCGCGGTGCGGACGGGGATGCCGTACGCGTCCAACAGCCGTGCGGTCTCGGCCGGTTCGAGCGGGTGGCTGCGGCTGGGGAATCCGGGCCCCGGGCGGCCGGGGTCCGGACGGGAGGGCGCCTCGGCGCCGGGGGCGCCCTGGCCGAGCGGCTCGGGGGGCGCGGCGGCCGGGGCGTGCGCCTGGAACCGCTCCACGGCGCCGCGGAGAATGCGGGCTGCCTCCGCCTCGTCCACGTCGTACTCGGGGACGCGTCCGGCGCCGGACGCGGTGCGACGCCAGCGCGCGTGCCCCACCGCCTCCGCCAGCGCGTGCGCCGCGCGCTCGGGCGTCGGGTAGGAGGGGAAGGAGCGCTCGGCGAGCGACTCGTCGAGCCCTTCCAAGGCGAGGTGGACGACGGCGACCGGCTTACCCGCGCCCTCCGCCGCCTCGGCGAGCGCGTCGGCCAACTCGGCGGAGGCGCCGCGCGGATCGCCGGGGACGCCCGTCGCGACCGAGGGGATCGCGGTGACGACGACGGCGTCGGACTCCGGGTCGCGGAGGGCCTCGCGAAGGGCGGTGCCGAAGTCCGCGGGACCCGCGTCGGCGGCGAGTTCGACGACCGCGCCCGGACGCAGGCCGTCGAGGAGGCAGGCGTCGTAGGTGAGGAGGCCCAGCGCCTGCGTGTTGCCGAGGATGGCGACCCGCGGCCCTGCCGGCAGCGGCTGGCAGGCGAGGAGGACGCCGACGTCGAGGAGTTCGGTGTAGCTCTCGGCCATGATCACGCCTGCCTGGCGGAGCAGGGCCGTCGCCGTCGCGTCCGGCGTCCGCGACACGGGGACCGCGTGCCCCGGCGGGGGCGCGCTGCCGCTGTGCCGCGCTCCCTTGACGACGACGACCGGTTTGCGGGCTGCGGTGCGCTTGGCGAGCCGCGTGAACTTCCGCGGATTGCCGATCGATTCGAGGTACATGAGGGCGACGGTGGTCGCGTCGTCCTCGTCCCAGTACTGGAGGACGTCGTTGCCGGAGACGTCGGCGCGGTTCCCTGCCGACACGAAGGAGGAGAGGCCCGTGCCGCGGCCGTGCAGGGCTTCGAGCAGGGCGATGCCGATCGCTCCGGACTGGGTGAAGAGGCCGATGCGGCCGCCTCGCGGCATCTCCCTCGAAAGCGTGGCGTTGAGCCGCACCTCCGGGTCCGTGTTGATCAGCCCGAAGGCGTCGGGCCCCACGAGGCGCATCCCGTACGACCGTGCGAGCCGCACGAGTTCGCGCTGCTCCCCGCGGCCGAAGTCGCCGGAGAGGACGCTGAGCCCCTGGACGCCGGCGCGCCCGCACTCGGCGACGACGGACGCCGCCGAGGCGGCGGGCACCGCGAGCACGGCGAGGTCGACCTGCTCCGGGACCTCCTCGACCGAGCGGTACGCGGGGACTCCGCCGAGGCGCCGCGGTTCGGCATCCGCCGCACGGGCGGGCTCCAACTCGCGGTTGACCGCGTGGAGTCGACCCGTGAAACCCGCGGTGCGCAGGCTCTCCAGCACCGTGTGCCCCGCGCCCTCGCCGCTGCGGCTGACGCCGACCACAGCGACGGAGCCCGGCGCGAGGAGCCGGTGCACCGAGCGGCTCTCGGCGCGCTGCTCACGCGCTCGCATCACGGCGAGGGAGTGCTCCGTCGGCTCCAGGTCGAGGGTGAGATGGACGGAGCCGTCCTCGAAACTGCGGCGCTGCGAGTAGCCGGCGTCGGTGAAGACCTTGATCATTTTGCTGTTGGCGGGGAGCACCTCGGCTGCGAACCTGCGGACGCCGCGCTCCCCGGCGACGGCGCCGATGTGCTCGAGGAGCGTCGAGGCGACGCCTCTGCCCTGCTGGTCGTCGCGGACGAGGAAGGCGACCTCGGCCTCTTCGGCGGGGGCCATCGCCGGGCGGCCCGTCGCGTCGATGCGGTCGTAGCGCACCGTCGCGATGAACTCGCCGCCCACCGTGGCGGCGAGGCCGACCCGGTCGACGTAGTCGTGGTGCGTGAAGCGCCAGACGTCGCGGTCGGAGAGGCGGGGATAGGGCGCGAAGAAACGGTAGTACTTCGACTCGTCCGAGACCTGCTCGTAGAAGCTGACGAGGCGGTCGGCGTCCTCCGGCGTGATCGGCCTGATCCTGGCGGTGCCGCCGTCGCGCAGGACCACGTCGGCCTCCCAGTGGCTCGGGTAGACGGACGTCTGCGGTTCCTGCGTTCCTCGGCGCGCGCCGGCCTCCGCATCGCTCTGCATGATCCAAGGGTATGTCCGACGCCGGCTCGGGGAGCGGGCCTTGCGGCACCCGTGGGGCATGGCCGAACGGCTCCGGTGGGCAGAGGTGCACGTGCCAGACTTGGCGGGCGGCGGTGCGCCGTCGCCGCCGGCCGCATCCGGCACGTCCAGGAACCGACCGCCGCACGAAGGGGAACACCATGGCCGAGCGTCACGTCATCATCGGCTGGGCCGAAGGGCTGCACGCCCGTCCCGCCTCGATCTTCTGCCGTGCCGCCGCTGCGTCCGGCATCCCCGTCACCGTCCGCAAGAAGGAGGGGGGCGATCCGGTCAACGCCGCTTCGATGCTGGGGGTGCTCGCGCTCGGCGCCGAGGGCGGTGACGAGATCGTTCTCGCCGCCGGTGGGGATGCCGACGCAGCGGAGGCGGAATCCGCTCTCGACCGGCTCGCCACGCTCGTCTCCGAGGGGCTCGACGAACTGCCCGAAGCCGTCTGAGGATTGCGTTGCATTTCGGGTGCGAAATCACAGGCGTGAGACTTGCGCGAACCGCGTGAGTGGAATTACTCCGTCTTTGTGTACGGACCGTGTCACGGAGGCGCGCGCACCGTGTCGACGGCAGGTTTCGCGCGGTCACACACCTTCGGGTCGCAGTGGCGCGGCGCGCCGCAACCGGTGGAACGCCGCGCTGTGTTCGGCCTCACGGGCCGCTAGTGCACGGGCGCGCTCGGCGTCGCCTCTCGCCACTGCGTCGACGAGGGCGCCGCGCTCCTGCCAGTCGGTCGCCCGTGCGGCGGGCTCCACCGCGTAGAGCCAGGCGACCTTTCTCCGCAGCTGCGTGAGGAGGTCGGCGAGGCCCTTGCTGTCGGCGGCCTGTGTCAGCGTTTCCTGGAACCACTCTCCGAGTTGGCGCAGGTCGGAGAGGTGGCCCTGGGCGACGCGGCGGCGGCCGAGGCGGACGAGTCCGCGCAGCACGCGCAGGTGCGCCTCGGTCCGGCGGTGCGCCGCACGCGCGGCGCCGAGCGGCTCCAAGAGCAGGCGCACGTCCAGCAGGTCGGCCGCCTCGCGGGAGGTCAGCTCGGCGACGAAGGCGCCGGCGTGCGGCCGGATCGTCACGAAGCCTTCGGAGTCGAGCGTCCGCAGCGCCTCGCGCACCGGGACCCGGGAGACGCCGTACCGGCGCGCGAGCAGGTCCTCCGTGAGCCTGCTGCCGGGTGGCAGCGCGCCCGCGATGATCTCGTCGCGTATCGCTGTGCAGACCGAGTGCGCGGAGATTCGCATGAGGGAACTGTAGGGCAGCGAACGGCCGATTCGGGGACCGCATGTTCCGTCCGTGTGAATACGACGTGAAAAGACCGCCGGCGTGCGGGAGTTCTACCGGTCATTCCTTTCGCGGGCACGGACGCGCGCACGGCGCAGCGCCGAGAACGACGGAGGCGGTGGCCGGGCCGGTGCCCGTCCACCGCCTCGGCGCGGTCTGCGGCTCAGTCGACGATCTCGACGTCGCCGATCCCCAACTCGCGGACGTCGTCGGCGATCTGCTCCGCGTCCCCGACGAGCACCGCCACGAGACGGTCCGCGGGGAAGGCGCTCACCGCGGCCGCCGTCGCCTCGACTGTCCCCGTCTCCGCGAGGCGGGTGTACAGCTGGGACTGGTAGTCGTCCGGAAGGTGCTGCTCCACCTGGTCGGCGAGGGTGCCGGCGACGGCCGCGGCCGTCTCGTACCGCAGCGGGGCGACACCGACGAGGTTGCGCACCGCGGTGTCGCGCTCCTCGTCGGTGAGGCCCTCGGCCGCGAGGGTGCGGAGCACCTCCCACAGATCGGCGAGGGCGGGCTTTGTGACGTCCGTCGCCACCGAACCGCTGATCGCCAGGAGGGAGGCGCCGGCCGAGACGCCCTCGCCGGACGCCGGCCCCGACCGCAGCACCTGCCCGAACGCGCGGACCCCGTACGTGTATCCCTTCTCCTCGCGCAGCACGCGGTCGAGGCGCGACGTGAGGGTGCCGCCGAGGCAGTAGACGCCGAGGACCTGCGCGGGCCAGACGCTGTCGTGCCGATCGGGACCGACGCGCCCCAGGAGCAGCTGCGTCTGCACCGCCCCCGGGCGGTTGACGATCACGACGCGTCCGCGGTCGTCCGCGGTGATCGGCGGCATCGGCGGCGGCTCGATCACCCGGCCCGTCCAGGCGCCGAGCGTGTCGGCGAAGACGGCCTCCGGGTCGAGGTCGCCGAAGTCCCCGACGGCGACGACCGTCGCGGTGTGCGGGGTGACGTGGGCCTCGTAGAAGGCGCGGACGGCCGCCGCGTCGATCCGCGCGATGCTTTCCTCGGTGCCCTGCCGCGGCCTCGACATGCGCGACCCGACCGGGAAGAGCTGACGCGAGAGCTCCTTCGCCGCGCGCCGGGCCGGGCTCGCGAGCTCGTGCGGGATCTCGTCGAGCCGGTTGGCGACGAGGCGCTCGATCTCCGCGTCGGGGAAGGCGGGGGCGCGCAGCGCATCGGCGAGGAGGCCGAGTGCCTTCGGCAGGCGAGAGGCGGGGACCTCCAACGAGACGCGGACGCCGGGATGGTCGGCGAAGGCGTCGAGGGTGGCGCCGCACCGCTCCAGCTCGGCCGCGAACTCCTCCGCGTCGTGCTTGTCCGTGCCCTCGCTCAGGGCGCGGGCCATGATCGTGGCGACGCCGTCGAGGTCCTCGGGCTCGGTGTCGAGGGGGGCGGGGAGGTTCACCTCGACCGCCACGACCTGCTGGCCGGGCCGCGGGCAGTGCAACAGCGTGAGCCCGTTGGCGAGTCGGGTCCGCTCGGGTGCCGGGAAGGCCCACGGCTGGGGGCGGCCGCTCTGCGGCTGCGGGTGGAACTCCATCGTGGCACCCGCGGTGCCTGCTGCCTCGCTCACTGGGCGGTCTCCTCCTGGTCGTGCGCGGTCGCTTCGGCGTCCGCTGCGGGGGCCTCGGTCGGCTCGTAGACGAGGACCGCGCGGTTGTCGGGCCGCAGGCGCGCGGCCGCGACCTCGCGGACCTCCTCCGCCGTGACGGCGAGGACGCGCGCGGTCGCGGTGAGGGCGAGCTGGGGGTCCCCGAAGAGGACGGCGTAGCGGCAGAGTTCGTCGGCGCGGCCGCCCACCGTGGCGAGCTGGTCGAGCCACTCGCGCTCCAACTGCGCCTGGGCGCGCTCCATTTCCTCCGGGGTCGGCCCCTCCTCGGCGAAGCGGCGCAGCTCCTCGTCGACGGCGGACTCGATCTCGGCGATCTCCGCGCCGCCCGACGCCTTGACGTCGAGCCAGCCGAGGGAGGGAGCGCCGGCGAGGCGGAGCATCCCGAAGCCGGCGGCGACGGCCGTGCGGTCGTGGCGGACGAGGCGGTTGTGGAGGCGCGAGGACTCGCCGCCGCCGAGCACCGTCAACGCGAGGTCGGCGGCGTCGCCCGCGCGGGTGCCGTCGGCGGGCAGGCGGTAGGCGGCCATGAGCGCCCGGGAGGGGACGTCCTCCTCGATCAACTGCCGCTGCTCGGCGCCGATCACCTCGGGGAGCGAGCCGTCGCGCGGCGGCTGCTTGCCGGAGTGCGACGGGATGGTGCCGAAGTACTTCTCGACCCAGGCGAGCGTCTGCTCCGGGTCGATGTCGCCGACGACCGAGAGGACGGCGTTGCTCGGCGCGTAGTAGGTCCGGAAGAAGGCCCGGGCGTCCTCCAGGGAGGCGGCGTCGAGGTCGGCCATGGAGCCGATCGGGGTGTGGTGGTAAGGGTGGCCCTCGGGGTAGGCCATCGCCGTCAGGCGCTCGAAGGCGGTGCCGTAGGGGACGTTGTCGTAGCGCTGGCGGCGCTCGTTCTTGACCACGTCGCGCTGGTTCTCCATCGACTCCTCGTCGAGCGCGGTGAGGAGCGAACCCATGCGGTCGGCTTCGAGCCACAGGGCGAGTTCGAGCTCGTGCGCCGGCATCGTCTCGAAGTAGTTGGTGCGCTCGAAGCTGGTGGTGCCGTTGAGCGAGCCGCCGGCGCCCTGGACCAGCTCGAAGTGGCCGTTCCCCGCCACCTGTGCGGAGCCCTGGAACATCAGGTGCTCGAAGAGGTGAGCGAGGCCGGTGCGGCCCTCCACCTCGTGCCGGGAACCGACGTCGTACCAGAGGCAGACGGCGGCGACCGGGGTCTGGTGGTCCTCGGAGAGCACCACCCGCAGTCCGTTGGGGAGTCGGTGCTCGGTGGCGCTGAGCCCACCCGTCGGCGCCTGCTGCGCGGAGGAGGGCGGGGGCGTGTGGCCCATGGGCGTGGAGTCCCTTCGCTCGCTGAAGAACACGCTGGGGATCGCGTGCACCGCTGTCGCGTACGTCGCCTGCGTAGCAGCGGACGATGCTGTCACTCTAGGCAACCACCTGGGAGAGATGCGAAGTTCCCCCTGAACTCCCCCGACGGTTACCGGCCAGCCTTCAGCCGTGCGCCGCGCAGATCACCAACGTACGTGCCGGGTACGACAACGCGGGCCGTGCGACGAACCGCGGGCGCACGTCCACGGCAGGGCGCGCGGAGCGTGCGCGGGGCCCGCGAGGGCCGCTCGGGGGGCGCGTGTGCCGGGTCGGCGGGCCGACTGTCGGCGGCGCGGGCCACAATGGTCGGCGTCGCACACCCGCACCCGGCGCGAGGGCACCGCCGCGCCGCCGGCACCGCAGGCACACCCGCCGCCAGACAGGTGCCCCGTGTCCGACGCCGCGCACCACCCCGCACACCGCCGAACAGAAGCAGACGAACGCAGAACGAAGGAGCCGCAGCCGCGATGGCCCGCCGCAGCACATCCCCCGCACCCGCAGGCGCCTCGGGGAGCAACTCCCAAGGAGACGTGGATCTCGAGGAGCGCATCCTCGACATCGACGTCGTCGACGAGATGCAGGCTTCCTACCTGGAGTACGCGTACTCGGTCATCTACTCGCGCGCGCTCCCCGACGCCAGGGACGGCATGAAGCCGGTGCAGCGCCGCATCCTCTACCAGATGCACGAGATGGGGCTTCGCCCGGAGCGCTCGTACGTCAAGTGCGCCCGCGTGGTCGGCGAAGTGATGGGCCGTCTGCACCCGCACGGCGACAGCGCCATCTACGACGCGCTGGTGCGCCTCGCCCAGTCGTTCACGATGCGCCTGCCCCTCGTCGACGGCCACGGCAACTTCGGCTCCCTCGGCAACGACGACCCGCCCGCCGCGATGCGGTACACCGAGTGCCGTTCGGCTCCGGCCGCGGGCCTCATGACGGAGTCGATCGACGAGGAGACGGTCGACTTCGCGCCGAACTACGACGGCAGCCAGAACGAACCCGGCACGCTCCCGGCCGCGTACCCCAACCTCCTCGTCAACGGGGCGTCCGGCATCGCCGTCGGCATGGCGACGAACATGCCGCCGCACAACCTCGGCGAAGTCATCGCGGCGGCACGGCACTTGATCAAGCACCCCAACGCCGACCTGGAAACCCTCATGGGTTTCGTCCCCGGCCCCGACCTGCCCACCGGCGGTCGGATCGTGGGTCTCGACGGGATCAAGGACGCCTACACCAAGGGCCGCGGCACCTTCAAGATCCGCGCCACCGTCTCCGTCGAGCAGGTCACGGCGCGCCGCAAGGGCCTCGTCGTCACCCAACTCCCGTTCACCGTCGGGCCGGAGAAGGTCATCTCCAAGATCAAGGACCTCGTCAACGGCAAGCGACTTCAGGGCATCGCCGACGTCAAGGACCTCACCGACCGGGAACACGGCCTGCGCCTGGTGATCGAGGTGAAGAACGGCTTCAACCCCGAGGCCGTGCTGGGGCAGCTCTACAAGCTGACGCCGATGGAGGACTCCTTCGGCATCAACAACGTGGCACTCGTCGACGGCCAGCCGCTCACGCTCGGCCTGCGCGAGCTGCTCCAGGTCTACGTCGACCACCGCTTCGAAGTCGTGCGCAGGCGCAGCGAGTTCCGCCGGACCAAGCGGAGGGACCGGCTCCATCTCGTCGAGGGGCTGCTCGTGGCGCTCGTCGACATCGACGAGGTGATCCGGATCATCCGCTCCAGCGAGAACGCGGCCGAGGCCAAGACGACCCTGATCGAGCGCTTCTCGCTCAGCGACGTACAGACCCAGTACATTCTCGACACCCCGCTGCGCAGGCTCACCAAGTTCGACCGCCTGGAGCTGGAGGACGAGCGGGAGAAGCTCACCGGCGAGATCGCCCGCCTCACCGAGATCCTCGAATCCGACAAGGAGCTGCGCAAGGTCGTCTCCTCCGAACTGTCCGCCGTGGCCAAGAAATTCGGCACGCCCCGCCGCACCGAACTGCTGGACTCGGCGGAGGCGCCCGTCGTCTCGGTACCGCTCGAGGTGTCCGACGACCCGTGCCGCGTGCTCCTCTCCTCGACGGGGCTGCTCGCGCGCACCGCCAACGGGGAAACCTCGTTCGCTGAGTCGGCGAAGCGCAGCAAGCACGACGTCGTCGTCTCGGCCGTCCCCGCCACGACGCGCGGCGAGGTCGGCGCCGTCACCTCGTCCGGGCGCCTGCTGCGCGTCTCCGTCGTCGACCTCCCGCAGCTCCCGGAGAAGGCGAGCACGCCGAACCTCTCGGGCGGCGCCCAGGTCAGCGAGTTCCTCACCCTGGAGGAGGGCGAGAGCCTCGTCTGCCTCACCACCCTCGACGAGTCGTCGCCCGGCATCGCTCTCGGCACCGAGCAGGGGATCGTGAAACGGGTCGTCCCCGACTACCCGTCGAACAAGGAGGAGTTGGAGGTCATCACACTCAAGGGCGACGACCGGATCGTCGGCGCCGTCGAGCTGCGCACGGGTGAGGAGGACCTCGTCTTCGTCACCGAGAACGCGCACCTGCTGCGGTACCAGGCGGGCCAGGTGCGTCCGCAGGGGCGGCCGGCCGGAGGTGTCGCCGGCGTGAAACTGGCGGAGGGCTCGCGGGCGCTCTTCTTCGGCGCCGTCGACCCCTCGGCCGACGCCTCGGTCTTCACCGTCGCAGGGACGGAGGGCACGCTCGCCGATTCCCTCGGCACGACCAAGCTCACGCCCTTCGACCAGTACCCGCGCAAGGGGCGCGCCACGGGCGGCGTGCGCTGCCAGCGCTTCCTCAAGGGCGAGGACCGGCTCACCTTCGCCTGGGTCGGCCCGTCCCCGGCCCGCGCCGCGACCGCCTCCGGCGCACCGGCCGAACTCCCCGAGCCCGACCCGCGCCGCGACGGCTCGGGTGTGCCGCTCGCCAAGCCCGTCGCCGCCGTGGCCGGGCCCGTCTGATCCGCACCGGCGCCCGCGGGAGACCGCGGGCGCCGCGCGTGCGCGCCCCTAGGGCGCCGGCGCGTCGAGCTCGGGCGGTTCGGCGAACTCCGCGCTCCAGTCGGGGTCTTCACCGCCGTCGGCGAGCCGGGCGTCGGTGTGGCGGAGGACGCCCCACAGAGCCGACGCCCCGGGTGCCGCGTCGGGTCCGGCGACGCAGGCGCGGAGCCCGGAGAGGAGCCGTTCCTCGTCGAGATCGGTGCCGATCAGCACGAGACGGGTCGCCCGCTCCTCGCCGGTACCCCAGCGCTCGGGCGTGAACCGTAGGAATCCGCCGACGGCGTGGACGCCGTACCGCCGCCCGGGATCGGCAGGACCGAAGTCGACGCTCCCCTTGATCCGGTACAGGCCCACCGGCCGGGCGTCGAGGAAGGCGAGGAGCGCTCCCGGGTCGAGCGGCTCCCCCGCGGTGAACTCGACGGAACGGTACGCGGCGTGCAGGTGCCCGTCGTGGGCCCCGGGCGCTTCGCATCCCTCGTCCCCGTAGAGCACCTCGTCGAAGGAGAGTTGCTGCACGGCGGGGCGGTCCCGCTCGGGTGCGTCGAAGAGGAGCTCGGGATCGACGCGACCGTGCGAGGCCCGGACGACGGGGCCGCCCGAGAGCCGCTGCAACCCGGTGCGCAACCGTTCCGCCTCGTCCTCCCCCACGCGGTCCGTCTTGTTCAGGACGACGAGATCGGCAGCGGTGACGTGCCGCCCCAACTCCGGGTGCCGCTCCAGCGCGGCAGGGAACTCGACCGCGTCGACGACCTCGACGAGCCCGGCGTACCTGAGGTGCGGACTGCGGCTCGCGAGGATCATACGGATCACCGTCTCCGGCTCGGCGAGGCCGCTCGCCTCGACGACGAGCACGTCCATCCGCGCCTCCGGCCTGGCCAACCGCTCCAGGACGCCGTCGAGTTCATTGGTGTCGACGGCGCAGCACAGGCAGCCGTCGCCGAGCGAGACCATCGCGTCCACCTGACCGCTCACGGCCATCGCGTCGATCTCGATGCTTCCGAAGTCGTTGACGACGGCCCCGATCCTCGTGCCCCTGCTGCGCCGCAGCAGGTGGTTGAGGAGCGTCGTCTTCCCCGCGCCGAGGAAACCCGCGAGGACGAGGACGGGTACGCGTCGTGCGGTCACTTGTGCCTTCCTTTTGTGCCCTTGCAGCGTGGCGACCCGTCCGATCGTATCGGCCGGCATCCGTTGCGACAGGCGGGAGGAGCGGTGCGAGAGAGGCTAGGGTCACCCCGTGATGACGTGTACGAGCGCGGCCGACGCCCTCGCCGAGCCGCTCGCCGCCACCGCGGCTCACGCGCGGACCTGGCTGCTCCTCGAACAACCGGGCCCCTGGGGCGCGAAGGCCCTCACCGAGAGCCGCTTGGACCCGGCGCTCGGCGCCCTCCTCGAATCGGCCGGAGCCCCCCACGGCGTACGGGTCGCACTGATCCGCAGCACCGGACGGCACGCCGCGACGGAGGCACCGCGCCGTGCCTTCCTCGCCCACACCGCGCCCGGCGCCTCGTGGGTGCGCACGACCACGCTGGCTTCCCCGCACCGCCTCACCGCACTCGACTTCGCGGCGCTGGGCGCGGGCCGCCACGAGGGGCTGTGGGAACCGCGCACCACCGCCGCGCCGCTCGCCCTGGTGTGCACCAACGGACGCCGGGACCTCTGCTGCGCCCGACTCGGGCGCCCGCACGCCGAGGAGCTCTCCGCGACAGCCGACGCGGAGGTGTGGGAGGTCAGCCACCTCGGCGGGCACCGCTTCGCACCGACACTGCTGGTGCTCCCGTACGGCTACGCCTACGGCCGCGCCACCGCGGACTCCGCACGACGGGTGCTGGCGGCCGCTCGCCGCGGCCGGGTGCTCGGCGAGGGGTGCCGCGGACGCTCGGCCTGGGACCGGACCGGTCAGGCGGCGGACCTCGCGCTCCGCTCGCACCTCGGCGAGGAGCGCGAGGATGCCGTCGACGTCCTGGAGACCGGCGACGACGGCACCCGCTGGACCGCGACCGTGGAACACGCGTGCGGCGAGCGGTGGTTGGTGCACGGCGCGACGGGGCAGGGGGCGCCGTCCCCCGCGAGCTGCGGGAGCGTCCCCGAACCGGGCGTGCGCCAGGAGGTCCTCCGGATCGAGCCGCAGGCGCGGAGCGGCGAACCGACGCCGACGGCCGTCTGAGCCCGGCTACGCCGCACCCGCACCGGTGAGCGCCCGCACCTCCGTCTCCGCGTGCCGCGCCGGATCGCACGGCTCCCGCGCGGTGACGGTGCCGAGCCAGCCGGCGAGGAAGCCGATCGGGATGGAGACCAACCCGGGGTTCTCCAGCGGAAAGTACGCGAAGTGCACGCCCGGGAAGAGCGAGTGCGCACTACCGGAGACCACCGGTGAGAGCACGACGAGGAGCAGCGCGGGGACGAGGCCGCCGTAGACCGACCAGAGTGCGCCGCGCGTCGTGAAGCGGCTCCAGAAGAGCGCATAGAGGAGGGCGGGCAGGTTCGCCGACGCCGCCACGGCGAAGGCGAGCCCCACGAGCGAGGCGACGTTGAGGTCCTTGGCGAGCAGCCCCAGGGCGACCGCCACCGCTCCCGTGCCGGCGGCTGCGGCCTTCGCCGTCCGGACCTCGGCGGCACCGCTGCGTGCGGTGCGCCGTGCGCGCCGGAGCGAGGAGCACAGGTCGTGCGCGACGGCGGCCGAGGCGGCGAGGGTGATGCCGGCGACCACCGCGAGGATCGTCGCGAAGGCGAGGGCCGCGACGATCGCCGAGAGCGCCGCCCCTCCCGTCGAGCCCGCGCCACCGCCCAACTCGACGGAGAGGAGCGGGATCGCCGTGTTCCCTGCCGCGTTGTCGGCGCGCACCGCTCCGCTGCCGACGAGCGCGGCGGCTCCGGCCCCGAGGACGATCGTCATCAGGTAGAAGCCGCCGATGAGCCCGATCGACCAGACGACCGAGCGCCTTGCCGCCCGCGCCGTCGGCACCGTGTGGAAGCGCGCGAGGATGTGCGGGAGGCCCGCGGTGCCGAGCACGAGCGCGAGCCCCAGGCTGACGAAGTCGAGGCGCGCGGCCCATCCGCCGCCGTAGAGCAGGCCGGGCGCGAGGAACTCGGCGCCGTGGCCGCTGTGTTCGGCTGCGGAGGCGAGGAGGGCCCCGAGGTCGCCGCCGAACCGCGCGAGGACCATGACCGTGAGCGTGACGGCGCCGCCCGTCAGCAGCACGGCCTTGACGATCTGAATCCACGTCGTCGCCCGCATCCCGCCGCAGCAGACGTAGACGATCATCAGCGCGCCGACCCCGAGCACCGTCCACGTCTCGGCGGCGCCCGTCCGCCCGACGAGCAGCGCGACGATGCTTCCGGCGCCGACCATCTGCGCGACGAGGTAGAGCACGGAGACGGTCACCGAGGAGACGCCGAGCGCCACGCGCACCGCAGGTGCTCCCAGCCGCGCCGCGACGACGTCGGCGAGGGTGAACCGCCCGCAGTTGCGGACGAGTTCGGCGACGAGGAGCAGCACGACCAACCAGGCGACGAGGAACCCCACGGAGTAGAGCATGCCGTCGTAGCCGTAGAGCGCGATGAGCCCCGCGACGCCGAGGAAGGAGGCGGCGGACATGTAGTCGCCCGCGAGGGCGAAACCGTTCTCCATAGGCGAGAAGAGCCGTCCGCCGGCGTAGAACTCCTCCGGGGAACCCTGGCGGCGACGGCTCGCCCAAGTGGTGATGGCGAGCGTGGCGGCGACGACCGCGCAGAAGAGGAGCAGCGTAGACATCGGGTGGCCGCCGCTCACCGCGCGCCTCCCCGGACAGCGGTGCGGGTCATCTCCTGCGTCTCCCACCGGAGTTCGAGGGCGAGCGGATCCCTGCGGCGCGTTGCGTGCCTGACGTACGCCCAGGTGAGCAGGAAGGTGGTGGCGAACTGGGCGAGCCCGGCGGCCATCCCCACGTTGAAGACGCCGGCGATCGGTCTCGCCATCACCTCGGGCGCGCTCGTCGCCGCGACGACGTAGGAGAGGTACCAGAGCAGGAAGGCCGCACCGGCCGGCAGTGCGAACCCGCGGTACCGGCTCCGCACCTGCCGGAACGCCGGACTCCGCTGCACGGTGAGGTACACCGCCTCCCGCGCGCGGCGCTCGCGCTCCGACTCCCCTGCCGGTGACGGAAGTTGCGTGCCCGCGGCCTGGGGGCCCGTGACGCGCGCGGCCCGCGCTCGCTCGTCGGCAGGCGGCTCGACGGAGTGCCTGCCGTCCGCCTCGATACGCCCGGAACCGGCGGACGTCGGCGGCGCCTGGTCGCACCGGTCGGAGGCGAACGAGTCGTGCCAGGGGTCTTCGATGCGCATGCCCCAGCATTGCCGTAAGTGCGAGATCGCCGGCAGGACAATCCCCGATCATTCACCTCTTCAGGTGACTTGCATGCACGGGAGCGCTCGCTCCGACCGATCGGCACGCGGCACCGAGCCGTACACCCCGACGCGACGCACGGCTCGGTGCCGGCCGACCCCTGTGCGGGGGCGGCCCGTTGCCTCGTCAGATGTCGATGCGCGAGCGGTCGAGCGTCGCGGCCGAGGAACTGATGAACTCCCTGCGCGGCGTGACGTCGCTCCCCATCAGCAGATCGAACGCCTTCTCGGCAGCCTCCAGATCGCTGATGTTGATGCGCCGCAGCGTGCGCTTGTGCGGGTCCATGGTCGTCTCGGCCAGCTGGTCGGCGTCCATCTCACCCAGGCCCTTGTACCGCTGGATCGACTCCTTGTACGCCGTACCTGTGCGCTCCAACTCCAGCAGCTTCTGGTGGAGTTCGTTGTCCGAATAGGTGTAGATGTACTTCTCCTCGCCCTTCTTCGGACGGGTCAGCTCGATCCGGTGGAGCGGCGGCACGGCGGAGAAGACCCGGCCCTGCTCGACCATCGGCCGCATGTACCGCTGGAAGAGCGTCAGCAGCAGGCAGCGGATGTGCGCGCCGTCGACGTCCGCGTCGGCGAGGAAGATCACCTTGCCGTAGCGGGCCTGGTCGATGTCGAAGGAACGCCCCGAACCCGCCCCTATGACCTGGATGATCGACCCGCACTCGGCGTTCTTCAGCATGTCCGACACCGAGGACTTCTGCACGTTGAGGATCTTCCCCCGGATCGGCAGCAGCGCCTGGAACTCACTGTTGCGGGCGAGCTTGGCCGTGCCGAGCGCCGAGTCCCCCTCGACGATGAAGAGTTCGCCGCGCTCGACGTCGTCGCTGCGGCAGTCGGCGAGCTTCGCCGGAAGCGCGGAGGACTCCAGCGCCGTCTTCCTCCGCTGCGCCTCCTTGTGCTGCCGCGCGGCGATCCGCGTGCGCGCGGCCGCCGCGATCTTCTCCAGGACGGCGCGCGCCTGCGCCTTGGCGTCGCGCTTCGTGGAGGTGAGGAACTTCTTCAGCTCCTTCGCCACCACCTGCCCGACGATCCGCGACGCGGCCGAGGTGCCGAGGACCTCCTTGGTCTGCCCCTCGAACTGCGGCTCCGCGAGACGCACCGTCACCACGGCCGTCAGCCCCTCGGTCGCGTCGTCCTTGACGACGTCGTCGTCGGCGACGCGCAGCAGCTTGCCGGCCCGCAGCGCCTCGTTCACCGTCCTGGTGAGCGACCGCTCGAAACCGGAGACATGCGTTCCGCCCTTGGGCGTCGCGATGATGTTGACGAACGACCGGACCGTGGTGTCGTACCCCGTGCCCCAACGGAGCGCGATGTCGACGCCGAGGCTCCGCTGCACCTCCGTCGGGATCATGTGCCCCCGGTCGTCGAGGACCGGCACCGTCTCCTTGAAGCTGCCCTCGCCCTGCAGGCGGACGACGTCGCAGACCGCCCGGTCCTGCGCGAGGTACTCGCAGAACTCGCTGATCCCGCCGTCGTAGCGGAAGACCTCCTCGCTCGGCTCCGCCCCGTCGGTCCCGCGCTCGTCGCGCACGAGGAGCGTGAGCCCGGGGACGAGGAACGCCGTCTGCCGGGCGCGCGCATGGAGCGTCTCCAGCGAGAGCTTCGCGTCCTTGAGGAAGATCTGCCGGTCCGCCCAGTAGCGCACGCGTGTGCCCGTGCGCGTCTTGGGGAGCTTCTTCCCCTTCAACATCCCCGTCGCGGGGTCGAAGGGGGCGTCGGGACCGGACTCCGTGAAGATACCGGGGACGCCCCTGCGGAAGCTGATGGAATGCGTACGGCTGCCCCGGTCGACCTCGACGTCGAGCCGCGAGGAGAGCGCGTTCACCACCGAGGCGCCCACACCGTGCAGCCCACCGGAGGCCGCGTACGAGCCGCCGCCGAACTTCCCGCCGGCGTGCAGCTTGGTCATCACCACCTCGACGCCGCTCAGCCCCGTCTTCGGCTCGACATCGACGGGGATGCCGCGCCCGTTGTCCCTGACCTCGACGGAACCGTCGTCGTGCAGGTGGATCTCGATGCGGTCGCAGTAGCCGCCGAGCGCCTCGTCGACCGAATTGTCGATGATCTCCCAGAGGCAGTGCATCAGGCCGCGGCTGTCGGTCGAGCCGATGTACATGCCGGGCCGCTTGCGGACCGCTTCGAGCCCCTCGAGGACGAGCAGGTGCCGCGCTGTGTAATTGGAGCCGCCCTCCCGCTCTGCCCCGCTCAGCAGTGCGGTGGACGACGTGGAGTTTCCCCCGGAGGCCCGGGCGGAACTCCCCGTGCCGGAGGCCATGACGGGGTCCCCGGAAGCTACGGGAGTGTCGGCGGTCACGCGGTTCGCTCCTCGCTGAATTCTGTTCGTGGTGGCTGGATTACCGGGTCAGAGGGTACCGAGCCCCTGAACACTGCGTGATACGCCACCCAGGAAGACGCCATGCTAGCCCAACCTCGATAACCTGTTCGAAGAACCCGTCTCGTGACGCGTACATCACGTTCCCAAGGGGGCATGAACCGTTTAGGCTCCGGGCACGTCCTCATGAACGACGACGTCGTGGTTCCGAGGCGGACAACTGCACGCAGCACGACAACCGCACACAGTGTGAATACGGACCCACCTGCACAACGGCCATTCGCCGCCACCCGGCAACATCCCGGCCGCCCGGGAAAAATCTCGGGAATCTGCGCCACACCGGGAACGTTTTCGGCCTGGTTGGATGTTGACCCAGGTACGACAGCTCGTCGAGCTAGAGAAGAGGCGACGTGACTACAGTTCTGACCCCCGCGACCCCGCTGACGGCCGAAGACCGCTGCGACCGCTGCAACGCCCAGGCCTACCTGCGCGTGGTGCTCACGAGCGGCGGCGAGCTCCTCTTCTGCGCCCACCACGGACGTAAGTTCGAGCCCGAGCTCAAGAAGGTCGCCGCGGAGATACAGGACGAGACGGAGAAGCTCACCGCGACTCCCTCCACCGCAGGCGAAGAGGAGCGCTGAGGCTCCTCCCGACCGGACGTGCGGCGTGCCCCGCACGTCCGTGACCGCGCATCCGACGAGCTCGGACCGGCACAGCCGGCCACACGGGCGGCCACCCCCAGCCACCGGGGGCGGCCGCCCGTAGCGCGTCCGGCCGCTAGGAGCTCTGCTCCTTGATCTTCGCCAGCACGGCGGAGATCCGCGTGTAGACGCCGGGCTGACCGGCCTCCCCGCACCCGGCTCCCCAGGAGACCAGCCCGACGAGCCGCCCCTTGGCGACGAGCGGACCACCGCTGTCCCCCTGGCACGCATCCCGACCGCCGCCCGTGACACCGGCGCAGAGCATCGACTCCGCCTTGTACCGGGCCTCTCCGCCGCTCGTGTAGGCGCGCTCGCAGGTGCGGTCCGAGAGGACCTGTACGTCCGAGGCGCGGAGCGAGGAGGAGTAGTCCGCCTGCCCCGTCGTGTCCCCCCAGCCGTACACCCTGGCGTCGGTGCCCGGCGCATATGCAGCGTCCCCCTCCGCGGCCATCGGGACCGCGGAATTCTTCGAGAACGCCTTGTCGACGGTGAGCACCGCGAGATCCCCCACGTCGCTGCTGCCGTTGAACTCGGGGTTGACCCAGACCTTGCGCACCGGCAGCTCCTCCCCCGCGGAACCGTTGATCTCGGTTCGTCCGCTGATCACTTTGAGGTCACCGACCTTGGAGTGCTCGACGCCCAGGACCTTGGTGCTCAGGCAGTGGGCCGCCGTGACGACGGTGTGGGCGTCCACGACGGCGCCGCCGCAGAACTGCCCCGAACGCTTGGGCCCGAAGACCGAGCGGCTCGACAGAGCCACCACCCAGGGGTGCTGCGCCGTGCTCACCGCCTGGCCTCCGACCACGACGCGGTCCTTGGCGATCGCCTCGCCCGTCTGCGGTATGAGGAGCGCGCCGGTCAATGCGGCCAGTAGCGGGGCGGCCGACAGCGGCCGGCGGGGGCGGTGAGGGCGGAAGGTGCGCATAGAGCCACGGCCTCCTGACTGTACGGAGCTCTGTGAACACCCAGGGTCATACTCCGTCGCGTTCACCGCATCCGGAGACCGCACACACGTGGGGGCCGGAGGTGTCCCTCCGGCCCCCACACGGCTGTTCGGCGCTCAGTCCAGGTAGTCGCGGAGCACCTGGGAGCGAGACGGGTGACGGAGCTTCGACATCGTCTTCGACTCGATCTGCCGGATGCGCTCACGCGTCACGCCGTAGACCTTGCCGATCTCGTCGAGCGTCTTCGGCTGCCCGTCGGTGAGGCCGAAGCGCATCGAGACGACGCCGGCCTCGCGCTCGCTGAGGGTGTCGAGCACCGAGTGGAGCTGCTCCTGGAGGAGCGTGAAGCTCACCGCGTCCGCGGGGACGACGGCCTCGGAGTCCTCGATCAGGTCACCGAACTCGCTGTCCCCGTCCTCACCGAGAGGCGTGTGCAGCGAGATCGGCTCCCGGCCGTACTTCTGGACCTCGACGACCTTCTCCGGGGTCATGTCGAGCTCCTTGGCGAGCTCCTCCGGCGTGGGCTCGCGGCCGAGATCCTGGAGCATCTGCCGCTGGACGCGCGCCAGCTTGTTGATGACCTCCACCATGTGCACCGGGATGCGGATCGTCCGTGCCTGGTCGGCCATGGCCCGGGTGATCGCCTGGCGGATCCACCACGTCGCGTAAGTGGAGAACTTGTAGCCCTTGGTGTAGTCGAACTTCTCCACGGCGCGGATCAGGCCGAGGTTGCCTTCCTGGATCAGGTCGAGGAAGAGCATCCCGCGCCCGGTGTACCGCTTGGCGAGGGAGACCACGAGACGGAGGTTGGCCTCCAGGAGGTGGTTCTTCGCCCGCCGACCGTCCTCGGCGATGATCTCCATCTCGCGCTGGAGCTTCGGCGCGAGCTTGTCCTCCGCAGCCAGCTTGTCCTCGGCGAAGAGGCCGGCCTCGATCCGCTTGGCGAGCTCCACCTCCTGCTCGGCGTTGAGGAGGGGGACCTTGCCGATCTGCTTGAGGTAGTCCTTGACCGGGTCGGCGGTCGCGCCGGCGGCGGCGACCTGCTGCGCCGGGGCGTCGTCCTCGTCGTCGTCGGAGAGGACGAAGCCCTCGTTCTCGTTCTTCAGCTCCGCGGTGGGGCCGTCCTCGGCTCCGGGCTTTCCGGGCTTGATCGGGGGCTGCTCCTCGATGACCTCCTCGGCTCCTTCGAGGAGCTCCTCGACCACGGACTTCTTCGTCGCGGTCTTCTTCGCCGCCGTCTTCTTGGTGGCGGTGGCCTTCTTCGCCGTGGTCTTCTTCGCCGTGGCCTTCTTCTCGGCAGGTTCCACCGAGGGCTCGCTGTCGGCCGGGGCCGACACAGCGGGAGCCTCGGACGTCGCCGCCGGGGTCGGGCTGACCTTCTTCTTGGCAGGGACGGGTTTGGTAGCGGTGCGCTTGGCCGGGGTCTTCGCTGCGACGCTCTTGCGGGTGCGCTTGGGCGCCTCTGCGGCACTCACCATCAGCGTCACGCCCTCCTCGTCGAGGATCTGGTTGAGGCTGCGCAGAACGTTCTTCCACTGGGTTGGCGGAATCTGGTCAGCCTCGAAGGCCCGACGTACGTCATCGCCGGCGATCTGCCCCTCAGCCTTTCCCCGCTCGATGAGCGCCATCACGGACTCGGACTCGGCGATCTCCGCAGGGAGCGTACGGGATGTGCTGGCCGACACGAACAACCTCTCGGAACGATGGAAACGGCGGGCCGTCGGCGGGGATCAACCGACGGCGCGGGCTGAGCAGTGGAGGGATGAGTCTTCAGACCGAAGCCCCCTGCGGGGGCCTCTTATTCCTTCCGCGGCTGTCACCTCTTGAGTCATCGCGCTGGCACGCAAAGCGTTACGCCCAATTCACGTGGCGCGAGTCACACTCCATACCCCAACAGATGCGGTCACAAGGGAAGAAAGCACCTCGCGATCCCACCTCACCCGTCTCCGAGTGCCTGACCGCATCAGGCGGAACGGCTCCATGGTGCCTCTCCCGCCTCATGCCGCGGGGCGCGCACTGAGGAGATTTGGCGCACTTTCGCGCGCCGGGCGCAGATCGGCCGCCCCACCGCGCGGTGGGGCGGCCGGGGGCACCGTGCGCTCCGGCACGGAGCGGTGCCCGCTCCCGCGGAGTCGGGCCCGGGCGGCTGCCGCGGGCCGATCCGCCGGACGTGGTGGTGCTCAGTGCTCGCGGGGCGGCGGAACCACGTGGTCGGGGCCGGGCTGCCCTGCGGCCTGCCTCGCCGCCTCCGGCTGCACGCCTGCCTCCTCGGCCTTTTCGGCCCGCCCGCCGAGGAGTTGGCGCATCTCGCTCTCCGCGACGGCACCCTCGCCGGCGCCCAACGCCTCGACGACGCGCTGATGCTGAGCGAGCGCCCCCTCCGTCAAGACGTCGCAGCCGCCGCTCGACGGACCGCCCGAGACCTGGAGCGCCGAGGAGACGATGCCGGAGAGGTGCTCCAGCATGCGGTTCCCCGCGGCCTGGAGCACGAGCGTGTGGAACTCCGCGTCTGCACGCGAGAAGGTGAGGGTGTCGCCCTGGGCAAGGGTCTGGGTCATGATCTCGACCATGTCGGCGAGCCGCTGCTGGGTCTCGTCCCTGGTGCGGCCGGCGGCGAGGCGTGCGGCCAACGGCTCGATCGCCCACCGCAGTTCGCAGAGTTCGCGGCGCTGACTGTCGCGCTGGGGGCCGAAGGCCCGCCACTCGATGATGTCCGGGTCGAGGAGGTTCCAGTCGCTCACCGGGCGCACGCGGGTACCGACGTTGGGCCTGGCGCTGACGAGCCCCTTCGCCTCGAGGACCCGGAGGGACTCGCGGACGACGGTCCGGGAGACCTCGAAGCGCTGGCCGATCTCCTCGGGAACGAGCGGGCGGTCCGCACCCAGGTCGCCGGAGACGATCATCTGCCCCAACTGCTGGACGAGTTGGCCGTGGAGGCCACGTCCGCGGCTTCCGGCGGTGCGCCGGCCGACTCGGTTGACGTCTGCCTCCGCGCCGTCCCATGCGGGCGCGTTGGTGGTGGCACGGGCCGCTCCGGAGGATTCGGCGTACGCGTAGCGGTCGAGCTCGCCTGGACCGACGAGGCCGGTGTTGGTGTGGCGAGCCGAGGTCATCGTGGAGTGCGCAAGGGTAGTCACGCATCCTTTGTCGGCCGCCTGTGGGACGGGCTTGAGGGCTGTCTTGAGGGCTTTGGTGAAAAGCACACGAAAGGGTGATCGCTGGGTTTCGTTCGATTGACGCCGATCGGGGAAGGGACGGTCCGCCGCCATCTCCGCGCGCCGGCAAGGCCGTTGGGGCCCGCCGCGACTTCTCCGGCGGGCCCTCGTCGGACTTCTCAACGGGTCCGGGTACGGAGAACCGTCAGTGCGTAGATACAGAGCAGGGCGGTCAGCGCCAGAGCCACGGCCTGGCCGAGCGGCTGGGCGGCGACGTGCAGCAGGACGCCGATCCAGCGCTCCAACCCGGCGGGCAGGGGACCTTCGGTCCAGCGCTCCACCTCTCCGGGGACGCTCGCAAGCGCGGCCAACGGATCGACAGCGAAGACGTTGCGCAGTGCAGTCGTCGCCGCGAGCGGCACAGCGGCGAGCGCGAGCAGCCCGGCGGCCGTCCGTCGGGCGAGCCCGGCGGCGAGGAGACCCACCCATGCGCAGCCGACGGCGAGCGCGGCGAGTGCTGGAAGCTGGACATACCAGGGGGCTCCGGCTCCCGCTGGTGCCCGCGTATCCAACACCCCGAGGCCGTAACAGGCGCTCAGTACCGAGGCGTTGACGAGCGCGACGACGAGCGTGAGACCGATCGCGACGGCCGCAGAGACGAGCAGCTTCGCCGTCGACAGGCCCAGTTTCCGCGGCACGGGCAGGTGCTGGGGTGCGAGAGACGGAAAGCGGAACTCCTGGCCGAAGGAGAGCGCACCGAGAACCCCGGCGGCGATGGCGGTGGGCGGCAACAGAAGAAGCGCCGGGTCCGCCCATCCCGTGACGACGGACACCAACGGGGGCAGGGGGCTCGTGCGGAGCCCTTCGCCGAAGATGACGGCGGCCGTACCGAGCGCGAGCGACGCGAGCACCGCGGCCGCAAGGATCAACCAGGGCGTACGCACGCCGAACATCCGGAGGAGTTCGTACCGCACGGGTGCCACGGGGCCTGGACGCACCGTGCGCAGCTTCGGCGGAAGAGGGCTCGGAAGCTCGGAGGCCTTCTGCCCGTCCGCCTCGCATTCGGCATCGACGGACTCCGGACCCGGACCGGTTCGCGCGGGACGCGGCAGGGCGTTCTCGGGCGCCGTCGGCAGCGGCGTCGCAGTCGCGACGGCTCGCCGCGAGGCTCCGGGCGAACTCGTCTCGATCGTCACCTCGGGGAGGGTGGGCCGGCGTGCGCCGGTGGCCGGGTCGGGGATGCGCAACAGGTGCTCAGGGACGACCCGTTCTTCCCGCGGCAGGCGCCCCTCCACGGCGAGACGGTGGACGAGCACACCGGCGCGGAAGGCGGCGTCGCCCACCGACGCGCAGCTCGCTCCGTACACGGAGAGTCGGTCCTCGCTCTCGCGAACGACCTCGACGTGCTCCCCGGCATTGGCGAGTTGGCCGGCTTCGGCCTCCGTGACGAGAATGCCGGCCAGCCGCTCGGCGTCCGGGGAGAGGACGACGATGCGGGGGCGCAGCCGCGTCTGCGCAAACTCGGAGGCGTTCTCGTCTCCCACCAGACGCCCGTGGCGAAGGGTGAGTACGCGGTCGGCGACGGCCGCGGCCTCCTCGGGGTCGTCGGTCGTGGCGAAGACGGTGCCGCCCTGATCGGCGAAGCCGCGAAGGATGCCGTGCAGCCAACTCGCCTCTCTCGGCGGGAGACCGGCCGTCGGCTCGTCGAGGACGAGCGTGTGCGGATCGCCGAGGAGGGCGACCGCGACCCCGAGGCGGCGGCCCATGCCTCGGGAGAACGCACCGAGCCGCTGCCCCGCCATCCCGTCCAGGTTCACCACGGCGAGTACGTCCTCGACGCGTGCTGCGGGCACGCCTGCGACAGCGGCCATCATCCGTAGGTGCCCCTTGGCTGTCCGGTCCGGGTGTCCCGGGACCTCATCGAGCAGCAGTCCGATCTCCCGGGCGGGTTGGGGTACTCGGTGCATCGGGCGTCCGCGAAAGAGGGCCACGCCTCGCCCTGCTCGGAGCTGCGACATCAGCTCTACCGCGCTCGTCTTGCCAGAACCCTTCGGTCCGCACAGCACGGTGACGGCGCCTGGTCGCGCCTCGAAGGTGAGGTCGTCGACGGTCGGCCGCTGCCGGCGACGAGGGGTGCTGGTGAGCCCGATGGCCTGGATCATCGATTCTCCGCAGGGCGCTTGGAGGACACACCCAGGAAAGATAACGCGATATGTCCGACTTTACTGGCAACGCGGCCCGCAGTTCACACCGCTCGGCAAGACACCGCTCACGCCTCGGGACGCAGCATCGGCGGATTGAGTAGAGTGGCACCGCCCATCCTGAACAGCTGTGCGGGGCGCCCGCCTTGGCGAGAGGTCGTGCCGCCGGTCGGAACGAGGAAGCCCGGCGTACCCGTGACCTTGCGATGGAAGTTGCGGGGATCGAGGGCGACCCCCCACACCGCCTCGTAGACCCTGCGCAACTCCCCCACCGTGAACTCCGGCGGACAGAAGGAGGTGGCGAGCGAGGAGTACTCGATCTTTGCCCGGGCCCGATCGACACCTTCCGCCAGGATGCGGTCGTGATCGAAGGCAAGAAGAGACGGAGCGCTTCTTCGGTGCGTTTCGGAGTCCCCCGGCAGCAGCTCGTCGACGGGTACCCATCGCACCTCGGGCTCTCCACCGGCGACATCCCCGAGAACCGATCCCCTGACGACGCCGGTATACGACTCTTGCCCCTCTCCGAGCCCCGAGACGAGCACCAGGTGGGCCACGCTGACGACCCTTGTCCGCGGGTCACGTCCAGGGTCCCCGTACGTGGCCAGCTGTTCCAGGTGTGCGCCGTCGCCGTTGCCGGCGACGTGGACGGAGAGCCCTGTTTTCTCTTTGAGCTCGCGGGCGGCAGCAGCCTCCAGGTCCTCCTGGGCCCCGACGAAGCCCCCGGGCAGAGCCCACCGTCCTCGATCCGGCGACTCGCCGCGTCGCACGACGAGAGTGCGCAGCGCAGACCTGTGCACGGCGAGCACGACCAGGTCGACGGCGACAGCGAACGGGGCTTGGACCGACGGCTCGAAGGGCATGGCCCGATCCTAGTCGTCGCACTGACGATAAACAGGCGTTTGGGAACGCCCGATCGACTCCAGAACGGCGGCAGCAACCGGGCCTCGCACCGGGAGTGGGCGGCCTCCGTTCCGTGGACGGTGCAATGCCTTGTGTGCAGCGGTTGTTGAGGTCGCGTAGCCTCCACGGACTGCACGGGGTGCGCGCACATCGGAGTCGCCCTTCTCGTCTGCCTGGTCGGCGGATTCACCTGCCGACCACGGACGTTGGTCACGGCAAGAACCGCATACGGCTCACCTGCGCATGGTCAGGGCGGGGCCGCCCCTCCCCCGGTTCCGTCGCCGTGCGGAGGCTGCGGCCAGGAGCGGAGAAACGGTGCCGGATCGAGGCCCCGGTTGCAGACCTGGTGGACGAGGACCGCGAAGGGGTAACCGGGATCGCGCCGTAGCGCGAGGCTGCTGGCGATCCGTGAACCCGTGAGGTCTCCGGAGAGCCACGACGTCCACCCTGCGAGCGCCAGCAGCGGTACCGCCAAGTGTGCGTACGGGCCGACGCAGCGCCTGGCGAGCGCCCTCCACAGTCGACCGGCGCCGAGCGTGATCGAACCCCCCACCCAATCGGCTGCGCACCTGCGCATGGGCTCGTTCTGGAGGCCCACGATGAGGCGTGCCGCCTCGTCCGGGGCGACGAGCACGTCGTCATGGGCGTCGGCCCGGTCGTCCGCCAGAGCTTTCGGGGGCGAAGCGACGAAACGGTGGAGAAGGCGCAGCCCCAGACCGACGGATTCGACCCCGCCCCCCTCGGAATGCGACCGGTCCGCGGCGGCCGCGCTCCGATCGGCTCCGGCTTTGCGCAGGGCCGCTTCCTGCGCCTCGAGGGCAGGAGCTGCCAGCGGGGCGAACCTGAGCTCCAGCCGGCTTCTCCGTTCGGGGACGCGGTAGCCCTCGTAGACGGCTGCCGCTGCGATGGGGGACGTCGAAGTCCCGGGGTGCGCAACGCGGTTGCCGTCCGGAGGGCAGCAGTCCGGAAGGGGGCAGAAGAAGGACCAGCAGCGACCGGCTGAGACCCCGCCCACTTCCGCAACGGCAACACCACGCGCTTCGCAGGCTCGCCTCAACGCCTCCGCGAGGGGCCTGAGCCGTCGGCGTACCGCACGCGGTGGCTCATCCTTCCCAGGGTCGCGGCAGAGGAGGAGGACGGCGCTTTCGATCTCCGGCAGGCGGCCGGTCAACGCCTCTGTACCGGCTTCTTCCGGAAGCACCGACTCGGCGAACGCCGCGGCGAAGAAGTGGGGTTCGGCGTCTTCGGGCGGCAGGTCGGCCCTGAGCGCTCCGGCGATGCCGCCGTCGCCGGATGCTGTTCTCACGAGGACGACCGAGTCGTCGGGGAAGAAGCCGAGCAGGTAGGGCAGCACCTCCGCGAGCTGAGGCAGCGTGAGGAGTCCTGTTCGGCCTCCGCTGCCGATGTGGTCGGGGATTCGGTGGCCTGCTTCTTCGGTGTTGCCTGCGGCTGGGGCAGGCGTCGAGGGGTCGAAGTCCATGGGCGGCAGCATGCACCGAAGAGCGAGATCCGTGTCGTGCGTTGTCCCCAGCAAGCCGCATTGATCGTATAGATCGCATCAATCAGCGGTTATCCACAAGGGCAGTTGGGCGAGTGTCGGTCGTCTCGGGTTCCATGGGTCCATGACTGAGACAGACCTGCGCGACGAAGCCGACTCCGTGCTTTCCCGGCTCGTGGGCAAACCCGAGGGCGAGGGCCGCCTGCGAGAGGACCAGTGGCGCGCGGTGCGGGCGCTCGTGGAAGAGGGGCGACGGGCCCTCGTGGTGCAGCGCACGGGATGGGGTAAGTCCGCCGTCTACTTCGTGGCAACGGCTCTCCTCCGGCGCCGTGGCCGCGGTCCCACCGTCCTCGTCTCGCCTCTCCTCGCACTCATGAGGGATCAGGTCGCGGCAGCCGCCCGAGCCGGCATCACAGCGCGGACGATCAACTCCGCCAACCCCGAGGAATGGGAAGAGGTGCACGCGGAGATCGCCGAGGGCGCTGTCGACGTCCTGCTGATCAGCCCGGAGCGGCTCAACAACCCGCAGTTCCGCGACGGCCCCCTCTCCGAGCTCACCGCGTCCACGGGTCTCCTCGTCGTGGACGAGGCCCACTGCATCTCCGACTGGGGCCACGACTTCCGTCCGGACTACCGGAGGCTGCGTACGGTCCTCGCCGAGATGCCGGCAGGCGTCCCGGTCCTCGCCACCACCGCCACGGCGAACTCACGCGTCACGGCCGACGTCGCGGAGCAACTCGGTACCGGTATCGACACCTCGGGCACCGATTCCTCGGAGGAGAGCGCCCCCTTGATCCTCAGGGGCACGCTGGAGCGTGACAGCCTCAGTCTCGGCGTTCTGGAACTCCCCGATGCCGCACACCGTTTGGCGTGGCTCGCCGACCACCTCGCCGAACTTCCCGGTAGCGGCATCGTCTACACGCTCACCGTCTCGGCAGCCGAAGAAGTGGCGGCCTTTCTACGGAGCCGCGGGTACCCGGTGGCCGCCTACACGGGCCGCACGGAGGGAGCCGACCGCGAGGCAGCGGAAGCCGACCTCCTAGCCAACCGGGTCAAAGCACTCGTCGCCACCTCGGCGCTCGGAATGGGCTTCGACAAGCCGGATCTCGGCTTCGTCCTCCACCTCGGCTCTCCCTCCTCCCCCATCGCTTATTACCAGCAGGTGGGCAGGGCCGGACGTGGCGTCGACCACGCCGAGGTGCTGCTCCTGCCCGGCAAGGAGGACCAGGCGATCTGGAGGTACTTCGCCTCCCTGGCCTTCCCGCCCGAAGATCAGGTCCGAAGGACTCTCGGTGTCCTGGAGGAAGCGCCCGGCCCGATGTCCCTCCCGGCTCTCGAACCGCAAGTCGACCTGCGGCGCGGCAGGTTGGAGATGATGCTCAAGGTGCTCGACGTGGACGGCGCCGTGCGGAAGGTGCGGGGCGGCTGGACCTCCACGGGCGCGCCCTGGACCTACGACGCCGAGCGGTACGCCTGGATCGCGCGGCAACGCGAGACCGAGCAGGAGGCGATGCGGGAGTACGCACGCACGTCCGCCTGCCGCATGGAATTCCTGCGCCGTCTTCTCGACGACGATCACGCGGCTCCCTGCGGGCGCTGCGACAACTGCACCGCACCGCGCTTCTCAGCCGAGATCTCCGAGGCGACGCTCGCCGCGGCACGCGGAGAACTCCACCGTCCCGGCGTGGAGGTGGAACCCCGGAAGATGTGGCCCACGGGCCTTCCGTCCATCGGCCTCGAGCTGAAGGGCAAGATCCCGGAAACAGAGAGGACAGAGGCGGGCAGAGCCCTGGGCCGTCTCTCGGACATCGGCTGGGGTAACCGTCTTCGTCCGATGGTCGCCCCGCAAGCATCGGACGCTCCCGTGCCCGACGACGTCCTCGAGGCCGTCGTCTCCGTGCTCACCGAGTGGGCCAAGGGGCCCGGAGGTTGGGCATCCGGGGAGGCAGAGGCCCCTCGGCGTCCGGTCGGGGTGGTCGGTGTCGAGTCGACGTCGAGACCGCAACTCGTGCGCTCGCTCGCGGAGCGCGTCGCTGCGATCGGTCGGATGCCCCTGCTCGGGAACGTCGCCACCGCGTACGAGGCCGGCGTCCCACCACGGAGCAACAGCGCACAGAGAGTGCGAACCCTCGAAGGAGCCATGCAACTCCCGGCGTCGACGGCCGAAGCCGTGACGCAGGCCCGAGGCCCCGTGCTGCTCGTCGACGACTACACCGAGACGGGATGGACGCTGGCAGTCGGCGGAAGGCTGCTTCGCAAGGCAGGCGCCGAGGCGGTACTGCCCCTGGTACTCGGCATCCAGAGCTGAGCGGAGAGGAAGAGTCGGATGGGGTTGAGGAACCTTCGGCAGGCGGCGCACACGCTGGCAGCCGTCTTCCACCGGGCACGAGAGATCGGACACTGCTCCCCAACCGACCGCCCATCGCGGGCAGTTGTTCGTGGCAGTGCGCGCATGCGTGTTCGCCGTCCTTCACGGAAGTGCTCGGAACCGGAGTATCGCCGTTGCCGAGTGGCTTGGCTCACAGGAGAATTGGTAGCGCCAACTGGACGGAGGGAGGAACGTGACCTTCGGATTCACTCCCCCGCCGCCCACCACCGACTCCGCCTCCAGGCTGAGTCGTGCCCTGGAACCCGCCGAGTGGTCGTCGGCCGGAATTCCGCTGCTGCGCAACCCGCGGGAGATGATCAGGGAACTTTGCGAAAGGCACGGCACCGCGCTCACCACCGTGATCGTCGCTGTGCTGAACCCGGACGAACGACTCGCGGCCAGCGCGTCGTTCGGACAGCAGACGGAACACCCCGACGGATGGGAGTTCCGCAACGCTCTGCTCGACAGGTTGCGCCGAGTGATACCGCACGACCTGCGCCGACGCGTCCCCTTACGGACCGCGGTCCTCGTCTGCCACCGCAGCGGAGACCATCGCTGGACCGAGCTGGACGGCGCGTGGATGTGGGGGCTCCGCGACGCCTGCACGCTGCACGGGCTGCGGTGCGGCGCCTACATAACCGTCACACCCGGCGGTTGGCAGGTCTTCGGAGAGGAGCGCGGCGGGCGGCACCCGCACGCAACTGTCCCCTCGGGAGGCGAGACGACAGCCGGCAAGGAGCCTGCGCAGGCCCCGGCCGATGTCCGCGAACCATGTACGGGCGAACACACTGGCTGACGTGCCTGACTTCCGCCTTCCGGTCGGTCACGCCGGGTCGGGGGCCGCACGGCCCCGCCGGTGCGGGCGGCGGACCGAAGCAGCAGGCACCGCCACGGTCTGCCCGAGCGGCGGGCGCCGTCGGATCACAGCAGCGCGCGCAACCGCTGCGGGTCCCCGCACACGATCAGGGTGTCGTGGGCCTTCCCCAGAGCTGCAGGCAGCGCAGCAGCCGCCTGCGCGTCGCTACCTCCGTTGACGGCGAGGACCACCACGCCCCGGGACCTGAGGTGCTCGGTAGCGGACGCCTCGGCGAAGAACACGTCCTCGCTCTCGGTCTGTTGGCGCCAGTAGGCGTCCTCCCCGAAGGAGAGTTCGTGCTGGGTCCAGGGGTGGGACTCGCCGGTCGTGAGAACGAGAACGTCGTCCGGGGACCGGCCTTCGTCGAGAAGGGAGTCGACCACCTCGTCCGCCACCTCGACTGCGGTGGCCTCGGTGGCCTCCCGCAGGTCGATCTGTGCGGCCTTCTGCCGGTCTGCGGCGGTCGACGCCGGCTTTCCGGCCGAGCGACCTCCCTGGCGGCCTCCGGTTCGCCGGGGTTCAGCCCCCTGCCTGCCCTCTGCACTGTGAGGCGCGGGACGCGAGGCCGACCTGGGTCCGGGGACCGCTGCGGAAGAGGCAACCTGCGATGTACTGGCGGACCCTGCTGCGCTGCGGGGGCCCGGAACACTCTCGGAAATCTGTGGCTCCTCAGGGGTGAGAGGCATGGTGTGATGTCTATCAAACGCGGACAGGTGGCGCGTGGGCGGGGCGGCCAAGGCTCTCGGCACACTCCTGGCGCTGAGTTCGCGGCTGTCGGGCTTCATACTGCGGGTTCTTCGAGTTCAGAAAAGGCCGATCTGCTCCGATGGTTCAGGCTCGATCCTGTTCCGCTTCAGATGCTTCCAACGCGGCAGCCCATCCATGTACGACCAGGACAATCGGTGGTACGGCGTGGGTCCGTGCTCTTCGAGAGCGGCACGGTGCACGGGCGAGGGGTAGCCGGCGTTGTCCGCAAAGCAGAAGTCGAGGTGTGCAGAGCCGAGTTGGGCCATCAGCGCGTCCCTCCGCACCTTCGCGATCACCGAGGCGGCCGCGACCGGCACGCAGGACTGGTCGCCCTTTATGACGGTGCGCACGTTCCAGGCGGGGCCGAGGTAGTCGTGCTTACCGTCGAGGATCACCGCTTCCGGTCGCTCCGGGAGCGATTCGAGCGCACGGGTGGCGGCGAGGCGCTGGGCCGCCGTCATCCCGAGTTCGTCGATCTCCTCAGCCGACGCGTACCCCAAGCCGAATGCGGTGACCCACCGCACCAGCTCGTCCGCCAGCGCTGTGCGGCGCTTCTCGGTGAGCAGCTTGGAGTCCGTGAGCCCTTCCGGCGGCCGACGCAGTCCCGTGATCGTCGCGCACACGGCGACCGGTCCGGCCCAGGCGCCGCGGCCGACCTCATCGACTCCCGCGATGATCCTGGCTTGGGAGGTGGCACGGATCGATCGTTCGATGCGGTGCGTCGGAGGCTCGTACGGCATGGCGGCAGTCAGCGTATCCGCTCCCGATTCGACGCGCTCATCCACCCCCGCATCTTCTCCAGGAGACGCCTGTGGCACGGGACTTCGGCATGCGTGGTTCCCCTGAGGAGAGAGCTCGAGCGCGGAGTTGGTCCGCCTGTTTTGGCTCGCGGGGAAAGCACCCAGCGGCCGACGAGAGCGGGCTGCACCTTCCGCAGGGGGTGTCCCGAGCCGGCGACCAGGCAAGCGGCCGGCACTGTGCTTCCTGCCGCTGTGCCCGCCTCATACACGGGGTCCGTAGGGGCGCGGGGTGCGCCATTTCTCGAAGGGTCGGTCGAGGTGGTAGCGGCCGTCGCGCTCGAGGAGAAGCGATCGGGCCTCGCCGTTGTCCGGGTTGGAGAGCGACTCGAACTCCGCCACGCTCCAGTGCAGCCAGCGCATGCAGAAGAGCCGCATCGTCAGCCCATGGGTGACGAGGAGAACGTTGGGCGGATGATCGGGGTTCTCGAAGCTCCGCCACAAGCTCTCCAGGAAGGCTCCGACCCGGTCGTAGACGTCGGCGCCGGACTCCCCCTGGGCGAAGCGGTAGAAGAAGTGCCCGTAGGCGTCGCGGTACGCCTTCTGGTCGCGCACATCCTGACGGTCCTGCCAGTTCCCCCAGTCCTGTTCGCGCAGGCGCGGCTCCTCCCGTACCCGCATGAGCGACGAGTCGAGGCCCAAAGCCGTGAGCGTCTGGTGGGTGCGTCGGTAAGGGGAGACGTACACCGAGACGCCCTCGTCGCCGAGCTGCTCGCGCAGGCGCTTCCCCGCATCCCTCGCCTGTTGCTGTCCGCGCTCGGTGAGCGCCAGTGCGTGGTCGGGGACGCGCTCGTAGACGCTGTCGTCGTTGTTTCCCTCGGACTCCCCGTGACGGAGGAGCACGATGCGGCGCGGTCGGGCCATACGCCCACCGTAGGTCAGCAGCCGGGCTCAGACCGTCCAGCTCGGCTCGAGATCGATCACGTCACCGGCAACCTTGCTCACGTCCGCACCGAACTGGGTACGGAACGCAAGGCGCTCCATGCGCTCCTCGCGGTACTTACCGTGCTCCGCCGTCGAATCCCACATGGACAGCACGAGGAACTCGTCCTCGGTCTGTGCCTGCGCGAACACGCCGCGCAGCATGCCGGGCGACCCCGCCATCGCAGGGTTCCAGACCTTCTCCTGCATCGCCGTGTAATGCTCGATCCGGTCGTGGCGCACCTGCGAGTGGGCCACGCGCAACAGGTCGGCGTCGGTGAAGACGGGCCGGAAGCCCGTCTTCACGTCGAAGCGGTACTCGAAGAGCCGCACCTGGAGATCCTTGTACGTACCGACCTGGGCGGCGTGCAGACGATCGTGCGAGCGCGCCATGAAGGAGTCGTAGAACGCGCGGCTGTCCCAGAATCCGAAGACGTGCGCGACCCCTTCCCTCGCTCTGCTCCAACCGCCGCCCTGTCCCCGGAACCCCGGTTCTCCGAGCAGCCCGGCCCACTTCCGCTGCCCCCGCTCGAAGCCCGGACGGTCGACGACGGTGCAGCGCATCCACTTGACCAGCACCGCGCCATCGTACGGCCATACCGCTTGCGGGTTGACGGATACCGCGGAGAGCAGCAACTCCCCGGATTGCGAGCCAAGTTCTGTTCCGCCGTCGCTGGAGGCCCAGTGAGCATCGGGCGGACGCTCCGAAGACGCCCGTACGCTGCGGAAGGGGACCGACTACGCGCTCCCGGGCGGGCCGAAGCGCTCGTCGAGGTAGGCGTCGTAGGTCCGTCGTCCGTAGCGGTGTTGAGGGGCGAGGTTTCCCCCTGCACGGTAGGCTCCGAAGATTCGGCCTGGAATACGCACCGGCACGACGCGTCCGCCGCCCTCCCGGCGGAGCGTGCGCTGAGCGAGGTCCACGGCGCCGAGCACCTCGGGCCCACCGATGTCGTCCACGTGTCCGGACGGCTCTCGGGCCGCCAGTTCCACGAGACGCAGGGCGACATCACGGACGTCGATGGGCTGGAACCGTACTCCCGCGGGAACGAAGGTGAACGGTACGCGGCGCTGCATCGTCGTGAACTGGGCGACGAGATCGTGGAACTGAGTGGCGCGCTGCACGGTCCACGGCAGGCCGGAGCCCTGGACGATCCGTTCGGTCTCGGCTTTGGTCCGGTAGTAGCCGAGCGGCACCCGGTCGACGCCGACGATGGACACGTGGATCAGCGGCGGTGCTCCGACGCGCCGGGCCGCTTCGACGAGACAGCGGGTCGCCCGAAGATCTCTTCGACCCAGCGTCGTGGCGCAGTTGACGATCAAACCCGCTCCGTCGAGCGCCGCGGCCAGTCCCTCGCCCGTGACGAGGTTCCCTGTTGCCTATTGGAGATCGTTGCCGCTGTCGCCACCTGTCGCCTGCGTGTCTCCCGCTCCGCGTGCCCGTCGGCTCAACACCCTTACGGGACGCGCCTCTTCGCTGAAGGCGCGCACGACAGCCCTGCCCAACGTTCCGGTTCCGCCCGTGACGAGTACCGGCGCAGTCCCGCTCACGTGCAACACCTCCTCGTACGCAGACGTCCGGCCGGTGACTCCCTGCAACGGACTTCGGGACGTCGTGCAAGCCATGGTCCTACGAGGAGGCGCCCGGTCCGCGTCGGCTCCGGCCACGGGTCACTCGGCGGAGGCGCGACCGCGCGCGGCCTCCACTGCCGCAGCCGACGGCGGAATGGTTGCACCTGCAACAACTACGCCGCCGGGGTGACCGACAAGATGCGGCGCGGGCCCCACCGTCACGGCGTGTGCAATCGGTGCAGCGGCCCCCGTCTTCCGAGCGCGGAGAGGGCGCCGACCGTCGGTCGACGCCCTCTCTCAGGCGGGGTTCAGCAGACGCTCACCGGCGCACGGGACACATCCCCGCGCTCAGCTGCAGCCGCTCGTCGAGCCGCACCCCTCGCAGAGGTAGCAGCTGCCCGCGCGGCGCATCTTGGTGCCGCAGGAGAAGCAGAGCGGTGCATCGGCGTTGAGGCCGAGCTGCATCTCCATGAGCTCCGTCGAGTTGTGCGCCTCGCGCGGTGCCGGGGCCGCGGCCTCCGGTTCCGGAGCGGTGCGGTCGGCCTCTTCGGGGTCCTTCTGCTTCGCCGGCTGCTGGGCCTTGGGCGCCGACTGGGAGAGCCCGTCGAGGTCGTACTCGTCGTCGGCCGGCTCGTAGGAGCCCGTCTCCAGGTGGCGCTGGCGCTCCGCGGCCGAGTGGATACCGAGCGCCGAGCGTGTCTCGAACGGCAGGAAGTCCAGGGCGAGTCGGCGGAAGATGTAGTCGACGATCGACTGCGCCATCCGCACGTCCGAGTCGTCGGTCATCCCGGCCGGCTCGAACCGCATGTTCGTGAACTTCGAGACGTACGTCTCCAGCGGCACTCCGTACTGGAGGCCGACGGAGATCGCGATCGAGAAGGCGTCCATCATCCCGGCGAGCGTCGAGCCCTGCTTCGACATCTTGAGGAAGACCTCACCGAGGCCGTCGTCCGGGTACGAGTTGGCCGTGATGTACCCCTCGGCCCCGCCCACGGTGAAGGAGGTGGTGATACCGGGCCTCCCCTTCGGCAGGCGACGGCGCACCGGACGGTACTCCACGACCTGCTCGGTCTTCGGCTCCTCCTTCTGCTTCGCCGAGAGCGGCTGACCGACCTTGCTGTTCTCGACGTAGACGGCGAGCGCCTTGGTGCCGAGCTTCCAGCCCTGGAGGTAGATCTCCTCGACGTCCTCAACGGTGCTGGACGCCGGCATGTTGACGGTCTTGGAGATGGCACCCGAGAGGAACGGCTGCGCGGCGGCCATCATCCGCACGTGGCCCATCGGGGAGATGGACCGCTCGCCCATCGCGCAGTCGAAGACCTCGTAGTGCTCGGGGCGCAGCCCGGGAGCGTCGACCACGTTGCCGTGCTCGGCGATGTGCTCGACGATCGCCTCGACCTGCTCCGGCTGGTAGCCGAGCCGCTTGAGCGCCTTCGGCACGGTGTTGTTGACGATCTGCATGGAGCCGCCGCCGACCAGCTTCTTGAACTTCACCAGCGCCAGGTCGGGCTCGACACCCGTGGTGTCGCAGTCCATCATCAGCCCGATGGTCCCGGTCGGCGCCAGCACCGATGCCTGGGCGTTCCGGAAGCCGTTCTTCTCGCCGAGCCGCTCGACGTCCTGCCACGCCTCGGTGGCCGCGGCCCAGACCGGGTTGTCGAGGTCGTCCATGCGCACGGCCGCGTCGTTCGCCTCGCGGTGCTGGCGCATCACGCGGCGGTGTGCGTCGGAGTTGCGGGCGTACCCCTCGTACGGGCCGACAGCAGCGGCGAGTTCGGCGGAGCGCTTGTAGGAGGTGCCGGTCATCAGCGAGGTGATGGCACCCGCGAGGGCACGCCCGCCGTCGCTGTCGTAGGCGTGTCCCGTGGCCATCAGCAGCGCGCCGAGGTTGGCGTAGCCGATGCCGAGCTGGCGGAAGGCGCGGGTCGTCTCGCCGATCTTCTCGGTGGGGAAATCGGCGAAGCAGATGGAGATGTCCATCGCCGTGATGACGAGCTCGGTGATTTTCGCGAACCGCTCGGCGTCGAAGGACTGGTTGCCCTCGTCGTCGTCGCGCAGGAACTTCATCAGGTTCAGCGACGCGAGATTGCACGAGGAGTTGTCCAGGTGCATGTACTCGCTGCACGGGTTGGACGCGGTGATGCGGCCCGACTCCGGCGAGGTGTGCCAGTGGTTGATGGTGTCGTCGTACTGGACACCGGGGTCGGCGCAGACGTGGGCGGCCTCCGCCATCTTGCGGAAGAGCTCCTTGGCGTCGACCTCCTCCAACGGCTCGCCCGTCATCCTGCTGCGCAGCGAGAACTTGGTGCCGTTCTCGACGGCCTTCATGAACTCGTCGTTGACGCGCACGGAGTTGTTGGCGTTCTGGTACTGCACGGAGGCGATGTCGTCGCCTCCGAGGTCCATGTCGAAGCCCGCGTCCCGCAGGGCGCGGATCTTCTCCTCCTCCTTCACCTTGGTGTCGATGAAGGCCTCGATGTCCGGGTGGTCGACGTCGAGTACGACCATCTTCGCCGCCCGCCGGGTCGCGCCGCCCGACTTGATGGTGCCGGCGGAGGCGTCCGCACCCCGCATGAAGGAGACGGGGCCCGAGGCGTTGCCGCCCGAGGAGAGGAGCTCCTTGGAGGAGCGGATACGCGAGAGGTTGAGCCCGGCGCCCGAACCGCCCTTGAAGATCATCCCCTCTTCCTTGTACCAGTCGAGGATCGACTCCATCGAGTCGTCGACGGAGAGGATGAAGCAGGCGCTGACCTGCTGCGGCTGCTTCGTCCCGACGTTGAACCAGACAGGGGAGTTGAAGGCGAAGATCTGGTGGAGCACGGCATAGGCGAGCTCGTGCTCGAAGATCTCCGCTTCCTCCGGCGAGGCGAAGTAACCATTCTCCTCACCGGTCTTGCGGTAGGTCTTCACGACGCGGTCGATCAGCTGCTTGAGGCTGTTCTCCCGCTGCGGGGTACCGACGGCGCCCCTGAAGTACTTGCTGGTGACGATGTTGACCGCGTTCACCGACCAGAAGTCGGGAAACTCGACGCCGCGCTGCTCGAAGTTGACCGAGCCGTCGCGCCAGTTGGTCATGACGACGTCGCGGCGCTCCCAGGTGACCTCGTCGTACGGGTGCACACCGGGGGTCGTGTGGATGCGCTCGATCCGCAGCCCCTTCTTCGCCTTGCCGCCCTTCGCGCGGGAGCCGCGTGCCGGGCCGCTCGTCGTCTCTGTCATTCCGCCTCCCTTTCAGGGCATAACGCCCCGATGCACCCCGGTTCTTCCCGAGGATTTCTCTCTGTCTGGGTCTGTCTGGCTCTGCCGAGGCGCAGACGTACTCCGCCCCCCACAGCAACGGAGAGTGGTCAGCCCGCCGCGGGCTGCACTGCGGAGCCGCCTGCCCCGCCCTCCCCTTCGAGCCGGGGCCCCACGACCCCTTCCACCCCGCCGGCGCCGCCCTCGGCGACGGGATTGCTACGCAACTCGGCTATCGCGGCCTCGAAGTCCTCCAGCGACTCGAACGCCCGGTAGACGGACGCGAACCGCAGGTAGGCGACCACGTCGAGGTCCTGGAGCGGCCCGAGTATGGCGAGGCCGACGTCGTGCGCGGAGAGCTCGGCGCTACCCGTCGCCCTGACCGCCTCCTCGACCTGCTGGCCCAGCTGCGCCAGGGCATCCTCCGTGACGGGCCTTCCCTGGCATGCCTTGCGGACGCCGGCGATGACCTTGTCCCGGCTGAACGGCTCCGTGACGCCGCTTCGCTTGATCACCGTGAGCGACGAGTTCTCCATCGTCGTGAAGCGACGGGAGCAGTCGGGACACTGACGGCGGCGACGGATCGCTGTCCCGTCGTCGGTGGTCCTGCTGTCGACCACGCGGCTGTCGGGGTGCCTGCAGAAGGGACAGTGCATCGTTTCCCACCCTCCTCGGACCCCCGGGAGCCCGCACGGCACGCGACAGCGCACGGCCACGACGAACAAGCATGACGAACAAGACCTTCCGGGCCTGAGATCATCCCCGAAGGCAGCCACCAGCATAGACCAAGGCTCCGCGGACTCAACACCGGGGACCACAAGTTGTGGGTGGCGCGCACTCATGTAACCACTAGATCTGGTGCCGGTCCGTCAGCACGCGATCCTTGCGTGTCGGCGACCGACGGCAGCCGAGCCTACGCGAGCGCCGGCGAGCGACGGTCCGCGGGGCTGAGCCGTGGGACGACCTGAAAGACTGCGGGGCACAATGGGGCCCGCCCGTCGAGCAGGACCGCACCCGCAGTGCGCAGGGGTCCGCGATGACGGATAAACGGCTATCCATACACCTACGCAGTGGGCGAATTCAGGAGAACGACGAATTTTCACTCGAACGTGTGTTTGGCGCAACCTTTCGAAACCAACTACCGTTGTCTCACTAGGGAGAACCATTCGAGAGGGGCCGACGTGACCACCACCGCAGACAGCGCCACCATCACCCCCCAGGGCCGACAGGCGCAGTCGATCGACCAGAATCAGCAGGTGAGTTCGGCGGACGCAGAAAGCTCGGCAGCCCCGGGGGGGCTCGACACGGAGGGTGAGGACGCCGTCCCCTCCCCCGGAGCCTCGGAGGACCCGCAGGCCAAGCGATCGCTCCCTGGACGACCTCCCGGCATCCGGGCGGACAGCTCCGGACTCACCGACCGCCAGCGTCGCGTCATCGAGGTGATCCGCGACTCGGTGCAGCGGCGCGGCTACCCGCCGTCCATGCGGGAGATCGGGCAGGCCGTGGGGCTCTCCAGCACCTCGTCGGTCGCCCACCAGCTGATGGCGCTCGAACGCAAGGGCTTCCTGCGGCGCGACCCGCACCGCCCCCGCGCCTACGAGGTACGCGGCTCCGACACCCCCGCGAGCCAGGCGGCAGCCGACACCACAGGCAAGCCCTCCGCCTCCTACGTCCCGTTGGTCGGTCGGATCGCGGCGGGTGGGCCGATCCTCGCGGAGGAGTCCGTCGAGGACGTCTTTCCTCTCCCCCGCCAACTCGTAGGCGACGGCGAGCTGTTCGTCCTCAAGGTCGTAGGGGACTCGATGCTCGACGCCGCCATCTGCGACGGCGACTGGGTCACCGTCAGGCGCCAGCCCGTCGCCGAGAACGGCGACATCGTCGCGGCGATGCTCGACGGCGAGGCGACGGTCAAGCGGTTCCGCCGCGAGGACGGCCACGTCTGGCTCGTACCGCACAACGCTTCCTACCAGCCGATCCCGGGCGATGACGCCACCATCCTCGGAAAGGTGGTCGCCGTCCTTCGCCGCGTCTGACGACACCGCCTCCGTGCCAGCCCATGGCGCCGAGCCCCGGAAGAGAGCGGGGAGTGGCCCATGGGCTGCGCGCATGTCCCTCCGGGCTCGAAATCCCGACGGCAGAAGGCGAGTTGACGGCGGCCCCGGGCGTCAGCCCTTCGCAGCCGCGTCGATCGCCGCGAGAGAGCGGCGGACCTGGTTGCGGTCGGTGGTGTACCAGAAGTCGGGCATCGAAGCCCGCAGGAAGCTGCCGTACCGCGCGCGCTCCAGACGCGGATCGAGGACCGCCACCACGCCCCTGTCTCCCGAGGCCCGCACGAGCCGCCCCGCGCCCTGCGCCATCAGCAGGGCGGCGTGCGTCGCCGCGACGGCCATGAAGCCGTTGCCGCCCGACTCCTGGACGGCCTTCTGACGGGCGCTCATCAGCGGATCGTCGGGGCGGGGGAAGGGAACCCGGTCCATCACCACCAGCTGGCAGTTGGCGCCGGGGACGTCCACGCCCTGCCACAGGGAGAGGGTGCCGAAGAGGCACGTGCCGGCGTCGTCGGCGAAGCGCCGGATGAGCTCGCCCAGCGTCTCCTCGCCCTGCAGGAGGATGGGAAGGTCGAGTCGGCCGCGGAGTTCCTCGGCCGCCGTCTGCGCGGCACGCATCGACGAGAAGAGACCGAGCGTCCGGCCGCCCGCGGCCTCCACCAGCTCCGCCAACTCGTCGAGCATGTCGGTGCGTTGACCCTCGCGGCCCGGGGTCGCCAGGTGCTTGGCGACGTAGAGGATGCCCTGCTTGCGGTAGTCGAAGGGTGAACCGACGTCGAGGCCGCGCCAGTGCGGGCCTGCCGACTCGTCCGCGTCCTCCCGTGTCCCCTCGGGTGCGAGGCCGAGGGAGGCGCCGACGCCGTTGAAGTCCCCGCCGAGCTTGAGCGTCGCCGAGGTGAGGACGACCGAGCGGTCGTCGAAGAGCTTCTCACGGAGGAGTCCCGAGACGGTGAGGGGGGCGACGCGGATCGAGGCGCCGTAGCGGTCGTGGCGCTCGTACCAGAGGACGTCGTACTCGGAGGTCTCCAGGATGCGCTCGGCCACTTCGCGGACGTTCTCGATGGAGGCCGTCGCCTGCTTGCGGACGGCGTCCTCGTCCTGGACGGAGCGGTCCTTGGTGTCGCCGAGGGCGGTGAGGCAGGTGCGGGCCGCGTCCCTCAGGAGCATCAACCCGTGGGCGAGGCCCTCGGGGAGCTCGCCCTCCAGGCGCCCCGGGAGGGCGAGCTCCATGAGCCGCTCGAACTCCTCGGCTGCCGACTGGAGTTGGTCTGCCGCCTTCTCGTTGACGAGCTTGCTCGCGCGACGCACCGCGCGGTGCACGCCGCCGGGCGTCAGCTCGCCCGTCGCGACGCCGGTGACGCGGGAGACGAGCTCGTGCGCCTCGTCGACGACGAGGACGTCGTGGCTCGGAAGGACGGGGGCACCGTCGATCGCGTCGATCGCGAGGAGGGCGTGGTTGGTGATGACGACGTCCGCGACCTTGGCGCGCTCCCGCGCCGCCTCGGCGAAGCACTCCATGCCGTAGGCGCACTTGGCGGCCCCGAGGCACTCGCGCGAGGAGACCGAGACCTGGCCCCAGGCGCGGTCGGAGACGCCGGGGGTGAGGTCGTCGCGGTCGCCCGTCTCGGTGTCGTCGGACCAGTCGCGGAGGCGGAGGAGGTCCTGGCCGAGCTTGGAGCTGGGGGCGGCCGCCTCGAAGGGGTCGAAGAGGCCCTCTTCCTCCTCCTGCGGCACGCCCTCGTGGAGGCGGTGGAGGCAGAGGTAGTTGGAGCGGCCCTTGAGCATCGCGAACTCGGGGCGACGGCGCAGCAGGGGGTGCAGCGCCTTGACCGTACGCGGCAGGTCCCGTTCGACGAGCTGCCGTTGGAGCGCGAGCGTCGCGGTGGCCACGACGACGCGCTCGCCCTGGGCGAGGGCGGGGACCAGGTAGCCGAGGGACTTACCGGTGCCGGTGCCCGCTTGGACGAGGAGGTGGCGCCCCTCCTCGACGGCCTGGGCCACGGCCTCGGCCATGGCGACCTGGCCCGGTCGCTCCGTGCCGCCGACGGCGGTGACGGCGGCGTGCAGGAGTTCGGTGAGGGCGGGCTTGCTCATAGCTCCGCCACCTTACGCGGAACGACTGACAACGCGCTCCCGCCCTCCGCACCCGGCCCCGGGACGGCCGCCCTCACGCTTGGTGCAGCGGGTTGGGCACGGTGCCGTGCACGGCCGCGTGCGGACGGTCGGGACGGTCGCGGTAACCGTCGAGGTGGAGGCGGTTGCGGTTGAGGCAGAGGCGCTCGATCCGCGGCGTGAGGAGGTCGAAGGTCTCGAAGCGGTGCTTCAGTCCGGGGAACCGCCGGTGGTACCTGTCGATCTCGGCGCGCACCAGGGACCAGAACTCCCCCTCGGGGACGCCGAGTTGCTCGCGGCACTGGGGCGCGAGGTAGCGGAGGACGCCGACGAAGAGCCCCGAATGGATGAACTGGGTGAGGAAGGCAGGCGGCTCGGAGAGGAGCACGGAGCGCACGTCCCCCGGCATCGCCTCCAGCTCGGGAAGGGGCTCGGCGCTGACGTTGACGTCGTCGACGAAGTCCTTCACCGCGAGCCGGACCGGAACCTCGTCCCCGTCGAAGACGACGATCGCATTCTCGCCGTGCGGGGAGAAGACGACGCCGTAGCGGTAGAGGAAGTGGAGGAGCGGAGGGAGCAGCGCGGCGAAGAGGCGGCGGAGCCACACACGGGGCTCGAGGCCGGAAAGGGCGACGAGTTCGGCGGTGAAGGAGCGGCCGGCCGGGTCGAGGTGGATGAGCGAGGCGAGGGTGCGAGCGCGCTCACCGGCGTCGAGCTGCGGGGGCAGCGGCTCGCGCCAGATGCAGCCGAGGAGTTCGCGGTACTGGTACGGGACGGTCGGGAGCCGGTCGTACACGGGGTGGGCCACCGCGAGCGAGGCGACCTCGCCGAGGAGGACGACCCGGCACTCCTCAGCGAGGAACCGATCCTGCGCGCTGATTCCCTGTACCCATGCCGTCACGGCTGGCGCGGCGAGGGTGCGCTCCGTCGGAAGCCCGCGCCACACCAGGGTGTTGAGGATCGAGAGGGGCAGCTTGACGGTGTGCCGCTCCGGGCTGGTGGTGTTGGCGAAGGTGCGGATCGACTGCTGCCCGAGGCGGAGGTCGGGGTCGCAGGGGAGCGGCACGATCGCGTCGTCGGCGAGGGCGGGGGTGAAGAGGGGGACGACCGTCTGGTCCCACTGCCA
>NZ_AJTQ01000341.1 GCF_000262345.1 Streptomyces xiaopingdaonensis | reverse complement strand
CGGGTGGATCGGCAGGAAGAGGAACCTGTCGGGCGGCAGGCCGCGGGTGCGCAGCTCCGTGTGGAAGCGCTGGAGGGTCTCGGGGGCGAGCTCGCCGGCGTAGAGGCGTTCGGGGTCGGCGAGCGGACCGGTGCCGCGGTAGGAGGCGAGGTCCTTGCGGACCGCGATCCACGGCAGCCGTTGCGGTTCGCGCGCCTCGGGCGCCCAACGCGCCACGTCGGAAGCCGAGAAGCCGACCCGCCCCTTGTTGGCGACGAGCCAGGGGTGGCCGCTCATGTGGCCTTCCAGCGACGCGTGGTCGAGCTCGGCGAGGCGGGCGGCGGAGACTCCGAGCGCGTCGAGCCGGACATCGGCGGCGAGCGTCGCGGTCAGCTCCTTCACGAGGTGCCCCGTGGTGTCACCGCTGAGGTCGAGGACGGTCGCGTGGGCACGGGCGAGGAAGCCGAGCGCATCGAGTTCGGGCGGTGCGATGGTGGACGGGTCGATCGTCCAGTGGCCGTAGGCGCCGCGCCGGGCGCGGAAGCGGAGCGTCAGGCTCGCGTCGATCGGGAGGCGGTACGCCGGTGCGAGCTCGCCGGCGGGCTCCGAGCCGCGGAGGTCTTCGGGCAGCGGTCTGGGGGCCTCCGGGTCGGGTTCGGGGACGATGATCTCCTCGTAGGCGAACTCGGCGAGCATCTTGGCGAGCATGCGGCGTCCCGCTCGCTGCCAGGCGGGACGGTCGAGCCCGGCGGGGAGGGAGAGGGCGTCGGCGTCGTCGTGGCTGGTCGGGGGTAGCGGCACAGGTGACTCCTTGATCGGGGACGGGGGACGCCGAGGGCCGCAGCCCTCAGGGAGCCGCGCGGTCGCGCACCATCAGTGCGGCACGCTTGGCGGGCAGGGCCACCTCCTCGCGGTAGCGGAAGCCGGCCGCGAGGAAGGCGGCGACGGAGGGGTGGTTGCGCACGTCCGGCTCCGCGAGCACGCGGGCGCAGCGCGGACGGTGCTCCAGCACCAGTCGGACGACGGCGTCCAGCAGGGTCGTGCCGAGGCCCCGGCCGCGGTCGCGGGCTCCGCCGATGAGGAGGTGGACGCCGGTGTCGTGCGGCAGCACCCGGCAGTACCTGGCGAGCGGGTCGAGATCGGCGCGGTACAGCTCCCAGTAGCTCATGGGGACGCCGTCCAGGAGGCCGAGGCAGGGGACGCTGCGGCCGTCGCCCTCCAACTGCGCGGCCACGTGCGCCTCCGTCCGCGACGCGGGCCCCGCCAGCTCCCAGAAGGCGGCGACGGCTGGGTCGTTCATCCAGCCGTGGAGGAGCGGAAGGTCGGCCTCCAGGCGGACGGGCCGCAGCCGGAAGAGTCCGGCCCCGGTGTCCGCCCGGCGCCAGCGGGCGACGCCGTCGAGGAGGTCCGTCGGAGGACCTGCGAGGGGGAGGCGACCGCACGGGGAATCCTGACGCTCCGGCGGTTTCCGGAGGGTCGGCCCCTCGACGCCGACGTCGTCGTCGGTGCCGGGGTCGGCCGAGGACGTCTGGCGCGGCAGCGGATGCCCCATGCTTCGCCTTCTCTCGGGTGGTCGCTTCAGTGGGTGAGGCGGGCGGCGCTCCGTCCGACGAGCGGGTTGGGGAGGGGGACGTAGACGGACTGCGTCTCCACGGGGCCGACCAGTTCGTCGAGCCCCTGCGCCCTGGTGAGGAGGTTCGCCTTGCACCGCAACGTCTCGGTGTCCAGCAGGAGTTGGGCGAGGCGGGAGGCGGGCGCACCGTCGGCGGGCGCGGCCGCCGACTCCAGGAATCCGCGGACGACGGCGAGCAGCGCCTCCTCGTCGGCGAGGCCCTGGGCCCCGAAGGTGCCGACGGTGCCGAGGACGTTGTTGATGCCGAGGTAGTAGGCGAAGCGTTCGTCGACGACCGCGTCGTCGACGAACGAGTCGCTCGCGACGCCGACTCCGGGCAGCCGGCGGGCGAGTTCGGCGCGGCGGGAGACGCGGAAGTAGTACCCCTGGTTGTCCCGGTAGCGGCCGCCGGCCGGCCAGCCGTCGGCGTCGAGGAGGACGAGGGTGTTCTGCTGGTGCGCTTCCAGGGCCACCCCCGCATGGGCGTCGAGCCAGAGGATGGGGCGCACCACGGCGTCGAGGTACCGCCGGAGCCACTCGGCCGCGACGTCGCCCCGGCCGCGCCCCGTGCGCACGGCGAGCGACTCGACGACCTCCGCGAGCCGCGAGCGCAGACCGCCGGAAGGCAGCCCGGACGCCGGGCGCGGTGCCAGGAGTCCGGCGAGGCAGACGGCGTCGTCACCGGGGGCGAAGGGGTTCTCGCGCACCACGGTGTCGAAGCCGGGGAGGCGTGTGCCGTTCCGGTCGGTGAGCCCGAGCCATGCGGGGTCGCGGAGGATGTCGAAGCCGGGGTGCACGGCGTGCCACTCGGTGGCGAGTCCGGACCGCAGCAGGCGGTGGACCTCGGCGCCGCGCAGCAGCTCCTTGCGGAGGTTCTCCCGGCGGGAGTTGGTGATCCGCAAGCCGAGGGACAGCTTGAGCATGGCGTTCTCGTCCGCTCGGTGGACCGTGCGCACCGACGAGGTGGGGTGCCATGCGGCGCCGCAGGGTCCGAGGTCGTGGAGGAGCCCGGCGCGGGTCAACTCCTGTACGGCGGGGTGCCGGCGCATCTCGCGCGCCTGCCAGGGATGGAGCGGCAGCAGCGCGGTGCCCTCGGGCCGGCGGGCGCGTACGTCTTCGCCGGCGAGACGCGCGGTGAGTTCGAGCCCGGGGACGGTGCGGTCGTCCTCCTGCCAAGCGGACTCGCTCTCGATGAGCGAGGGGTCGGCGGCGTACCAGTGGAGGGGGAAGCTGCCGCGCAACTCCGGGGAGTAGAGGCGGGCTTCGCCTTCCGAGAGCCCCTCGCGGCTCTTCGGGGTGGGGTGGAGCGGGTGTCCGAAGACGAGCGCCTGCTCCGCCTCGAGGAAGGCGCCGGTGCCGTTCGGCGATCGGGGAGCGGCCCGGCGTTCGGTGAGAAAGAGGGCGGTGCGCTGCACCGAGTCGGCGACACGGCCCACGAGTTCGGTGGCGTGGCCGGCGTCGGTCGTGCCGGTGAGGTGCGCCGCCTCGCGGGAGATGAGGGCGGCCAGGGTGACGGCGTCGAGCTCGGGTGCCTCCTGCGGGACGCCTTCGAGTCGGGGGCGGCCGAACCGGTGCAGGCCCGTGGGCGAGGCGTGGAGCACGGGGACGCGCAGCGCCGTGCCGGAAGCGGGGAGCGGCACGCGGAGGAAGCCCTCCGTGCCGCAGGGGAACGAGGTCTCGCGGACCCAGCAGCGGAGGAGGTTCTCCGTGGCTGCGGCGTCCGCCTGGTCGAACGGGGCGGGGGCGTGGGGCAGATCCTCGTGCGCCGACTCGCGGGCAGGGGACGGCGGTTCACTTCCGCATCCTTCGGTCTGCGGACGCCACTGCCGCGGGAAGGCGAAGCCGACGGAGTGGGCAGGGCCCGGCAGGCTGCTCTCGGTTCCGGAGCGCACGTTCAACTGAGGTCTCCTGTGGCGATGTCGACGGGGCGCGCCCTTCGGCGCACCGCTGTACCCCGTACGTAGCAACGAACGGCCGGCGCGGTAATCACGGTCTCCGCTGGAGCAGTTGGGGCCGGGGAACCGAGGACCCTGCCGCTTCCGTCCCCTACCTCACCGGGCATAGTGGGGGCGGCCCCGCTCCGGCGCGGTGCATGACAAATCAACACGATCCGTTCCAGGGGGAGTTCCGTACATGCCATCCATATCCAGGTCCGCACGCCGCCGGTCGGTGCCCACGGTCGCCGCCGTCGTCGCGGTCCTCGCCCTGACCGCCACTGCCTGCGGCCCGGGGGACGAGAACGCCGACGACAAGCCCTCGGCCTCCGCGAGCGCCGGTCCCGAGGAACTCGCCAGGGAGCTCGGCCTCCCCGACGACCTCCCCAGCGACCTGCCGACGTCGCTCGAGGAACTGGAGAAGTGGCGCGACGGCGAGTGGAAGGACTGGGACCGGGAGCGCTGGCTGAAGGAGGCGAAGGACTTCTTCAACCCGATCATCGAGGACCTCTGGGACCCGGACCGGATGAAGGACGCCGACGGAAACGAGCGCGAGGTCGACGAGTCGGACATCGAGGACGACCCGAGCGGCGGCGAGGGCGGCACGGGCGAGGACGAGGGCGTCACCGACCCCACCCCGGCGAAGGTCCCGGCGAAGCAGGTGGACACCCCGTTCACGGGCGCGGACAAGCCGGTGGGCAAGGTCTTCATGGACACCCCCAAGGGCGCCATGGTCTGCTCGGGCTCGGTCGTCGAGGACCCCGGCAACCCCGGCAAGTCGAACCTCGTCGCGACCGCCGGGCACTGCGTGCACGGCGGAGCGGGGAAGGGATGGTTCCGGAACGTCGTCTTCGTCCCCGACTACAACCCGAAGGGGCTCCCCAACTCCGCGCTGGAGAAGGCCCAGAAGAAGGACGTCGCCCCGTACGACATCTGGTGGGCGAAGCACGCGCGGACGACCGACCACTGGATCAAGACCGGAGCCGACCGCGGAGGCAAGGGCGCGCAGCAGGACTTCGCCGTCCTGCGCGTGCAGCCGGAGGACAAGAGCAGCGGCAAGTCGCTGCAGGAGACCGTGGACGGGTCGGCGTTGAAGGTCAACTTCGGTACGCCGCGCGTGAAGTCGCTCAGCAACCTCACCGCCGTCGGCTACCCGGCCTCGCCCCCGTTCGACGGCGCGAAAATGTTCAGCTGCACGGACAAGCCCGGTCGCCTGACGCTCGACACCGAGCAGCCCACCATGTACCGGATCGGCTGCTCCATGACGGCCGGCGCCTCGGGCGGCCCCTGGCGTGACGCGAGCGGGAAGTGGCTGCTCTCGGTGACCTCGATCGGCCCCGTCACCGGTGACTGGCTCGCCGGCCCGCGGCTCGGCAAGGAGGCCAAGGGCGTCCTCGACGCCGTCAGCCGGGCCGGCTGATCCACGGGGGCTGCGTTCTCCCCGGCGGAGGCGCAGCCCCGGCACGCCTCGAACGCTTCGGAAGCAGAAGGAAAAACCAGTCATGCCACACACATACGGGGGACGCGGTCCGCGGGGCTTCAGACCCGCGCTGACGGCGACGGTGCTCGTGGCGGCGCTCGCCGTCGCGGTGACCGGGTGCGGCTCGGGCGGCGAGCCGGAGGCGTCGGACGTGAGCGCCCCGGAGCAGCCGGCGAAGGACGACAAGGGGTCCGGCGACGAGGGCCTGGGGGTACCGGACAAGCTTCCGGAGAGCCTCCCCACCTCCATGGAGGACCTCGACGCATGGCGGGACGGGGCCTGGAAGGAGTGGGACCGCGACCAATGGCTCAGGGAGGCGGCCGACTTCGTCAACCCGTACATCGAGGACCACTGGAAGCCGTCCCGGATGAGGAAGGCCGAGGAGAACGAGAAGCGCGTCGC
>NZ_AJTQ01000340.1 GCF_000262345.1 Streptomyces xiaopingdaonensis | reverse complement strand
GGGGCGCCACGGACCCCGAGCCGCGCGCCACTCGCGCCGTGGGCGTCTCGGCGCCGTACACGAGGAACGCGGCGCCCACGGGCAAGATCTTCATGGATACGCCGAAGGGGCCGATGGTCTGCTCGGGCACCGTCGTACAGGACCCGCGGAACCCCGGCAGGTCGAACCTCGTCGCCACAGCGGGGCACTGCGTCCACTCCGGCAAGAGCGGCGGCTGGCTGCGGAACATCTCGTTCGTCCCCGCGTACAACGACCGCGGGCTCTCCCCCGCGAAGCTGCGTACGGCGCAGCCCGAGCAGGTCGCGCCGTACGGTGAGTACTGGGCCGAGTGGGCGCAGACCACGGCGTACTGGATCAAGAACGGGGCCGCGGTCGGCGGAGGCGGCTCGCAGCAGGACTTCGCGGTGCTCCAGGTGAAGTCGGTCGGCCGAAACGGCAAGTCCCTCGAGGAGACGGTCGGCGCCGCTGTCGCGGTCAACTTCCAGGCGCCCGACGCCCGCCGGATCAAGGGCGTCAGCGCGTACGGCTACCCGGCGGCGCGCCCGTACGACGGCGCGAAGCTGTACCGCTGCACCGACCGGCCCGGCCGGCTCACCATCGATCCGTCGCAGGCGCCGCTCCACCGCATCGGCTGCACCATGACGGGCGGCTCCTCCGGCGGCGGCTGGCTCGTCAACGGCAAGCGCGGCAAGCCGGAGTTGGTCTCCGTCACCTCCATAGGGCCGAACCCGGCGCGATGGCTCGCCGGGCCGCGGCTGGGCGCGGAGGCGAAGGGCGCTTTCGAAGCGATCAGCAAGCGGTACGCCGGCAGGAACTGAGCTTCCGCACGAAAGAAGGGGCCGCCCGGGAGGGCGGCCCCTTCTTTGTCGTCCGTCAGCCCACCGGCTCGAACTTCCGCAGCTCCGCCGCGAGTTCCTCGTGGACCCTCGCCTTCAGCTCGGTGCCGTGCTCCGTGTGCTCCTCGGAGAGGACCTCCCCCTCGCCGTGGACGCGGGAGACGAGGCCGCCCTCGCTGTAGGGCAGCAGCACCTCCAACTCGACGGCGGGGTGCGGCAGCTCGGCGTCGATCAGGGTTTGCAGCCGCTCGACGCCCTCTCCGGTGCGTGCGGAGACGACCACCGCGTGCTTTTCGGCGCGCAGCAGCCGCTGCACCACGAGCGGGTCAGCGGCGTCCGCCTTGTTGATGGCGACGATCTCGGGCACCGACTCGGCGCCCACGTCGCGGATCACCTCGCGGACCGAGGCGAGCTGTTCCTCGGGGGCCGGGTGCGAACCGTCGACGACGTGCACGATCAGGTCGGAGTCCCCGACCTCCTCCATCGTCGAGCGGAACGCCTCGACCAGGTGGTGCGGCAGGTGCCGGACGAAGCCGACGGTGTCGGCGAGGGTGTAGGCGCGGCCCGACGGGGTCTCCGCACGGCGGACCGTCGGGTCGAGGGTGGCGAAGAGGGAGTTCTCCACCAGCACCCCGGCGCCCGTGAGGCGGTTGAGGAGCGAGGACTTGCCGGCGTTGGTGTACCCGGCGATCGCGACCGACGGGACCTTGTGCCTCCGGCGGTCGCGGCGCTGGACGTCGCGGCCCGTCTTCATGTCGGCGATCTCGCGCCGCATCTTCGCCATCCGCTCGCGGATGCGCCGGCGGTCCGTCTCGATCTTGGTCTCACCGGGACCGCGTGTCGCCATGCCGCCGGAGCCGCCACCGCCCATCTGACGCGAGAGCGACTGACCCCAGCCGCGCAGCCGCGGCATCATGTACTGCATCTGCGCCAGCGCCACCTGTGCCTTGCCCTCACGGGACTTGGCGTGCTGCGCGAAGATGTCGAGGATGAGCGCGGTGCGGTCGACGACCTTCACCTTGACGATGTCCTCGAGGTGGATCAGCTGCGAGGGGCTCAACTCGCCGTCGCAGACGACGGTGTCGGCTCCCGTGCCCAGGACGACCTCGCGGAGTTCGTCGGCCTTGCCCGAGCCGATGTAGGTCGCCGGGTCGGGCTTGTCGCGCCGCTGGATGACGCCGTCGAGCACATGCGCGCCGGCCGTCTCCGCCAGCGCGGCGAGCTCGGCGAGGCTGTTCTCGGCGTCCTGCACGGTGCCCGAGGTCCAGACACCGACGAGCACCACGCGCTCCAGGCGAAGCTGGCGGTACTCGACCTCGGTGACGTCCTCCAGCTCGGTGGAGAGCCCTGCGACGCGGCGGAGCGCGCTGCGCTCGGAGCGGTCCAGCTGCTCGCCGTCCCGCTCGCCGTCGAGGTCGTGGCTCCAGGCGACGTCCTCTTCCATCAGGGCGTCGGCTCGGCGTTGCTGGTCGGCGAGGCGCTGGCCGTGCTGTGGAAGGGAGGGGTTCGTCAAGTGGAGATCCTTAATCTCGTCGAGAGACGCCCGGCGGCACCGGGCGAGCAATACGGCGGTGCCCGTGGACGGGCACCGCCCCGTGCTGGGGAGAACGCCCGGGCGGGCGGGATGATTCCCGCGCTCGGCCGCTCCTGCCGCCCTCCGGCGGCCCTGCCGATGGTGGCACGCCGCCTCCGCGGAGTCACCCGGATTTGCACGGCCCTGCCGGCGTACGCGCGCTCAGCGGTCGGTCGGGGTGGGGGCCGCCCGCGAGACGTCGTAGACGCCCGGCACCCGGCGCATCGCGCGCATCAGCTCCGGAAGCTCCGCGGCGTCGGGGAGTTGCAGCGTGTAGGTGTGGCGCACGCGCTGCTCGCGCGGGGGCTCGACCTCGGCGGCGAGGACGCGGGCACCCGCGGCCGCGATCACCTCGGTGAGGTCGGCGAGGAGATGCGCGCGACCGAACGATTCCGCACGGAGCGTCACCCGGCACCCGGCCGCCCCCTTGCGCCAGCGGACGGGGAAGGCGGAGCGCCCGGCCGAGGTCATGCGCACCGCGGCCTGGCAGCTCTCCCGGTGGACGGTGAACCCGCCGCCGCGGACGGCGAAACCGGTGACGGCGTCGGCCGGTACGGGGGTGCAGCACCCCGCGAGGCGTACCGGGGCCTCGGGGCGGTCCGCGATCTCGGGGGCGTCCTCCGGCTCGGGTTCGGCCGCGGGCGTCGGCTGCGGCGTGCCGCCCCCGGCAAGGGCCGCGGGGAGCGGCTCCGCGCTCGGACCGTGCGTCGCCAACCACTGACGGATGGCGATGCGTGCCCCTGGGGTGCGGGCGTGGTGCAGCCACTCAGGGGAGGGTCCTGAGTCGGTGTGGGCCTCGGGGTGGTCGGGCTCCAGGATCGGTTGCACGGCGTCGCCGTCCTCGAGGACCGTATGGAGCGGCGTCAGACGGCCGTTGACGCGGGCGCCGATGCACCGGTGCGCGGCCTCGCCGAGCGCTGCGTAGGCGGCGTCGACGCAGCTCGCCCCCTCCGGCAGGGGGAGTCCGCCGGCGAGCTCCAGCGGACCGTCGGCGCTCTGCGGGACGCAGTAGACGGTGATCTCCCGGTCCTGCGCGAGCTCCTCGCGGAGCTCGTCCCAGAAGGTGTCGGGGTCGGGGGCGTGGCTCTGCCACTCCAGCAACCGGCGCAGCCAGCCGGGCCGCGTAGGGTCGGCGCGTTCGGCGCCTTCGCCGTCCTCCGCCGCGGGCTCGGTGTCCGGGTCCCCGAGTGCGACGACGCCTGCCTCGGCCACGCGGTGCATCCGCCGGGTGCGTACGAGGGCCTCGACGACCCGGCCGCACTCGTCGGCGAACGCGGTGTGCAGGGACTGGTAGAGGTTGAACTTCGGCGCCGCGATGAAGTCCTTGAACTCGCTGATCAGCGGCGTGAAACAGGTGTGCAGCTCGCCCAGGACGGCGTAGCAGTCGGCGTCCTCCTCCACGAGCACGAGCAGGCGCGCGAGGTCGCACTCGCCCAACTCGCCCCGCTTGCGCACCAGCCGGTGGACCGAGACGGTGTGGCGCGGTCTGATCAGCACCTGCGCCGCCACCCCGGCCTCGCCGAGCACCCGGCGCACCGCGGACGCGATGCCGGTGAGCGGGTCGGGGCGCTCCGTGTGCGTCTCGATCAACTCGCGGGCGCGCGCGTACTCCTCTGGGTGGAGGACCTTGAAGACGAGGTCCTCCAGCTCGCTCTTGAGCGCCTGTACCCCGAGCCGCTCGGCGAGCGGGATGAGGACGTCCCTGGTGACCGTGGCGATCCGGGCCTGCTTCTCGGGGCGCATCACGCCGAGGGTGCGCATGTTGTGGAGGCGGTCGGCGAGTTTGATCGACATGACGCGCACGTCGCTGCCGCTGGCGACGAGCATCTTGCGGAAGGTCTCCGACTCGGCGGCCGAGCCGTAGTCGACCTTTTTCAACTTCGTGACGCCGTCGACGAGGTGGCCCACCTCCGCGCCGAACTCCTCCCGCACCTGGTCGAGCGTCAGCTCGGTGTCCTCGACGGTGTCGTGGAGCAGCGACGCCGTCAATGTCGTCGAACCGGCGCCGAGTTGGGCGAGGAGGAGGGTGACGGCGAGCGGGTGCGTGATGTACGGCTCGCCGCTCTTGCGCATCTGGCCGCGGTGCGAGGACTCGGCGAGGAGGTAGGCGCGGCGGAGCGGGCCGAGATCGGCTCGGGGATGATGCGCCCTGTGGACCTTCGCCACGTGCTCCAAGGCGTCGGGCAGCGTTCCTTTCGCGGCGCCGGCGAGCACCGCAAGCCTGCCGATCCTCCGCAGTCCGCGCACCGCACTCATCGGCACCTCCGCTCGCAGACTCCCCCGTGCTGGTGCCGCTCGATGCTACCCGCCCGGCGGTATGCGCTCGGCCGTCCTCCGAGGTCGGACAGGGAGCCGTCACCCCAACGTGGGACGGCGCATGGACGCTCGTGCGAGACGCTCAGCGTGCGGCGGCGAGCCACTCCGCGTCGAGCGTCCCCTCGGCGACGAGCACTGCGGGGCCGGTCATCTCCACGGTGCCGTCGGGGAGTTCGGCGATGACGAGGCGGCCGCCCGGCACGTCGACCGTGTACGTCGCGGCCGAGCCGTCGCGCACCGGGTCCGCGCCGTCCCTGCGGGCTGCGGCGACCATCACGGCACAGGCGCCCGTGCCGCAGGAGCGCGTCTCCCCCGAACCCCGCTCGTGCACCCGCAGGGCGACATGGCCGGGGCCGCGGTCGACGACGAACTCTACGTTGACGCCCTCGGGGTAGGCCGCCGCCGGCTCCACGACGGGCGGCTCGGCGAGCGGGCCCGCCTGCGCCAGGTCGTCGACGAAGGCGACCGCGTGCGGATTGCCCATCCCGACCTTGCGTGCGGGCCACTCGCGCTCCCCGACCCGCACGCGCACGCCCGGCTCCTCGGGAAGCTCCGCACGCCCCATCACGACGGTGACCTCACCTGCGTCCTTGCCGAGACGGACGCGGCGCACCCCGGCGCGCGTGGCGACGGCGACGCCGCCCTCGCCGACGAAGCCGGCACGGTGGAGGTAGTGCGCGAAGACCCGGACGCCGTTCCCGCACATCTCGGCGACGGAACCGTCGGCGTTGCGGTAGTCCATGAACCACTCGGCCTCGCCGGCGAGTTCGGCCGCCTCGGGGTCGGCGGCCGAGCGGACGACGCGGAGCAGGCCGTCGGCGCCGATCCCGGCGCGGCGGTCGCAGAGCAGCCGCACCTGCGCGGCGGTCGGCCGCCACTCGCCTTCCGGATCCGGGATGATGACGAAGTCGTTCTCGGTGCCGTGCCCCTTGAGGAACGGAACGCCCTGCACAGTGCTCACGTGTCCGATCGTAGGACACAACCGGAGGTCAGCGGAGCCGGGCGATCCGCAGCACCGCGAGCGCGACGACGGTGCAGAAGAGGAGCGCGTACAGCGCCACCGCCCGCCAGTCGGCGCGCTCGGGCCCACCGCCCCCGGACATCCCCGGCCACCGGTGCCCCACCCGACGCGCTGCGACGAGCGCGCCGCCGGCGGCGCAGCCGCACAGCAGCAGCCCCAGCATCGAGACGACGGCGCCCGAGCTGCCGCCCGGCTCGAAGGCGAGCGGGAAGGCGAACATCAGGGAGCCGAGCGCCGCGAAGACGACTATCGGTGCGAGCTGCCAGAGGCGGAGCTTGCGGCGGGGGCGGAGCTCCTGCGGCTCCAGCTCCTCGGCGTCCTGCTCGCCCTCCGGCTCGGCCGACGCGGGTTCCGGTGCTGCGTCGCCGAGACGCGGCTGCTCGGGGAGGCCCCGCCGGGAGTAGTCCGTACCGGGCCCGCCGGCGCCCGCCCCGCGGGGGCGGTCCGCACGGGCCTCGCCGTTGTCACGAGGGCCGGCCACCATCGCCACACGCCCTCCCAACTGCGGCTGTCCAACCTGGAACCAGCTCGATGATGGCACGCCTGAACAGCTGTCCTTGACGCCCGGAGCGTCCCGATGCCATGACGTGATCAGGCTGTGACCGCCGCCGAGAGCAGCGCGGCCGCACGGCCGGAGAGTTGCGCGCGGTCCGCCTCCGCGCCGCTGAGCCAGTGCACGCGGGGGTCGCGGCGGAACCAGGAGTCCTGGCGGCGTGCGAACCGCTTGGTGGCGCGTACGGTCTCCGCGCGCGCCTCCTCTTCGGTGCACGCGCCGGCGAGCGCGGCGAGGATCTGCTGGTAGCCGAGCGCGCGGGAGGCGGTGCGGCCCTCGCGCAGGCCCCGCCGCTCCAGCTCGCGCACCTCCGCCACGAGGCCCGCCCCCCACATCCGGTCGACGCGCGCCGCGATGCGGGCGTCGAGCTCGGGACGCGGGACGTCGACGCCGAGTTGGAGGGTCTCGTAGACGGACTCGTGGCCCGGCAGGTTGGCGGTGAACGGTCGGCCGGTGATCTCGATGACCTCCAGCGCACGGACGATCCGCCGCCCGTTGCTCGGGAGGATCGCGCGGGCCGCTTCCGGGTCGGCGGCGGCGAGGCGCGCGTGCAGCGGCCCGCTGCCGCTCTCGGCCAACTCCGCCTCCAGACGGGCGCGGACCTGCGGGTCGGTCCCGGGGAACTCCATCGCGTCGATCGCCCCGCGCACGTAGAGCCCGGAACCGCCGACGAGCACGGGCACCCTGCCGGCCGCACGCAACCTGTCGATCTCCGCACGGGCGAGGCGCTGGTACTCGGCGACGCTCGCGGTCTCGGTGACCTCCCAGACGTCGAGGAGGTGGTGCGGGACCTCGCGGCGCTCCCGGGCCGTGAGCTTCGCCGTGCCGATGTCCATGCCGCGGTAGAGCTGCATCGAGTCCGCGTTCACCACCTCGCCGCCGAAGCGGAGGGCGATCTCCGTCGCCAGGTCGGACTTTCCTGCCGCCGTCGGGCCCACTACGGCTACGACGGGCGGGGCGGGGCGGCTCTGGTTCACGGCGGCGTTCACACAATAAAGTCTCGCAAACTTCACCCGCCGCCGTGGCCGGGCGGCCGATCGCTACGGAAGCCTGACGCGAGCTGGAGAAGCGGAGGGCGCGACCAGTCCGTACATTGTCTTCGGAAGGTGCATGACCACGCACACAACGACAGCGAGGGGAGCCGCCGTGGGCTTCATGGACAAGGTCAAGAGCGCGCTTCAGCAGCACGGGGACAAGGTCCAGCAGGGCGTCGACAAGGCTGCCGACATGGCCGACTCACGTACCCAGGGCAAGTACAGCGACCAGATCAAGTCCGGTGCGCAGAAGGCCAAGGACGCCGCGGGCAAGTACGCGGACGAGGGCAAGGACGGGCAGGCCGGCGGGGAGCGGGGCAAGGAAGGGGAAACCCAGCGCGGCACCGACGAGGAGCAGGGCGGAGGCGAGCGCCGGGGCGGAGGCGCCTGAACAGCCGCCCCGGCACCGCCTTCACGACCAGGAGGCGACGAAGTACCCCACGCCGTACGGCGCTTCGTCATGGAGCAACCGCCCCGAGAGGTCGGCGCCCTGTGCCGCGCCGGCGAGCACCTGCCAGCTCGAGCGGCCCGACGCGCCCAGCTCGTAGGCGATTTCGGCGTCGAGAGCGAGAACGGAGGCCGGGTCGGCGTCGCCGAGGGCGCGGGCGGCGTCGGCGTCGAAGGCGGCGGCCCGCTCGTCGAAGTAGCCGGGGGCCTTGACGGTGCGGCAGTTGGAGCCGTCGCCCAGGACGAGGAGCGCGAGGCGGTCCCCCGCGCCCGAGCCGACGAGGTCCTGCCCCGCGGCTGCGCACCGCTCCGGGGCGAGCGGCTCACCGACCCCGAGGCCCTCGACGGGTGCCGCGCTCCACTCCGTCCGCTCCAGCAGCCAGGCGCCGACGGCGAGCGAGGGCGGCAGCTCCCTGCCCTCCGCCGCGCCCTTGCCGAGGCGGACGTCCAGGTCGACGCCGAATCCGCGGAACGAGCCGGAAGCGCCCTGCGGATAGCCGCCCCTTGCGAACTGCTCAGCGGGGCCGAGGACGACGAGGCGGTCCGGCCGCGCGGCCGCGAGCACCGCGAGGGCGTCATAGCAGGCGGCACGGGCCGCGTCCATCTCGTGGGCGGCGCCTGCGGCGACCTCGGGCACGAGGAGCGGCGGGCACGGACATACGGCGGCAGCGACAAGCATGGCGGGCAGCTTAGAGGCAGCGCGTCCCACCGCCCACACACCGGGCGCGGCATTTTCCGTGCCCGGCGACGGTGAACGCCGGGCACGGCAAGGGCGAAGGGCTCCGGTGGCGAGCGGCGCCCGTCCCCCTGTCGTGTGAGGCGGTGCGAGCGCCCCTCACCTCGAAGGGTTGTCCGTACGATTTGCGACGGCGGGCAGCACCCGTCGCCACCCGACTCCCGGGCTCGCGACGGCGCTCCGCGCCTCAGTGCGTGGTGCCGCAGCCCTCCGCCGCCGGCAGGGGCTCGGGCACGCCGATCTTCGGCAGCCCGAGGAGCACCCCGCGCCCGTCCTCCTCCGGCCCTGTCTGGCGCCGCTCCCAGGCGTCGCCCGCACGGGTGCGACGGACCGGGCCCACGGTGCCCTCGGCGAGGAGGTGGTGCGGCGCCGCGTAGGTGATCTCGGCCGTGACCATGTCCCCTGGGCGCACGGGTTCTTCGGGACGGGTGAAGTGGACGAGCCGGTTGTCGGGGGCTCGTCCCGAGAGGCGGCGCGTGGTGTCGTCCTTGCGGCCCTCGCCCTCCGCGACGAGCAGTTCGACGGTGCGGCCGACCTGCTTGCGGTTCTCCTCCCAGGAGATCTCCTCCTGGAGCGCGACGAGTCGCTCGTACCGCTCCTGGACGACCTCCTTGGGGACCTGCCCGTCCATCTCGGCCGCGGGCGTCCCCGGCCGCTTGCTGTACTGGAAGGTGAACGCCTGCGCGAAGCGGGACTCGCGGACGACGTGGAGGGTCTCCTGGAAGTCCTCCTCCGTCTCGCCGGGGAAGCCGACGATGATGTCGGTGGAGAGCGCGGCGTGCGGCATCGCGTCGCGGACCTTCTCGATGATGCCGAGGAAGCGCTCCTGCCGGTAGGAGCGGCGCATCGCCTTGAGCACGCGCGAGGATCCCGACTGGAGCGGCATGTGGAGCTGCGGCATGACGTTGGGGGTCTCGGCCATCGCCGCGATGACGTCGTCGGTGAAGTCGCGGGGGTGCGGCGAGGTGAACCGCACGCGCTCCAGCCCCTCGATGCGGCCGCAGGCGCGGAGCAGCTTGCCGAACGCCTCGCGGTCGCCGATGTCCTGGCCGTACGCGTTGACGTTCTGGCCGAGGAGGGTGATCTCCGTGACGCCCTCGGCGACGAGTGCCTCGACCTCCGCGAGGATGTCGCCGGGCCTGCGGTCCTTCTCCTTGCCCCGGAGCTGCGGAACGATGCAGAAGGTGCAGGTGTTGTTGCACCCGACGGAGACGGAGACCCAGGCCGCGTAGGCGCTCTCGCGGCGGGTGGGAAGGGTCGAGGGGAACGCCTCGAGCGACTCCGCGAGTTCGACCTGCGCCTCCTCCTGCACCCGTGCCCGCTCCAGCAGGACCGGCAGCTTGCCCACGTTGTGGGTGCCGAAGACGACGTCGACCCACGGCGCCTTGCGCACGATGGTCTCGCGGTCCTTCTGCGCCAGGCAGCCGCCGACGGCGATCTGCATGCCGGGCCGCGCCGCCTTCTTCGGCGCGAGCTGGCCGAGGTTGCCGTAGAGGCGGTTGTCGGCGTTCTCGCGTACCGCGCAGGTGTTGAAGACGACGACGTCGGCGCCGTCCGCATTCTCGGGTGCGCGCACGTACCCCGCGTCCTCCAGCAGGCCGGCCATCCGCTCGCTGTCGTGCACGTTCATCTGGCAGCCGAACGTGCGCAGCTCATAAGTCTTCGCAGTCATCTCAGTCGACAGGGTACGCGGTGCGCACGGCCCTCAGGTCCCCGTCCCGCGGACCGGTGCCTGCAGTCGGCGGGAGCAGGCGTTTCCCTTCGGCCGCCGGGCTGGCAGTATCCGTTGGCATGGTCGATCTCCGCCGCCTCGGGCGCTCCGTGCCGCCCCGACCGCGTACCCGCCGCCCGCGGCGTGCGCTGTGGGTGTGCGCCGTCGGCGCCGTGGCGCTCGGGGTCGTCGGCTGGCTGCTGCTGCCGGAGCGGGAGGCCGGGCCGAGCGGCACCGTCACCTTCGCCACCGGCGTGCGGACCGGCGTCTACGAGAAGTACGGCAAGCTCCTGCGCGACCGGCTCGACGAGGACCTCCCCGACGTCGACCTCCGACTCGTCCACACCCAGGGCTCGGTGCAGAACCTGGAGAGCGTGGCCACGGGCGACACCGCCTTCACCATCGCGGCCTCGGACGCCGTCGCCACCTACCGGGACGAAGCGCGGCCGGGCGCCGAGCGGTTGCGGGCGTGCGCACGGCTCTACGACGACTACATGCAGCTCGTCGTCCCCGCGGACTCGAAGGTGGAGAGCGCCGAAGACCTCGGCGGGCTGCGGGTCGGCGTCGGCGAGGAGCGGTCGGGCGTGAACCTCGTGGCGGGACGGCTGCTGCGCGCCGCGGGGCTCGCGGGCGAGGAGGACCTGACGAGGGTGCACACGGGGATCGACCGGATGCCCGGGCTCCTCGCTGAGGGAGAGCTCGACGCGTTCTTCTGGTCGGGCGGCCTGCCGACCGACGCCGTCCAGCGGCTCGCCGACCGCACGGACATACGCCTCGTCCAACTCGGCGACCTCGTTCCGAGGTTGCACCAGCAAGAGCCGGAGACGCGGCACTACAGGTCGGCCGTGATGCCGCCGGACGCCTATCCCGAGGTGCAGCGGGGCGAGTCTGTGAAGACCGTCGCCATCGCCAACCTGCTGGTGACGACGGACCGCAGCGACGAGTCGCTCACCGAGGGGCTCACGCACGCCGTCCTGCGCAACCGCGACGAGATCGGCAAGCAGGTGCACGCGGCGCAGAAGGTGGACTTGCGCACCGCCATCTACACCGATCCGCTGCCGCTCCACGAGGGGGCGCAGCGGTACTACCGCTCCGTGAAGCCGTGAGCCGAAGGACGTCTGCCGGGACGCGAGCCGGCAGCGGGGGCTGCGGTTGCCCGGGAGTCCGCGGGGAAGACTGGGCGGAGCCGTAGCGGAGGAGTTCGCTCATGCACGACGACCGCACCACCGTCGAGGCCCGTCTGGCACGTGTGCTCGACGAACGGCTGAGGCCGGCCGTCCACGCCAGGGCCTGCGCGCTGGAGGTGGCACGGTGGGAGGCGCCCGGTGAACCGGTGCCCGTGGCCGAGGCGTTGGAGGCGGCGTACGAGCCGGACGCCGCCGGTTCCGCGTGGGGTCCGGCGTGGGGGACGACGTGGTTCCGGGTGCGGGGGCGCGTGCCGCGGGAGTGGGCCGGGCTGCCCGTCGAGGCGGTGCTCGACCTGGGGTTCGAGCGTGAGATGCCGGGCTTCCAGTGCGAGGGGCTCGTCTACCGGCGTGCGGAGGGCGGCGCCGTGCCGGTGAAGGGGCTTCACCCGAAGAACTCCCATGTGCGGGTGGCCGATTCGGCCGTGGGCGGGGAGGAGATCGAGCTCTACGTCGAGGCGGCTTCGAACCCCGTCGTCAACTCCCCGCACACGCCCACCTACGAGGGCGACAGGCTCACGGCGAGCCACCGGCCGCTCTACCGGCTGGGGCGGATGGACCTCGCCGTCTTCGCTGCCGAGGTCTGGGAGCTCGTCCTCGACCTGGAGGTCGCCGACTCGCTCATGCGGACCCTGCCGGTGGCGGACGCCCGTCGCTGGGAGCTGCTGCGCGCGGCCGAACGCGCCCTCGACGCCGTCGACTTGGCGGACGTCGCAGGCTCCGCGCCCGCGGCACGCGCCGAGCTCGCGGAGGTACTCTCCGCGCCGGCGCGCGCCTCCGCGCACCGGATCAGTGCCGTCGGCCACGCGCACATCGACTCGGCATGGCTGTGGCCGCTGCGCGAGACGGTGCGGAAGGTCGCGCGTACGGCGTCGAACGTGGTCGCGTTGATGGAGGAGGACCCGGGGTTCGTCTTCGCGATGTCGCAGGCCCAGCAGTTCGCCTGGCTGAAGGAGCACCGCCCGGAGGTCTACGCGCGGGTGCGCCGGCAGGTGGACGACGGACGCTTCGTGCCCGTCGGCGGCATGTGGGTGGAGTCGGACACCAACATGGTGGGCGGCGAGGCGATGGCCCGCCAGTTCCTCTACGGAAAGCGGTTCTTCCTCGACGAGTTCGGCATCGAGACGCGCGAGGTGTGGCTCCCGGACTCCTTCGGCTACACGGCCGCGCTGCCGCAGCTCGTGCGGCTCTCGGGCGCCGACTGGTTCCTCACGCAGAAGATCTCGTGGAACCGCACCAACCCCTTCCCCCACCACACCTTCTGGTGGGAAGGGATCGACGGCACCAGGGTCTTCACCCACTTCCCGCCCATCGACACCTACAACGCCGAGCTCACGGGCGACGAACTCGCCCACGCCGCAGCCAACTTCCGCGAGAAGGGCGCCGCCGGCCGCTCCCTCGCCCCGTTCGGCCACGGCGACGGCGGTGGCGGCCCGACCCGCGAGATGCTCGCCCGCGCCGCACGGCTGCGGAACCTGGAGGGCTCGCCCAGGGTCGAGGTGGAGAAGCCGGCGGCGTTCTTCGAGGAGGCGTACGCGGAGTACCCGGGCGCCCCCGTCTGGCAGGGCGAGCTCTACCTGGAGCTGCACCGCGGCACCTACACCTCGCAGGCGAAGACGAAGCAGGGGAACCGCCGAAGCGAGTCGCTGCTGCGCGAGGCGGAGCTGTGGGCGGCGACGGCCGCCGTCCGCACGTCCGGATACGTCTACCCGTACGAGGAGTTGGAGCGGCTGTGGAAGACGGTGCTGCTCCACCAGTTCCACGACATCCTCCCCGGCTCCTCGATCGCCTGGGTCCACCGCGAAGCGCGCGCGACGTACGCGCGGGTCCACGCCGAGCTGGAGGAGATCGTCGCCGGCGCGCAGTCGGCGCTCGCCGGGCAGGGTGACCGCACCCTCGCCTTCAACGGCTCGCCCCATCCCCGCCACGGCGTCGCGGCCGGAGGCGCCGCGCCGCGCTCCGGCGTGCGGGGCGCGGTGGAGGCCGCCCGGCGCGCGGACGGCGGTTGGGCTCTCGACAACGGGCCGATCCGCGTCGAGATCGACGCACGCGGGCTCGTCGTCTCCGTCGTCTCCGATGCGGACACCCCCGCGTCCCGCGAGGCGCTCGCCCCGGGAAGCCCGGCCAACCTCCTCCAACTCCACCCCGACTTCCCCACGTTCTACGACGCCTGGGACATCGAGGAGTACTACCGGCACCGGGTCATGGACCTGACTCTCGCCGACGCGGTCGAACTGGCCGAGGACGGGCCCGAGCGCGCTGAGGTGCGCGTGGAGCGCTCGTTCGGTGGTTCGCGCGTGGTGCAGACGATCGCGCTCGGCGCGCAGGAGCGCGCCGTCGAGTTCACCGCCGAGGTCGACTGGCACGAGAGCGAGACCTTCCTCAAGGCCGCCTTCCCCCTCGACGTGAAGGCCGACCGCTCCGCGTCCGAGACCCAGTTCGGCCATGTCTTCCGCCCGACCCATACCAACACCTCGTGGGACGCCGCACAGTTCGAGATCTGCGCACACCGCTGGCTCCACGTCGAGGAGCCCGGCTGGGGCGCGGCGCTCGTCAACGACTCGACGTACGGGCACGACGTCACCCGCGAGGTGCGCGCCGACGGCGGCCACACGACCACCCTGCGCCTCTCGCTGCTCCGCGCCCCGCGCTACCCGGACCCCGGGACCGACCAGGGCAGCCACCGCCTCGGCTACGCGCTCGTCCCCGGCGCCTCGCTCGGGGACGCCGTCCGCGAAGGGCACTGGGCGAACCTGCCGGAGCGGAGGGTGGTCGGCGCAGGGGCGCCGGTCGAGCCGCTGGTGGCGGTCGCAGCCGGAGTGGGCAGTCCGGGCGAGGTCGTCACCGAGGCGGTGAAGCTCGCGGAGGACCGCAGCGGCGACGTGGTCGTGCGCCTTTACGAGGCGCGCGGCGGGCGCGCGGTGGCGGAGCTCACGCCGGGGTTCGAGGTCGCGGAGGCGTACGCGGCGGATCTGCTGGAGCGGCCGCTCGGAGAGGTTCCCGACGCGCCGGGGTGCGAACTCACCGACGGGCGCGTGCGGTTGACGCTGCGCCCCTTCCAGATCGTCACGCTCCGTTTGGTGCCTGCCGCGGCAGGCTGAGGCGTACGAGGAGGCCGGGACGCTCGGCCGCGACGGCTGCTCCGCCCTCGTCGGCTGCGTCGGCTGTGTCGTCCGCGGAGTGCGGCGGCCGCTCTCCGTCCGCGTGGTCGCCGTCGCGTGGCACGGGGAGTCCCTCGCGCGCAGGGCCGAACTCGATGCCGGCCCCGCCGGCCGCGAGCAGGGCGCGCGCGATGGAGAGGCCGAGGCCCGAGCCCGAGACGTTCTGGTGACGGCCGCTGCGCCAGAACCGGTCGCCGATGCGCTCCAGTTCGTCCGCGTCGAGTCCCGGGCCCTCGTCGGTGACGTCGATCATTACCCGGTCGCCGTCCGTCTCGGTGCGGACCGTGACCGTCCCGCCCTCGGGCGTGAACTTCACCGCGTTGTCGATCACCGCGTCGAGTGCGCTGGAGAGCGCCACCGGGTCCGCCCACCCCGTCGCGGCATGCTGCCCCGCGGTGCGCAGCAGCACCCCCTTGCTCTCGGCGACGGGCAGCCAGCCGGCCGCGCGTTCCGCAGCCTGTTCGGCGACGTCGGTGAGGCGGAGGTCGGCCGGACTGTGCTCGGCGAGCGCGAGGTCGAGGAGGTCGTCGAGGACGCGCGCGAGGCGCTTGCCCTCGGCGCGCACCGACGCCATCTCCGCGCTGTCCTCGGGGAGTTCGAGCGCAAGGAGCTCGATCCGCAGCAGCAGCGCGGAGAGCGGGTTGCGCAGCTGGTGCGAGGCGTCGGCGACGAAGGCGCGCTGCTGCTCCAGCACCTCCTCCAGGTGGTCGGCCATGTCGTTGAAGGAGCGCGCCAGGCTCTTCAGCTCGGGCGGCCCACCGGACGCGGCGACACGGGAGTTGAGCTTCCCCGTGGCGATCTCGTGCGTGGCCCGGTCGAGGATGCGCACGGGACGCAGGACCCAGCCGGTGAGGCGCAGCGCGGCACCGACGGCGAGCAGCATCGCCGCGCCCTCGCCCGCGGCGATCACCACCCAGCGGTGGAGGATGCTGGAGCGCATCCCGTCGGTCGGCGAGTCGGTGAGGACGACGGCCGCGACGTCGCCGTCCCGCGTCACGGGAGAGGCGACGGCGATGCGTCCGTCCTGCCAGGGCCACACCTGGCGGGGGTCATGGCTGCGGCGCCCGGCGAGTGCCTCGGCGAAGGCGCGCCGGCCGTCGCCTTTCCGTGGCACGCTCCAGGTGTCGGGCGCGGCTGCCATCGCGGCCCCGTCGCGGTAGAAGACGCCCGCGCGGATGCCGTAGACCTCGTGGTACCGGTCGAGTTCGTGCTGGAGGGTGGCGAGCCGCTCCCCCTGGCGGCCGGTCTCCGTCACGAACTGGGCGAGCGCGGCGAAGCGCGCCGTGTCGTCGATCCGGTCGACGACGACGCGCTGCTGCTCCGCCGCCGCCTGGCTGACGGCCAGCGGGAAGCCCAGCGCGATCAGCACCCCGGCGAGCAGGATGAGCAGGAGCGGAAGCAGGCGGCTGCGCACGGCCGTACCCTCAGCGCTGCTCGGGCGCGGCGAGGCGGTAGCCGACACCTCGCACGGTCTCGATCAGCGCGGGCAGCCGCAGCTTCGAGCGGAGCGAGGCGACGTGGACCTCCAGGGTGCGCCCCGTCCCCTCCCAACTGGTGCGCCAGACCTCGCTGATGATCTGCTCCCGCCGGAAGACGACGCCCGGACGCTGGGCGAGGAGCGTGAGGAGGTCGAACTCCTTGCGCGTGAGCGGCACCTCCTCGCCGTCGACGACGACCTGCCGGGTGGCGGTCCTGACGACGAGCGGGCCGAGGCGCAGCTCCTCGGCGCCGCCCTCGCCGGTGTGGCCGCCTCCCTCCTCGGGGGCGGCGCGGCGGCTGACGGCGTGGATGCGGGCGAGGAGTTCGCCGGTGTCGTACGGCTTGACGACGTAGTCGTCGGCGCCCAGGTTGAGGCCGTGTATGCGGGAGCGGACGTCCGCGCGCGCCGTCACCATGATCACCGGCGCGGCCGTCGCGGCGCGGATGCGTCCGCAGAGTTGGAAGCCGTCCTGGTCGGGGAGGCCGAGGTCGAGGAGGACGACGCCGAAGGGTTCGCCGCCGGCGCCCGGCAGGAGGTGGTCGAGCGCCTGCTGACCGTCGCGCGCCTGGGCGACGTCGAAGCCGTGGCGCCGCAGCACCGCCGCGAGCGCGGCGGCCACGTGGTCGTCGTCCTCGACGAGCAGCAGTCTCATCGTCCCGGCCTCCTTTCACGGCCTTGCACGGTCCCCCGTTGCCGCACGCCCCGGAGCGCCGCCTCACGCGCGCCACGGCGGACGCGGCGTGGCACGGAGGATGTGACCTGGGCCGCTTCCCGGAACCGAGGGCTCCGCCCGTACGTGGGAAGAAGTAGGGGGACGTACAGGCGCGGATGCGGACACTGCATCCACGCCGATCCGACGTGACGAGTCAAGGGGGTTCCGGTGGCGCGGAGGTATCCGTTATACAGCCGGTACGGCCGGCGGAGCAGCCAACCCGTGCCCTGTGCGCCGCTTGCCGGCCGCGAACCGGTACGACCCGTATTGCGCGCTGCTCTTCGCCTTTCGCACCGGAAGGGCGGTTGAGTCCGAGAAGGTCCCACCGACCTCGACCCCCTTTCCTCCGGGGCGACTTGGCCCCGACGACCCGCCTCGCCGGTCTTCACCCGGGGTGCCCGGTTGCGGCCAGATCGTTATGCTCAATTTCCGCTCAGATGTAATGACGCTGATGGCGACAGCTCACTAGGGTCCTCGCAACCGACGAGGACGGAGCTACACGCCGATGAGCGAAGTATCGGTGCCCCAGGACGCCGCGGGAGCCCAGTCGACGGCGGAGAAGCTGGTCGTACTGGAGGGGGTCAACAAGCACTTCGGTGCACTGCACGTGCTCCAGGACATCGACCTGGCCATCGCCCCGGGCGAGGTCGTCGTCGTCATCGGCCCCTCGGGTTCGGGCAAGTCCACGCTGTGCCGCACCATCAACCGCCTGGAGACGACCGACTCCGGCAGCATCACGATCGACGGCCGCCCCCTGCCCCAGGAGGGGAAGGAGTTGGCGAAGCTGCGCTCGGACGTCGGCATGGTCTTCCAGTCGTTCAACCTGTTCGCGCACAAGACCGTGCTGGAGAACGTGGTGCTGGGCCAGACCAAGGTCCGGAAGATACCCAAGGCCGAGGCCGAGAAGAAGGCGATGGCGCTCCTCGACCGCGTCGGCGTCGGCAGCCAGTCGCAGAAGTACCCCGCGCAGCTCTCCGGCGGGCAGCAGCAGCGTGTGGCGATCGCCCGCGCACTGGCGATGGACCCCAAGGTGATGCTCTTCGACGAGCCCACCTCGGCCCTCGACCCCGAGATGATCAACGAAGTCCTCGAGGTCATGCAGCAGTTGGCCCGCGAGGGGATGACGATGGTCGTCGTCACCCACGAGATGGGCTTCGCGCGCTCCGCCGCCAACCGCGTCGTCTTCATGGCCGACGGGCGGATCATGGAGGAGGCGACCCCGGACCAGTTCTTCAGCAATCCGCGCAGTGAGCGGGCCAAGGACTTCCTCTCGAAGATCCTCCACCACTGACGCCGGCCTACGGAAGACCAAGCAAGGGATACTCACATGAAGCTCCGCAAGACGGCCGCCTCGGCGGCTGTGGTCCTCGCGCTCGCCGCCACCGCAGCCTGCGGCGGCAAGGAAGGCTCCGCCGGCGACGAGCAGGGCGGCAAGACCGACGAGAAGGCTCTGCCGACCTACAAGGTCGCCGAGAAGGTGGACGTCGACTCCCCCGTGCTCGAGAAGGCGCAGAAGCGCGGCACGCTGGTCATCGGTGCCAAGGCCGACCAGCCGTACCTCGGCTTCCAGGACCAGTCGACCAAGGAGTACTCGGGCTTCGACATCGAGATCGCCAAGATGGTCGCCGCCGACCTCGGCTTCTCGCCGAAGAAGATCAAGTGGGAGACGGTCGACTCCAACGCGCGCGAGCAGGCGGTCCGCAAGGGCGACGTCGACCTCATGATCGGCACCTACACGATCAACGACGAGCGCAAGAAGCAGATCGACTTCGCGGGGCCGTACTACGACGCGGGCGCCTCCCTCCTCGTACGCAAGGACGAGAAGGACATCACGGGCCCGGACACCGTCAAGGGCAAGAAGGTCTGCTCGATCGTCGGCTCGACCCCGCTCCAGACGATCAAGGAGTCGAAGTACGGCGCCAAGGTCACCGAGCTCGCCAAGTACTCGGACTGCGTCAAGCAGTTGATCGACGGCCAGGTCGACGCCGTCACCACGGACGACGCGATCCTCATGGGCTACGCAGCCGACAACCCGAAGAAGCTGAAGGTCGTCGGCGACACCTTCAGCGAGGAGCCGTACGGCGTCGGCCTGAAGAAGGGCGACAAGGCGCTCCAGAAGGCCGTCGCGGACGCCCTCGAGGCGCACCAGGAGAACGGCGACTACAAGAAGGCGTTCGAGGCGACCCTCGGCAAGTCCGGCTCGGACTTCGAGGAGCCCCCGGCCCTCGAGGAGAAGTAACGCGGCACGGGGCGCCCTTGACCGGGCGTCCCGCCCCCGCTCGCACACCCTCCTGCCGACACGCGGTGACCCGGCCGGCAGCGAACGGACCCCGGCCACGCCCCCTCGGGCAGCGCGGCGGAAACCCCCGGCGCCGAACCGACCGGCGTCCCCGCACCCCTGCCCGAACGCTGCCGCACTCCCGCCCCGCGGAAGACGAGACAATCCATGAACGTACTCCTTGACCACCTGGACCTGTTCCGGGACGGGTTCCTGGGAACCCTCGCGCTGACCGGAGCCAGCGCACTCATATCCCTGGTGCTCGGCATCCTCATCGCCGGCTGCCGGGTGTCGCCCGTGCCGCCGCTGCGCGCCTTCGGCACCGCCTGGGTCACGCTCCTCCGCAACACCCCGCTGACGCTGCTGTTCCTCGTCGCCTTCTTCGTCGTCCCGCAGGTCCTCTTCCCGGGGATCAACTCCTTCGTGCTGGCGATCTGCGCGCTGGGCGTCTACACCTCGTCGTTCATCTGCGAGGCGATCCGGTCCGGGATCGGCACCGTCGCGCTCGGGCAGGCCGAGGCCGCGCGCAGCATCGGGATGACCTTCATGCAGTCGCTGCGGATCGTGGTCCTCCCCCAGGCGACCCGCGCCGTACTCCCGCCGCTGAGCAGCCTGTTGATCGCTCTGACGAAGAACTCCGCCATCGCGGGCGGGTTCAACAACGTCGACCTCTTCAACATCCAGAAGACGCTCAGCAACGACGGCTTCAACATCCTCGTCATCTTCTTCTGGATCACCCTGGCGTACCTGATCATCACCTTCGCCATCAGCGGCATCTTCCGCCTGCTGGAGCGCCGTCTGGAGGTCGCCCGATGAGTGCCAGCGTGCTCTACGACGCACCGGGCCCCAAGGCCCGGGCGCGCAACGTCGTCTACACGGTCTTCGGTTCGCTGCTCGTCCTGGGCATCCTCGCCGTCATCGTCTGGCGGCTCGACAGCCAGGGCCAGTTCAACCCGAAGATGTGGGACATCTTCAACTACTCGGGCATCCGGCAGAACATCCTCGACGGACTCCTCGCCACGCTGAAGGTGTTCGCCCTCGCGGGGCTCTTCTCCCTGCTCTTCAGCGTCGTGCTCGCCGTCGGCCGGCTCTCCGACCACAAGCCGGTGAGCTGGCTGTGCACGGGGTTCATCGAGGTCTTCCGCTCCGTTCCGCTGCTGATCACGATTTTCGCGCTGTGGATCGGCATCCTCGACAACCTCTGGTCGGACGTCTTCCACCTGCCGGGCAGCATCTCCGTCAACCCGATGTGGGCGCTCGTCCTCGGCCTGACGATCTACAACGCGTGCGTGCAGGCCGAGGTGCTGCGGGCCGGCGTCAACTCGGTGCCCAAGGGGCAGGCGGAGGCCGCGTACGCACTGGGCATGCGCAAGACGCAGGTCATGACGACGATCCTGCTGCCGCAGGCGATCCGCGCCATGCTTCCGTCGATCATCAGCCAACTGGTGGTGACGCTCAAGGACACGTCGCTCGGCTACATCATCCTCTTCCCCGAGCTGCTGCAGACGGCGCGACTCATCTCCTCCAACACCACCATCGACGGCGACTACCCCTACGTGCCGACCATCATCGTGATCGGCGCCATCTACATCGCCCTGTGCCTCGCCCTCTCGTCGCTCGCCAACTGGATCGAGCGCCGGGGCCGACGCGGCAAGACCGGGATCACTCCGGCAAAGGCGGAGGAACCGGCCGAGGAAGCGACGGTCTGACACGGAGCCGGCGCTCCCTACCGCGTGACACCGCGAGGCGGCAACCCCCCAACGGGGCTGCCGCCTCGCTCACTTGACGCCTGATCCAGCAGTAGGTTGCATACCGCGTGTGATCGTGCACCGGGCTCCAGGAGCCGCCACCGCCCCACCCCGCAAGCGCCACCTGGGCTGTGAGGTCTCCTAGCCGTGAACCCGGTGATCGTGGTCGGTGCCGGACCGACCGGACTCGCCCTCGCCCTCGCCCTCGCCCGCCACTCGGTGCCCTCCCTCGTACTGGAAGCCGCAGTGGGCCCGCCGGAGCCTCGGGCCGCCCGTACCTGCGTGCTCAGGCCCGACACCGCGGCCCGGCTTCCATCCCTTCCCGCGCTGAGCTGGAAGGGGCTGCAGGTACGCCGTCGCAACCAGCTCATACGGCGCGAGCTCCTCGACGCGGACGACGAGGAGAGCGAGGAGACCAGCTCGGCCTCGCGCGCACCCGCGATCGAGGCACCGCTGCACCTGCCGCAGCACGCGCTCCAGCAGACGCTGCGGGAGGCACTGCGCGGAGAGGAGTGCGTGCGCTTCCTCCCCGGGGCCCGCCTCGAATCCCTGGAACAGAACGACTACGGCGTCACGGCACACGTGGCGGGCGCCGACGTCCCGCCGCAGCAGGGCAGTTACCTCGTCGGCTGCGACGGTGCGCGCTCCACCGTGCGAAAGCTCCTCGGCGTCCGGTTCCCCGGACGCACCTCGGTCGAGCGGCACGCCGTCGCGACCGTGCGTACGCGGCTGCCCTGGGAGGACGAGGCGCTCCTCCACCGGGACCCGGGGGGCGGCACCGCCGAGGTCCTGGCCCGTCCGCTGCCCGGCGAGCTCTGGCGGCTCGACTGGCTGCTCCCGCCGCGGGGCGAACTCGTCACGCCTGAGGAGCTGTTGGACCGCGTCCAGGAGACTCTCTCCCGCTGGCACCGCTCCTCCGGAGCGCCGTCCCGAGGCCGGTCGCGGGGCAAGGACGGCGACGCTCAGCCCGGGCCGTACGAACTCGTCGACACGGGGGTGCACACGACCCACCAACGGCTCGCCCGGCGGTGGCGCACCGGACGGGTCTTCCTCGCGGGGGACGCCGCGCACCAGTTGGGGGCGCTCGGTGTCCAGCAGGTCGACGAGGGGCTGCGGGACGTGGGGAACCTCGCCTGGAAGCTGGCGCTCGCCTGGCGGCGCGGAGATGCGGCGGCCGAGGACGAAGGGTGCCAACGGCTCCTCGACAGCTACGAGTCGGAGCGCCGCGGTGCCGTCGGCGCCCGGCTCAGGGCCGTCGACCAGGCCCTGCCTCTCGTCCGTCGCGACGGCGGCCTGAGGGCGCTGCTCGGGACGGGGGCACGCACACACCTGGAACTCCTCGCCGACACCCAGCTCGGCCGCGGCATGCTGGGCGCCCCTGCCTCGTACGCGAGTTCGCCACTGATGCCGGTGAAGGGGACCGTCCCTCCGGCTGCGTGTTCCACGACGCCCGGCGCGCTCGTCGAGGACGTGGAGGTCACGGCGCTCGACGGGCGTCGCGGGCGGCTCCACGAGCGGCTCTGGGGAGCCGGTGGCGACCTGCTCGTCGTGCTCGTCGCGCCGGGGACGCGCGTCTGGGACAGCAGGCACTGGCTGTCGGCCGGGATGATGCCCCAACTCGCCTCGGCCGTGGAGGGGTTGCCGCTGCGCGCACAGTTGGTCGTCACCGAGGGGTATCCGGGCGCCGCCGCGCACACGGTGCTCGTCGTACGGGCCGACGGCCACCTCGTGGCGGCCCTGCCCGGCGGACGCGACGCGGAGCTGCGCACCTGCGCCGACGCCGTACGGGGCATCACCGCCGCCCACCGCACCTTGGCGGGAAAGAAGCCCACGGGACGCCGCGGCTGAACCCCGTCTCGCGCCGGGGGCCGACACGAGCGTTCGGACGGCCGCCATGGAGCGCCATGCGTCGCGGCAGCTCCCGAACTCGACGTCGTCGGCAGCCTGTTGCGCCCGCAGCTCCGAGACCGGCCGCCCGCGGAACGCTGACGGTACGCGGCTTCCCGGACCGAACCCTCGGGCCCGGGGCGGGTCGTCGACGGCGCGAGGGGGCAACCTGCGACCGTCAGCGGGCCGGCACAGTACTGGGAGTGCCCGACGCCAGGATGTCGGGCTGTGCCCGGAACTGACGTGTCGTTGCTCGACTACCCGGCTGCCTTCAGCAGAGGCAGCCATACCTCGTCGACGATCTCGACGATCGACTCGTCGGGCAGCGCGTCCATCGTCATCAGCAAGTCGTGGCGGACCAAGTCGAAGGCGAGGTTCAGAATCCGGTCCGTGCGCGGCACGTCGGGGAGTTCGCCACGCTCGACAGCGCGGCAGACGATCACTTGGAGTGGGGCGGACGAGCCGGACGGGCGGAGTGAGTCACGCAGGTCGCAAAAGCTGGTGCCGGTGTCGCGGAAGTAGTCGGCCAGTTGGATGCACATGACGACGACGTTGCGGGCCCGGTCGGCGTTGAGGCGGCGCAGGAAGGTGATCGCGTCGTCGCGGAGGCGGCCGGTATCCGGTATCTCGACCGGCTGCCAGTTCTTGGCGAGGGTGGCCAGCAGCAGATCCTCACGCTGTGGCCAGCGCCGGTAGAGCACAGGACGGCTCGTTCCGGCGCGGGTGGCGACGGCTTCGAAGGTGAAGCCGGTGTACCCGTGGTCGACGAGCACCTCCCAGGCGGCATCGAGGATCGCGTCCTCCAGCGCTCGGCCCCGCCGCCGGGTTCCGGTCGCACCACTGCCGGAATGCTGTTCAGGCCGTGCCCGCGTCCTGCCGTTGTCGCCCATGGTCCCCTCACGGTTTGGATCCGCTTGCGCATCTTAACGCTCCGGCCTACTCTCTCCGAAGCTCTTAGATACACTGCTGCATCTTATGTCGTTCCCGATGGGCCCCAGTCCCTCAGGCCGACCGCTGTCGCGGCAGCCAGCGATGTCTGACGTGAGCAACGTCGGTGACCGCACCGGCTCGCTTCAGGAACTACGGAGAGACCCATGCCCACGATCAACGCAGCCCTGGTGGAATCGTTCGGCGAACCGCCGCACCTCCGCTCCATCCCCGAGCCTCTGGCCGCCGCCGGCCAGGAGGCAGTGGACGTGCTGGCCGTCGGCGTGCATCGGGCCACCCGCGCCATCGCCGCGGGCGAGCACTACGCCGGCGCGGACCTACTGCCGGCCACCGCGGGCGTCGACGCCGTCGTTCGCAGGGCCGACGGCAGCCTCGCTTTCGTCATGGCGCCCCGGACCGGCACGCTGGCGGAACGCATCACCATCGACCCCGCGTACGCGATCCCGGTGCCCGCCGAGGCTGACCCCGCGGTCCTGGCCGCCACCATGAATCCGGCCCTTTCGTCGTGGGTCGCCCTGCGCGGCCGGGTGCCCTTCGCCAAGGGACAGTCGGTGCTGGTGATCGGTGCAACCGGCAACGCCGGCTCAATGGCCGTCAAGGTCGCCAAGTACCTCGGTGCCGGACGGGTGATCGCCGCCGGCCGCAATGAGGCCCGCCTTGAGGAGCTGCTGTCCGAGGGAGCGGACGAGACCATCGCCCTCACCGATGACCCGGACACCACCGCCACGGCCTACGCG
>NZ_AJTQ01000339.1 GCF_000262345.1 Streptomyces xiaopingdaonensis | reverse complement strand
CCCGCCGAACTCGCCATGCACGCCATCTCCCTGGCGCGCACCGACCATGCGCGGCTGCTCGACTGGGTGCACACCGGCGGTATGGGCGGCTTGGACATCACCCTGCCCAGCCACGTCCTGCGCTCCAACGCACTCCGCATCCAGGGCAGCGGATTCGGCTCAACCGCCCTCGAAGCCTGCGCCCTGGACGAACTGGCCGCAGCCATCACCGCCGGCGCGATGACCGTCCGGCCCCGTGTGTTCCCGCTCGCCGAAGTCGAGCGCGCCTGGGCACACCAGGACGCGTACGGCGAACGCACCGTCGTCACCTTGTGACGCAACTTCCGACCTCTCCTCCGAGGCCGCCGACGAGCACCTCGGCGGCCTCGCGCATTTCGGAACCCGAGCAGGCGGGACGATCGCAACGTGCCCCGTACCGCCCGCTCCCGCCCCGTCAACTCCGACCAGCGCATGACCGTTGCACGTGTCCTGACGGACAACGACTCCTGCTACAGATCTCCAGGACGTTCGTCAGACTCCGAGGCCCCAGGCATCGTCCGCGCACGCACCCCGCAGCACCGTCCGCGGACGAACGGCCAGAAGCAGACCGCTCCCCTCGCACTCTGCTCGACGGATGGGCGCACGGGCGCCCGTGCTCCAGCAACGTCGAAGACACCGACGCTCGGGCGGACTCTCTCCGCACAACCGCATCACTGCCACACCGCGCTCGGGGGCCGGCCATCCACCAGCCGCATGAACAACTCGGCAGGTCGATACAGGTAGCAAGCGCGCCACTTCAACGCCCCGGTCTCCGCTCACAAGCAGCACTCTCCGCGCCCCTCGGGAGGGCGCACCGTCAACCCCTTGCTCCTCCTCTGAAGCGGCACCCCTCAGCACCGGAGACATCCGACAGCCGCCCGCTCAGCAAGGCCACCCTTGTGAGGTACCCCGCTCAACTCACCCGCGAGCGCCCATGAAACGCCTCCCCGAACGCAGGGCCGCGCCATGCCCGCGGCCCGGGGGATTGCCGGATCAGATCAACTCTCCGACAGCTCCCACTCCCCCGTCTCCTCCCCTTCGGCCTCAAGCGCTTCGCGCACGACGCGCAGTGAAAGCCCCTCGCTGTACCCCTTGCGTGCGAGCATCCCTGCGAGTCTGCGCACGCGCTTCTCGCGCTCCAGACCCGCCGTCGACCGGAGCTTCCGCGCCACCAACGCGCGAGCGCGCTCCTCCTCCTGACCGGTGTCGAGTTGTTCCAGGGCCTCGTCGATCGCTTCCGACTCGACGCCCTTGGTGCGCAGCTCCCGCGCCAACGCCCGCCGTGCCAGGCCGCGGCTGTGGTGGCGGGACTCGACCCAGGCCGTGGCGAAGGCGGAGTCGTCCACCAGGCCGACCTCCTCGAAGCGGTCCAGGACCTCCCCTGCCACCTCTTCGGGGATCTCCTTCTTCCGCAGCGCCTCGGCGAGTTGGCTCCGAGTGCGCGGGGTGCCGGTGAGCAGCCGAAGGCAGAGGGCGCGCGCCCGCTCGGCGGGATCGGACGACTCCCCCGAGGGCTCTGCGGTACCGCCGCCCTGCCGTCTCCTCTGCTCCTCGCCTCCCGCACGGGAGCGCCGCCGCGCGCCGTCGGCCGTACGCGGTGGTCCCGCCCCGGCCCTCGACGGAACAGGACCACCGCTGTCCTGGGAGCCGCCCCCGTAAGGTTCGCCCGGAGCGGCTCCTTCCTCCGGGGGCCATGGCTGCGGCGGCGGAGCCAACGGCCATTCGCTGCGCCGGGTCACCGAATCAGCTCTTCGCGGCCGCGGTCTTGGACGCCTTGCTCGACTTCGTCGACTTCGCCGCCGGCGCCGGCACCGCTGCGGGCTCCGCTTCCGGCTCACCGCCGCCTGCGGCGGCATCCGCTCCCGGTTCGGCCGTGGGCTCCTCGGGCTGCACGCCGATGCCGAGCTTCTCCTTGATCTTCTTCTCGATCTCGTTGGCGAGGTCGGGGTTGTCCCGCAGGAAGTTGCGGGAGTTCTCCTTGCCCTGACCGAGCTGATCGCCCTCGTAGGTGTACCAGGCCCCCGACTTGCGGATGAATCCGTGCTCCACCCCCATGTCGATCAGACCGCCCTCACGGCTGATCCCCATGCCGTAGAGGATGTCGAACTCGGCCTGCTTGAACGGTGGTGCGACCTTGTTCTTGACGACCTTGACCCGGGTGCGGTTGCCGACCGCCTCCGTGCCGTCCTTGAGGGTCTCGATCCGTCGGATGTCGAGCCGGACCGAGGCGTAGAACTTGAGCGCCCGGCCACCTGTGGTGGTCTCCGGAGAGCCGAACATCACGCCGACCTTCTCGCGGAGCTGGTTGATGAAGATGGCGGTGGTCTTCGACTGGTTGAGCGCACCGGCGATCTTCCGCAGCGCCTGGCTCATCAGACGTGCCTGGAGGCCGACGTGGCTGTCGCCCATCTCGCCCTCGATCTCGGCACGGGGCACGAGAGCGGCGACCGAGTCGACGATGATGAGGTCGAGCGCGCCGGACCTGATCAGCATGTCGGTGATCTCCAGCGCCTGCTCACCGTTGTCCGGCTGGGAGAGGATCAGCGAGTCGGTGTCGACGCCGAGACGCTTGGCGTACTCGGGGTCGAGAGCGTGCTCCGCGTCGACGAAGGCAACGGTGCCTCCCGCCTGTTGGGCGTTGGCCACCGCATGCAGGGTGAGTGTCGTCTTGCCCGAGGACTCCGGGCCGTAGACCTCGACCACACGGCCGCGCGGCAGCCCGCCGACTCCGAGCGCGACGTCGAGAGCGGTCGAGCCGGTGGGGATGATCTCGACCGGTTCGTTCGGCCGGTCGCCCATGCGCATCACGGCGCCCTTGCCGAATTGCCGTTCAATCTGCGCGAGTGCGGCGTCGAGCGCCTTCTCGCGGTCGGTTCCTGCCATGGGTGCCACCCGGTTGTTTGCTTGAGTCGATCGCTTCACGTCCACCGACGCTAGCGCCTGCCACTGACAACCGGCCCGTCGGCGTTCCCGGCGGACCTCCGCCGGAGCCTCCGAACCGACGCTGCAGACCTCGCCGGAGACCCCATAAGAATCGATGTTCGATTTTTGCGTCAAGCTGCACCCCGGCCCCTGTGGACAACTCCGTCACCCCCAAGTGCCCCCGCACAACGGCCACCTGGGCCCCGCACCGCCGAAGCACCTCACCCGCCCCGCGCCTTGCGACGCCTCCCCGCCGCACCCCTCCCGCCCCTCGGGACTCCGACCTCCGCACCGTCCTCCTCCACCTCGTACCTGCGCATGTAAGCCCCGACGAACCCCTGCAGCGTCGCCGTGGCCGGGATGGCGACCAGCACACCGATCAACCCCATCAACGCACCTCCGGCGACGACCGAACCGAAGGCGACCGCGGGGTGGATGTTCACGGTCCGGGCGGTGATCCGCGGTTGCAGCAGATAGTTCTCGAACTGCTGATACACGACGGCGAAGACGAGCACCCACAGCGCCGTCCACGGGCCGACGGTGAACCCGATCAGCATCGGCAGCGCACCGGCGAGGTAGGTCCCTACCACCGGCACGAACTGCGAGAGGGCGCCCACCCACACCGCGAGCGCGGGCGCGTACGGCACCCCGACGAGTTCGAAGAAGACGTAGTGCGCCACCCCGGAGACGAGGGCCAG
>NZ_AJTQ01000338.1 GCF_000262345.1 Streptomyces xiaopingdaonensis | reverse complement strand
ACCCGCCGGTCTTCGCGACGGCGATCTGCCAGGCGCGCAGGACGTCCTCCTGGCGACGGGGCGGGAGGAGCGAGCAGAGCGCCCGCCGCAGGCGGGGACCGTCGGCGGCGAAGTAGAAGGTGAAGAGGCAGATCGTCAGCAGCTGGAAGAGGTCGCCGAGCAGGGTCGCGGAGATCCCCCAGACGTTCCGCGCGCTCTCGGAGAGCCGCCGCCTGACCCAGTCGGACTCGACGAGGTCGCTCCGCAGCCGCCGCGTGTTCAGCTCGGTGCCGAACGTGGAGTTGACCCAGTGCAGGACCGACTCGACGTACTCGGGGAAGCTGTGCACGATCCGCGTCACCTGGTCGACGAAGACGGAACCGAGCGCCGTGACGAACCCGGCGGCGGCGATCAGCAGCGCGAGGAAGACGAGCGCCGTCGCCGGGCCGCGCCGCATGCCGCGAGCGGCGAGCCGGTCGACCGCGGGCTCCATGGCGAGGGCGAGGAAGAACGAGACGAGGACGTCGAGGAGGAGCCCGAGCGTGCGCCGGATCGCCCAGTCGAGCAACTGGTAGAGCCCGACGAGCAGGAGCGCGACCACCATCGCCCGCGGCAGCCACTCCGGCATCGCGTGCGCACCGGCGCGTGCAGCGCGCGCCCGGTGTGCGCGCACCCCGGCGGACCCGCCACCGGAGGGCGACCGGGAGACCCGGCCCGACGGATCGTCAGGAGCACCCACGGAAGGAATACTGACGCACCGGACAAACCCCTCGGCGATCGACGCACCCCGCGCCCCGGAGGTGTCACCTCTTGTCGGCCGGAACGTCCATCACCGCGCAGACCACACGCCAGACCTCCTTCGCGTCCCACCCGGCGTCGAGCGCCTCGTTGACCGTGCGTCCGCCGAGTTGGGACATGACGTGATCGCGCGCGAAGGAGTCGGCGTACGCAGCACCGAAGTACTCCGTCATCCGCTCCCAGAAGACCGTCAACCGCATGCACCCAGTATCCCTGCCGCGGCACCGCTCAACCGACGAGCATCCGCAGCCCCGCGGTCACCCCGACCGCCACCGCGACGACGAGCAGGAACGGCGCCCGCGCCAGCAGCGCGACCACCGCCGCACCGAGGCCGGCGGCCCTGGCGTCGAGCACGACGTCGGTCCCGTCGGCGAACCCCTGCTGCCCGACGAGCGCGGCGAGCAGCGCCACAGGGAGTAGCGCGGCGAACCGCTGCACCCAGGGGCGGTCCAACAGCCCCTGGGGGACGCAGAGTCCGAGCAGCTTCGTCGCGTAGCAACCGAGCGCGGTGACGCCCACGGCGATCCACACGCCCATCAGTCAGCCCTCCTCTTGCCCCGCAGCCCGACGACCCCGGCGAGGAGGAGGACGAGCGGAGCCGCTGCGGCAGCAGCGAGGACCGGCACCCCGGCGGGGAGCACCGGGAGCAGCGCCAGCCCGAGGACCACCGCGAGGCCGGCCGTCGCGCGCTCCGCCCCGCCACGGAGCATCGGCGCCAGCAGCGCGAGGAAGACGGCGGGACCCGCTGCGTCGAGCCCCCAGCGTGCGGTGTCGCCGAGCGCCTCGGCGCCCAGGCAGCCGGCGAGGGTCGTGAGGTTCCACACCGCGAACACGCAGGCGCCGGTGACCGTGAAGCCGATCCGCGAACGGCGCCGGCCCGGCTGTGCGAGGGCGACGGCGGAGGTCTCGTCGATCACCCAGTGGGCGGCAGCCGGCAGCAGGGCGCGCGGCAGCCGCAGGACGGTGGCGAGGCGCAGTCCGTAGAAGGCGTTCCGCACACCGAGGAAGAGTGCGCCGGCCGCCGCGGTGAACGGGCCTCCGCCCGCGGCCAGCGCGCCGACGAGGGCGAACTGCGAGGCACCGGTGAAGATCAGAAGGCTCATCGCGCACGCCTGCACCGTCGACAGGCCGGCCCCCGCGGCCGTCACCCCGAAGGCGAACCCGGAGAGCCCGACCGCCAGTCCGACGCCGACCGCGTCCCTGACGACGGCCCGATCGCCCGCGCTGCGCGTTGCCTGCTCGCCGGTGACCCCGTCGTCCGTACTGTTCCCGCTGCTCATGGGGGGACGTTAGGCAGGGGCGACCGGAGCGGTCTTGTACGTTCTTGCGCTCGGCGCACGCCCTCTTCCCCGTGCGTAGGCCCCCGGCGGCACCCCCACGATGCGCGCGAAGTGGCGGCCGAGATGCGACTGGTCGCTGAACCCGACGGCCGCGGCCACCTGCGCGGGCGGCATCCCCTCGTCGAGGAGTGCCCTCGCCGCGCGGACGCGTGCGTCGGTGAGCCAGGCGTGCGGCGGCATCCCGTACTCGGCGCGGAAGCGGCGGAGCAGGGCGAAGGTGCCGGTGCCCAGCTCGCGTGCGAGCTCCTCCAGGGTCGGAGGAGCGGTCATCCGCTCGCGGAGGATCGCCCGTGCCTCCTCCGCCGTCCGCGCTCCCGCGCCGCGCACCGTGCGCCGGGGCAGCGGTCCCGCGTGCCGGCGGAGGAGGGCGGCGAAGGCCATCCGCATCAGGGTGTCGGCGGCGAGCGGGTCTCCCGCCTCCGCGGCACGGTGCACCCGTTGGACCATGCGCGCCGTCGACGGGTCGTGGACGACGGGCTCCGGGAAGCCGGGCGTCCCGTCGATCGCCGTCGTCTCCCTCGCCACCTCCTCGACGAGCGCCACGTCCGGGTAGAGGACGCTGTAGCGCCATCCCTCGGGGACGGCCGCGCGGCCGGTGTGCGGGGTGTCCGGATTGACCAGCACGAGCCTGCCCGGACCTGCCGTGTGCGCCTCCGAACGGAGCCGGAACGCCTCGACGCCCTCGGTCACCGCGGCGATCACGTACGTGTCGTGGGTGTGGCGCGCGAAGCTCTTGCGGACGTACCGCGCCTCCAGCAGGTCGACGCCGGAGAGCCCCGGCGGACGCCAGAAGTGTGCGCTCTCCTCGGCCGCTGACGCGTGTGCCATGGCCTCATTCTGTGCCGGGCGTCCGCGCCCGCGTCGCCGGGGCGGGCGGTCGTCGCGCCGGTTGTCAGTGGCGGGGTGCACGATGGGCGGCATGGCTCAGAATCCTCGGCCGTCCGCGCTCGACGCCTTCTCGCCGGCCACCCGCGCCTGGTTCGGCGGTGCCTTCAGCGCGCCGACGGCCGCGCAGGAGGGCGCCTGGCGTGCGCTGCAACAGGATTCCGACGCCCTCGTCGTCGCGCCCACGGGCTCGGGCAAGACCCTCGCCGCCTTCCTCGCCTCCCTCGACTCGCTCGCCGCCACCCCGCCCCCTGCCGACCCGTTGAAGCGCTGCCGCGTGCTGTACGTCTCGCCGATGAAGGCCCTCGCCGTCGACGTCGAGCGGAACCTCCGCAGTCCGCTCACCGGCATCCGGCAGGAGTCCGTCCGCCTCGGCCTGCCCGAGCCGGACATCCGCGTCGGCGTGCGCTCGGGCGACACCCCCGCCACCGAGCGCCGCTCGCTCGCGCGGCGGCCGCCCGACGTCCTGATCACCACCCCCGAGTCGCTCTTCCTCATGCTCACCTCCGCGGCCCGCGAGGCACTCGCCGGCGTGGAGACGGTGATCCTCGACGAGGTGCACGCGGTGGCGGGCACCAAGCGCGGCGCCCACCTCGCTCTTTCCCTCGAACGCCTCGACGAGCTGCTGGAGCGGCCCGCCCGCCGGATCGGCCTCTCGGCCACGGTCCGCCCGGTCGAGGAGGTGGCGCGGTTCCTCTCACCGCAGCGCAGGGCGGAGGTCGTCCAACCGCCCTCGGGCAAGGAGTTCGAGCTCTCGGTCGTCGTACCGGTCGAGGACATGGGCGAGTTGGGCGCCTCGCCGGCGCAGGAGGCGGGGGCCGAGGGCCCCGGAGACGGGAGCAAGCCGTCGATCTGGCCCTCCGTGGAGGAGCGGATCGTCGACCTCGCCCAGGCCCATCGCTCGACGATCGTCTTCGCCAACTCCCGCCGGCTCGCCGAGCGCCTCTGCAACCGGCTCAACGAGATCGCGTACGAGCGGGCCACGGGCGAGACGATGCCGCAGGACGAATCCCCCGCCGAGCTGATGGGCGGCTCGGGCGCGGCCAAAGGCGCGCCTCCGCTGCTCGCGAGGGCGCACCACGGCTCCGTCTCGAAGGAGCAGCGGGCCCAGGTCGAGGAGGACCTCAAGGCGGGGCGGCTGCCGGCCGTCGTGGCCACCTCCAGTCTCGAACTGGGCATCGACATGGGCACCGTGGACCTCGTGGTGCAGGTCGAGTCGCCTCCTTCCGTCGCCTCGGGGCTGCAGCGCGTGGGTCGCGCGGGGCACCACGTCGGCGCCGTCTCCGCCGGCGTCGTCTTCCCGAAGTACCGCGGTGACCTCGTGCAGTCGGCCGTCGTCACCGAGCGGATGCGCGAGGGCGCGATCGAGGCGCTCAGTGTCCCGGCCAACCCGCTCGACGTACTCGCCCAGCAGCTCGTCGCCATGACCGCCGTCGACACCTGGGACGTCGGCGAACTCCTCGCCGTCGTCCGCAGAGCGGCACCGTTCGCCTCCCTTCCCGAATCCGCGTACACCGGCGTCCTCGACATGCTCGCCGGCCGCTACCCCTCCGACGCCTTCGCCGAACTGCGCCCGCGCCTCGTCTGGGACCGCGTCGCGCAGACGGTCACCGGCCGCCCGGGCGCCCAGCGGCTCGCCGTGACCTCCGGCGGAACCATCCCCGATCGCGGCCTCTTCGGCGTCTTCCTCGCGGGCACCGACCCGAAGAAGGGCGGTGGCCGGGTCGGCGAACTCGACGAGGAGATGGTCTACGAGTCGCGCGCGGGGGACGTCTTCACACTCGGCACCACCTCCTGGCGCATCGAGGAGATCACGAGGGATCGAGTCCTCGTCACGCCGGCGCCCGGTGTGCCGGGGCGCCTTCCCTTCTGGAAGGGCGACCAGCTCGGCCGTCCCCTCGAACTCGGGCGTGCGCTGGGCGCTTTCGTCCGCGAGGTCGGGGCCGCTCCGCCGGAGCAGGCACGCGAGCGCCTCCGCACCACGGGGCTCGACGACCTCGCCGTCGACAACCTCCTCACCTACCTCAGGGAACAGCGGGAGGCCGCGGGCCACCTGCCCGACGACCGCACCGTCGTCGTCGAGCGCTTCCGCGACGAGCTGGGCGACTGGCGCGTCGTCGTCCACTCCCCCTTCGGCGCCCAGGTCCACGCCCCCTGGGCGCTGGCGATCGGCGCCCGCCTCACCGAGCGGTACGGCATGGACGCACAGGTGATGCACGCGGACGACGGCATCGTCCTCCGCCTCCCGGACGCCGACCTCCTCGGCCTCGACCTCCTCGACGAAGCCCCCGGCACCCAGGCGCCCGCGGCCGACGCCGAGCAACCGCCCGTCGGCGTCGCCGACGTCCTCTTCGACAAGGGCGAGGTCGACGACGTAGTCACCCAGCAGGTCGGCGGCTCCGCGCTCTTCGCCTCCAGGTTCCGCGAATGCGCCGCCCGTGCCCTGCTGCTGCCGCGCCGCAACCCCGGCAAGCGCACCCCGCTCTGGCAGCAGCGTCAGCGCGCTTCCCAACTGCTCCAGGTGGCGAGCGAGTTCGGCTCCTTCCCGATCGTGCTCGAAGCGGTCCGCGAATGCCTCCAGGACGTCTTCGACGTCCCGGGCCTCGGCGCGCTCATGGGCGACATCGAGGCGCGACGGGTCCGCGTGGTGGAGGTGACCACCCCCGAACCCTCGCCCTTCGCGCGCTCCCTGCTCTTCGGCTACGTCGCCCAGTACCTCTACGAGGGCGACAGCCCTCTCGCCGAGCGCCGCGCAGCCGCCCTCTCCCTCGACTCGCGGCTCCTGGCCGAACTCCTGGGCCGGGCGGAGCTCCGCGAACTCCTCGACGCCGACGTACTCACCGAGCTGGAACGCGAGTTGCAGTGGCTCCCCACCGCCGAGCGCGGCCCCCGCGTCAAGGACCCGGAGACCGTCGCCGACGCCCTCAGAGTCCTCGGCCCTCTCACCGAGGAGGAGTTGGCCGAGCGCGGCGGCTCCCCGGAGTGGGCCGTTGAGTTGGAGGCCGCCCGGCGCGCGATCCACGTGCGCATCGGCGGCCGGGAGCACTGGGCCGCGATCGAGGACGCGGGCAGACTCCGCGACGCCCTCGGCGTCGCCCTCCCCGTCGGCGTGCCGGAGGCGTTCACCGAACCCGTCGCCGATCCACTCGGCGATCTGCTCGCCCGCTATGCCCGCACCCACGGCCCGTTCGTCTCCTCCACCGCCGCCGAGCGCTTCGGCCTCGGCACGGCGGTCGCCGAAGGCGCACTGCGGCGCCTCGCCGCCGACGGGCGCCTGGTGCAGGGCGAGTTCCACCCCTCGGGCGCCGGCCAGGAGTGGTGCGACGCCGCCGTGCTCCGCAGACTCCGCCGCCGCTCGCTCGCCGCTCTGCGGCACGAGTTGGAACCGGTGCCCCCGCCGGCACTCGCCGCCTTCCTCCCCCAGTGGCAACAGCTCCACACCCGCGGGCTGCGCGGCGTCGACGGCCTGCTCCGCACCGTCGAGCAGCTCCAGGGCGCGCCGGTCCCCGCCTCCGCGCTGGAGAGAGTCGTCCTCCCCGGCCGTGTCGCCGACTACGCCCCGCCGATGCTCGACGAGCTCACCGCCTCCGGCGAAGTCCTCTGGGCCGGCGCCGGCAGCCTCCAGGGGAAGGACGGTTGGATCGCGCTCTACCCGGCGGACACGGCCCCACTGCTGCTCCCTCCTCCGCACCCCCTCGAACTCGATCCGCTCCACCTCTCGATCCTCGACGCCCTCGGCGGCGGCTACGGCCTCTTCTTCCGCCAGATCGCCGACCAGGTCCGCGCCACCACGCACCCCGACGCCACCGATCCCCAACTCGCCTCGGCCCTCTGGGACCTGGCCTGGTCGGGCCGTCTCAGCAATGACACCCTCGCCCCGCTCCGTGCCCTTCTCGGCTCCGGACGCACGGCAGGCTCCACCGCCCACCGCGCCAAGCGGTCCACGCCCCGCGGCAGGTACGGCTCGCTCACCGCGGCCCGCGGCACCGGCCGCCCCACCGCCCCGCGCACCGGCCCGCCCACGGTCGCCGGACGCTGGTCCCTGCTTCCACCCGCAGAGAGCGACCCGACGCTGCGCGCGCACGCGCTCGCCCGCACGCTCCTCGACCGGCACGGCGTCGTGACGCGCGGCGCCGTCACGGCCGAAGGCGTGGAGGGCGGATTCGCCGCCGCTTACCGGGTGTTGAGCGTCTTCGAGGAGAGCGGCCAGGCGCGCCGTGGATATGTCGTCGAGGGTCTGGGCGCGGCGCAGTTCGCCATGGAGGGAGCCGTCGACCGCCTCCGCGCGGTGAACACGGCCAGGGAGCGCGCGGCCGACGAGACCGCGCCACAGGCACCCGGCACCACCCCGGTCCGCGGCCTCGTCCTCGCCGCCGCCGACCCCGCCAACGCCTACGGCGCGGCACTGCCCTGGCCCCCTTCGCCGTCCGGCACCACGCACAAGCCGGGCCGCAAGGCGGGGTCCCTGGTGGTCCTCGTCGGCGGTGAGTTGGTCCTCTACGTCGAGCGCGGCGGCAAGACCCTCCTGGCCTGGCTTGGCGAAGGCGAGGAAGGCGAAGCCGACGCACGGGCCGAGGAGCGTCTCAACGCCGCAGCCGAAGCCCTCGCCCGCGCGACGACGGAGGGCGCTGTCGGCAGTCTCACAGTGGAGCGCGTCAACGGCGCACCGGCCCTCTCCTCCCGCCTGGGTACCGTCCTCGAGTCGGCCGGCTTCCACGCGACCCCACGCGGCCTGCGCCTCCGGCCGACGTGAGGCGGAGCGGCCTCGGAGGGCGAGTGGAAGCAGACGGGCCGCAGCCCGGGTAGTCCCTCATGAGCCCGGCGAAGCCGCTCCTGTTCAAGCGAGCGGATGCGTGCGAGCTGCACCCGGACCGCCCCGCCACGCTCCGACCCGGCCGGTACGGCTTCGGCCCGTCCCTCGGTGCGGACGGAGAACTCCACCCGCACTCTCCCCGGGGCACCGTCGATCCCGTCCTGGCGCACCGCGGCGGCCACCACCGAGCGGCCGTCGTCTGCGGGAGACGCCAGACGGAGACCCTCCGCCGCGTGGTGGTAGCGAGCGGGTACGAAGCGCTCCAGAAATCGGGCGGCTCGCCTCGAGGGAGAAGGGTCCCGACGGCGTGATCGAGACGTCGACCACGGTCGGTCTCCGTGCGCGGTGATGGCCTGGCCTTCGGGGCCGGCGAAGGTGAACGTCCCGCCGAAAGAGGTTTCTCGCGGCGGGCTGACGACCGGGACGCCGGCCGCGGCGAGGCTCTCGGACGGCGAACGGAGCGGTGCGGTGCGGAAGACCACAGCGCCCGTAGGCGAGGCGGAGGCCCTCCGCAGTCCGACGTGTTTCTCGCAGAAGACAGCGGCTGCCTCGACACCGCCCCATCCCCCGCGGCGGACGTCACCGAGCACGTCGGGTACCGCCTCAAGCGCGCTCATGCATCCCTGCGCAACGCGATGGACAGCGCACTGCGGGAGTACGACCTGACGGTGCCGCAGTACTCGTGCCTCGAACTCCTCGCCCTGCAACCGGACATGTCCAACGCCGAACTCGCCCGCCGCGCGTTCGTGACACGTCAGTCCATGAACGTCGTCCTCCGCGGTCTGCTGGACGCCGGTCTACTCACCCGGCCCCCGGTTGCCGACCACGGTCGCGCCCGCCCCGCCCACCTCACCGAACGGGGAAAAAGCGGCTGGAAGACGCCGGTCAGCCGGCTACGCCGTGGAACGGCGCACGACGGAGGGCGTACTCCGGTCGAGACTGACGGCGCTCCTCGACGACCTCGACCACCTGGCGCAAGCCCTGGACGGATGACACCGATCCCTCGACCGAAGCTGCGACGATGGCCGCATGCCCGAGGGAGACACCGTCTGGCGCACCGCCCGCCAACTCCGCGAAGCGCTGACGGGACGCCGACTGGTGCGTACGGACTTCCGGGTCCCCCGTCTCGCCACGACGGACCTCGGCGGCCGCGAGGTGACCGACACCGTGCCCCGCGGAAAGCACCTCATGACCCGGCTGGAAGGCGGACTCACCCTCCACTCCCACCTCGGCATGGACGGCTCCTGGCGGACTTCCGCGACCGGAACGCGGCCACCGGGCGGCCCGGAGTACGAGGTCCGCGCCGTGCTGGTGACAGCCGAGCGATCAGCCACCGGCTTCCGGCTGCCGGTCCTCGAACTCCTGCGCACAGAAGCGGAGTCGACGGTCGTGGGCCACCTGGGCCCCGACCTGCTGGGCCCCGACTGGGACGCCGAGGGCGCCCGCCTGCGTCTCCTGGCGGCCCCGGAACGACCGCTCGCGGAGGCCCTGCTCGACCAGCGCAACCTCGCGGGCGTGGGCAACGTCTACGCCGCCGAACTCTGCTTCATGGCGCAAACCTCCCCCTTCCACCCCGTAGGTCACCTACCCACCCCACTCCTCCCCCGCCTGCTCACCACCGCGCACCGGCTGCTGGAGGAGAACAAGGACCGGCTCACCCGCTGCACCACCGGCGAGCGCAGACGCGGAAGAGAGCTGTACGTCTACGGCCGCCGCGGCGAACCCTGCCGCCGCTGCGGGACGCCGATCGCCACCGCCGAATACGGTCCGCCCGGCCGCACGCGCACCACCTGGTACTGCCCCCGCTGCCAACCTTCGCCTGCAAGGCCGTAGTTCGGCCCGACGCCTCAAGTCGCCGCGCACACAGGGAAGTTGCTGCTCAGCACCGACGACGCAGCAGCCCCCGCCTGCCCTTGCCTCCCGTTCCGCGGAAGGCACGCGTCCGTATCTTCCCGTGCCCGGTGACCGCGGCAGCGTGCACCGGAAGCAGGCTGATTCCCCACCCCCCGGCGGCGACCGAGGCCGCAACCGGCCCACCCTCGCCGAGAGCCACGCGCCACATCGCGCACCCCCACACCAACGCCGCCATCGCACCGATCACACAACGCCCCCAGAACACGGGGCCCACACCAGCCATGCAGACACCTCCATGAACCGGAGCACCGTCGCCCTCCATGCTCCCCCACCCTGTGTCCCGGCGCGACCACACACCGAAGCACCCCGGCTTGACGCGCGCCCCCGTAGCCACCCGGGCGCACGCCGACGAGCAGGAGCGACGGCGCACGATCGCCCACAGCGCACGACCGATCACCGGCACCGGCACCGGCACCGGCACCGGCACCGACCAGCAAGTCCCAACGCCCGCCAAGCGGGAGAAGACAGAAAAGTCCCGCCGGGAGATTCCCGGCGGGACCACGGACTCCCGTCCGCTTCGCTCGTCTGCTGAACGCGCGACTCAGGCCGCTACGACATCGACCGCCTCGGTCGGCGCCTTGATCGTCACGCGCTCTTCCGGAACCCCCGTGACCGAGGTCACCGAGAGCGGGTTCAGCACGGGCCGCATCGACGGCACCGGGTCGCTCGCCGCCGCGGACTCCGCGAGCTCGGCGAGGGCCAGCTCGTCGCTGACCTCCCTCATGAGCTCGGACATCCGGACATCGAGCGCCTCACAGATCGACGACAGCAGTTCGGATGAGGCTTCCTTCTGGCCACGCTCGACCTCGGAGAGGTAACCGAGCGAGACCCTCGCGGACGAGGAGACTTCGCGCAGGGTCCTGCCCTGGCGCTGGCGCTGCCGACGCAGCACGTCACCCAACAGGCGACGGAGCAGAATCATCGGTGCTCCTCCCTCTCAACGTGCGGCGTCTTTCTCAGGCTTTCGGCGACTGGCTCCATGCCCCTCCAGCCGTCAGGCTCCACCGTACCGTCTCCGGCTCCACCCGTGCGGGGAGCGATGCGGTGTTCACTCAGGGCTGCAAACATCCATTCCCCCCGGCCTGTTCCCGGTCGCTCCAGTGGTATTCGCCACGAGTCGGCTGTGGAGCAGTTCAAGCCCCCCGCGGACGGAAAGCATCCGGATCGCCTCCCTGTCGAGTCCCTCATCTACCCGGAGCTGCGCGGCGACAACCGGGCCCTCCGGCCCCGCGACGGCAACGAAGACGGTACCGACCGGGTGCCCGTCCTGGGGCTCAGGACCGGCGACCCCGGTGGTGGAGACGCTCCAGTCGGCGTGCAGGATGCTCCGCACGCCTGCGGCCATCTGCCGCGCAACCTCGGGGTCGACGGCTCCGCGGTCGCGGAGCAGCTTCCCGTCCACCCCGAGCAGCTCCCGCTTCACCGCGGTCGCGTAGGAGGTGACCGATCCGCGGAAGACCTTGGAAGCCCCCGCAGCGGCCGTCAGTTGGACGGCGAGCGCACCGCCCGTGAGCGACTCGGCGACGGCGAGGGTCTCGCCCCGCTCCGCGAGCAGCGCGAACACGGCCCGTGCCGAGTCGTCCGCGTCCCGCCCGTCCCCCGAGTCCGCCCCGTCGGCGCCTGCCGCGCTCACCGCGGCTCCGGCGGGAGCGCGTCGGCTTCCGCGTCCCCGGTCCCCTGCCGTCCGGCTCGGCGCAACCGGACCGCCTGCCGTACGTAGTCGAGCCCGGTGGCCACCGTGAGCACGACGGCGACCGCCATGACCCACCACCGCAGCGTCGCCAGCGGCCCGGTCAGCGCGAGCACGTACATGCCGACGCCCACGCCCTGGGTGAGCGTCTTCAGCTTGCCTCCGCGGCTTGCGGGGATCACTCCGTGCTTGATCACCCAGAAACGCATGAGCGTGATCCCCAGCTCTCGCAGAAGGATCACGCCCGTCACCCACCAGGGGAGGTCGGAGAGGACGGAGAGACAGACCAGCGCACTGCCCATGATCGCTTTGTCCGCGATCGGGTCGGCGATCTTGCCGAAGTCGGTGACGAGGTTGTGCCTGCGCGCCAGCTCGCCGTCGAAGAGGTCGGTGATCATGGCGATGGTGAACGCCGCCCAGGCGAAGGAACGCCAGACCGGGTCGTGCCCGCCCTCGGCGACCATCAGCAGGACGAAGCCCGGTACGAGCAACAGCCGCGCCATCGTGAGGATGTTGGCGATGTTCCAGAGGCTTACCGTGCGGACCGCCGTCGCGCCCGACGCTTTGGCGACGGGTTTCCCGCGGCCGGCGGCACCGGCGGCCGAGGCCGACATTCCGGTCATCCCGGCGCCTCCTCCCTGGTCACTTGCGGCATGCCCGCGGCACCTTCGGCGCCCTCGCCCTCCTCGATCGGCTCCGCGACGAGATCGACGCCCTCCGCTGCCACGACGCGCGCCTCGACCATACGGCCGACGGCCAGTTCGTGTCCGCCGCTCTCCGGCGATCCGAACCCGTCGAGCATGACCACACCGTCGGTCTCGGGGGCCTGGTGCGCGGCCCGGCCGACGGGTCCTTCGTCGCCGTCGAAGGACTCGACGAGCACGCGCAGCCGTTCACCGACGCGCTCCTCGGCCCGCTGCGCCGTGAGCTCCTCCGCGAGCCTGGAGACGCGGGAGAGACGCTCGGCCACCACCTCGGGGGCGTTCTTCCGCTCGTACCCGACGGCTTCTGTGCCCTCCTCGTCGGAGTAGCCGAAGACGCCGACGGCGTCGAGCCGGGCAGCGGCGAGGAACCGTTCCAGCTCGGCCACGTCCTCCTCCGTCTCCCCGGGGAAGCCCACGATGAAGTTGGAGCGCACGCCGGCCTGCGGCGCCTTCACCCGGATCGTCTCCAGCAGGCCGAGGAAGCTGTCGGTGTCCCCGAAGCGACGCATCGCACGGAGGACGCCGGGGGCCGAGTGCTGGAAGGAGAGGTCGAAGTAGGGCGCCACCTTCTCCGTGCCGGTGAGGACGTCGATCAGCCCCGGCCGCATCTCGGCCGGCTGGAGGTAGCTGACGCGGAGGCGCTCGATCCCGTCGACATGCGAGAGCTCCTGGAGCAGCGTCTCCAGCAGGCGGATGTCCCCGAGGTCCTTGCCGTAGGAGGTGTTGTTCTCGGAGACGAGCATGACCTCGCGGACGCCCTGCGAGGCGAGCCACCGCGTCTCGTTGAGCACGTCGGACGGACGACGTGAGAGGAACGAGCCGCGGAAGGACGGGATCGCGCAGAACGAGCACCGGCGATCGCACCCCGAAGCGAGCTTCACCGAGGCGACGGGACTGCTGCCGAGCCGCCGACGCAACGGAGCCCGCGGCCCGGAGGCCGGGGCCACCCCCTGCGGCAGGTCGGAAGGCTCCGACTCGTCCCCGTGGCCGGGGACCGCGACCTGCGCCTCCTGCCGCTCGACGGGGCTGACCGGAAGCAGCCGGCGCCGGTCGCGCGGAACGTGGGGGGCGTGGACGCCGCCGGAGACGATCGTGTTGAGGCGGTCGGAGATATCCGTGTAGTCGTCGAAGCCGAGGACGCCGTCGGCTTCCGGGAGGGCCTCGGCGAGCTCCTTGCCGTAGCGCTCGGCCATGCAGCCGACGGCGACGACCGCCTTGGTGGTCCCGTGGTCCTTGAGGTCGTTCGCCTCCAACAGGGCGTCGACCGAGTCCTTTTTGGCGGCTTCGACGAAACCGCAGGTGTTCACGACGGCGACCTCGGCGTCCGAAGCGTCCTCCACGAGGTCCCAACCGTCCGCCGCCAGGCGGCCGGCGAGCTCTTCCGAGTCCACCTCGTTGCGGGCGCAGCCGAGAGTGACGAGGGCAACGGTGCGGCGTTCGGGCATGGGCTCAGCCTACTTCGTCCCGTCCGCCCCACCTGCCGCGAGGGTCGCCACTGTCGACGGAAGCTGCTCGGGTCAACCCGCCTCCGGGTCGCCGGGCGTATAGCTGACCCGCTGCACCTGGCCGAGTTCGCCCACGTCCTCGACCTCCTTGCCGTTGACGAAGAGCTGCACGCCCCCCGCGTTGCCGAGCACGAGGCTGAGCCGCTTGTCGTCGGTGAAGGTCTCCGACTCGCCCTTCTCGAGGACGCCGTCATGGATCACGCGGCCGTTGTGGTCGCTGGCGGAGATCCAGCTGTTCCCCTCCACCGCCGTCATCCGAACGGTGACCTTGTCGGCGGGGGCCTGTGCGATGGCGCTGTCGGACGGCTTCGGGTCGGCCTCCTCCGAGGCGCTCGGTGCGGGGGTGGCCGTCGGCTGCGCCGGCGAGGACTCCTCGTCGGCAACGGACTTGGGCGCCTCGCTGTCGCCCCCACTGAAGAGCGTGAACCCGACGAAGCCGACGACGGCCACGATCGCCGCGACCATCGCAGCCGTCCAGTTCGGCCGGCGCGGTTCGGGCTTGATGCGCTCGGTCTCGAAGAGCGCGGCGGGCGGCGTGGGGGCCGGACGTCCTCCGTGCTCCTCGTCGAACTGCGCGACGAGCGCGTCGCCGTCGAGGCCCACCTCTCTGGCGAGCGTGCGGAGGTGGCCGCGGGCGTAGACGTCGCCGCCGCATCGGCTGAAATCGTCCTGCTCGATCGCGTGCACGATGGGGACGCGCACCCGCGTGGACGAACTGACCTCGTCCACGGTCAGCCCTGCGTCGACACGGGCCTGCTGGAGGGCTCGACCGACCGAAGGCCGGTCCTGGTCGGGTGAGTTGCCGATGGACACGGGGGCGCCTTTCGAGCGTGTAGCCACCTGCCGGAGGTTCAGTCTAGGGGCGGGGCGAAAGGGTGGGGCAAGTCAGCGGACCGACTTTGTCCGCCATCCAGGGCCGGCGCAGCGACCGCCCCTCGGCCCGTACCCGCCCTTCTGCCGCTTCTCTCATCAACTTGACGTATCAGCGCAGGAAAAGGTTGCTCCCGTCCCCCTCCCGGAGGAAACGGCGCCTCGCTTCACGCCTCGCCGCGGATCACGGCCAGCACCCCTTCGAGCTCGTCCGGTTTGACGAGCACGTCCCTCGCCTTGGACCCCTCGCTCGCCCCGACGACGCCGCGCGACTCCATCAGGTCCATCAGTCGGCCCGCCTTGGCGAACCCGACACGCAGCTTGCGCTGGAGCATCGACGTCGAGCCGAACTGCGTGGAGACCACGAGTTCCGCCGCCTGGCAGAGCAGGTCGAGGTCGTCACCGATCTCCTCGTCGATCTCCTTCTTCTGGCTCTGGCCGGCGAGCACGTCCTCTCTGAAGACCGGAGTCATCTGCTCCTTGCAGTGGGCGACGACCGCCTGGACCTCCTCGTCCTTGACGAACGCGCCCTGCATGCGGGTCGCCTTGTTGGCACCCATCGGCAGGAAGAGGCCGTCGCCCTTGCCGATCAGCTTCTCGGCCCCCGGCTGGTCGAGGATGACCCGGCTGTCCGCGAGCGAGGAGGTCGAGAAACCCAGCCGCGAGGGGACGTTGGCCTTGATGAGGCCGGTGACGACGTCCACGGACGGCCGCTGTGTGGCGAGCACGAGGTGGATGCCGGCGGCCCTGGCGAGCTGCGTGATGCGGACGATGGCGTCCTCGACGTCGCGCGGCGCCACCATCATCAGGTCGGCGAGCTCGTCGACGATGACGAGCAGGTACGGGTACGGCGCCAACTCGCGCTCGCTGCCCTCCGGTGGGCTCACCTTGCCGTTGCGGACCGCGTGGTTGAAGTCGTCGATGTGGCGGAACCCGTACGCCGCCAGGTCGTCGTAGCGCAGGTCCATCTCGCGGACGACCCACTGGAGGGCCTCTGCCGCCTTCTTCGGGTTGGTGATGATCGGCGTGATCAGGTGCGGGATGCCCTCGTACGCGGTGAGTTCGACGCGCTTGGGATCGACGAGCACCATGCGCACGTCGTCCGGCGTCGCACGGACCATCACCGAGGTGATGAGGCAGTTGATGCAGGAGGACTTGCCGGAACCCGTCGCACCGGCCACCAGGATGTGCGGCATTTTTGCGAGGTTCGCCGAGACGTAGCCGCCCTCGACGTCCTTCCCGAGCCCGACGAGCATCGTGTGGTCGTCGCCCACCGCGTCGGCGGAGCGCAGGACGTCTCCGAGATTGACCATCTCCCGGTCGCTGTTGGGGATTTCGATGCCGACAGCCGACTTCCCCGGGATCGGGTTGATGATCCGTACGTCCGGGCTCGCCACCGCGTAGGCGATGTTCTTCGCGAGCGCGGTGATCTTCTCGACCTTCACGCCGGGGCCCAACTCGATCTCGTACCGCGTGACCGTCGGGCCGCGGGTGAAGCCGGTGACGGCGGCGTCCACCTTGAACTCGCTGAAGACCTGGGTCAGCGAGGCGACGACCTCGTCGTTGACGGCGCTGCGGCTCAGCCCCGGGCCGCCGCGCTCCAGGAGGTCGAGCGAGGGCAGCGAATAGCTGATGTCTCCCGCGAGTTGCAGCTGTTCCGCACGCGCGGGCAGCTCCCCGGGATCGGGCGGTGACGGTGCCTTCGTCAGGTCCGGTACGGAGCCGCTCTCCCCCGGCTTCTCCTCGCCCCGCGCTTCCGGTACGGCGGCGGACTTGCGGCTCTGACGGCCCGTCGAGACGCCGCTGGTGAGCCCCGCGACCAGCGGCGAGGGCTGGACGCCGTGGAGCACCGCCCCGTCGAGCGAGGCGGCCGCCGCGGCGGCGACGTCGACCGCGTCGGGCGCCTGCTCGCCGTCCTCCGCCTCCGTACGGCTCCGCGCCGAACGCTTGCGGGTACGGCGGCTGTCGAGCGCCTCCTTCTCCGCGAGCGACGGATCGACGTACTCCTTGCGCATGTTGTGCTTGGCCGGGCGCGCCGGCTTCGGCTCGGGCTCGTCCTCCTCCGGCTCCGAGAGCACGCCCAGACGCACGCAAAGAGCGTGCAGGCGCTGCGGGATGGCGTTCACGGGGGTCGCGGTGACGACGAGCAGCCCGAAGACGGTGACGAGGACGAGCAGCGGCACGGCGAGCACTTCGCCGACGCCGAGGACCAGGGGTCTCGACGCGCCCCAACCGATCCAGCCGCCGGCGTCCCGCATGGCGTCGACGCCCCGTCCGCGCCCCGGCGCACCGCATGCGAGGTGCACGAGGCCGAGCGCCCCCACCACGAGCGCCGAGAGCCCGATCACGATGCGGCCGTTCGCCTCCGGCTTCTCCGGGTGCCGGAACAACCGCACGGCGATCACGCCGAGCAGTATCGGCACGAGGAGGTCGAGGCGACCGAAGGAGCCCGTGACGAACGTCGCCACCAACTCGCCGACCACGCCCTCCATCTGCGACCACGTACCGGCCGCCACGATGAGTGCCAGCCCCAGCAGGAGCAGAGCGAGACCGTCCTTGCGGTGGGCGGGGTCGAGCCCCTTCCCGCTACGGCCTATGCCGCGGAAGACCGCGCCCACACCATGCGCCAGCTTGCGCCCGACGCGACGGGTGCGGGAGACGGGTACCGGCTTCTTCGCGGCAGCCTTCTTCGCGGCGGGCTTCTTCGCGGCGGGCTTCTTGGCGGGGGCCTTCTTCGCCGGTGCCTTCTTCGCGGCAGCCTTCTTCGCCGGGGGCTTGCCGGCTGCCTTTCCGGTTCCGGACGTACGTGAGGCCATGGGGGTGAGGTTACCGTTACCGGACAGCTGAGGCACGGACGCCGGTGCGCGGTAGCCGTGCGCCCAGGGGGCGTTGGGGCGGCTGCGAACCCGCGGGCCGACTGCCCGTCAGGTCGTCGGCGCGCGTCAGTTCTGGGAGGGCACCTGCTGGGCCGGGTCCCCGCCGGCGCCCGGGCCGAGGGCGTCAAGCGCCCTGCGGAGCCCGGCGAGTTTGCGCTCGAGGTGGACGGCCGTCGCCGCGCTGGCGGCGTCGGACGCGTCGCTGAGCTGTTTGGTGAGGACCTCCGCCTGCTCCTCGACGGCGGCCAGCCGCGCGGAGAGCTCGACGAGCAGGCCGCCCTGCCCGTCCTCCGAGGGCTCCTCCTCGGCGCCGTTCTGCCCCTCCACCTGCATCCGCAGGAGCGAAGCCTGCTCCCGCAGTTGGACGTTCTTCATGTAGAGGTCGACGAAGACCGAGACCTTGGCGCGCAGCACCCACGGGTCGAACGGCTTGGAGATGTAGTCGACGGCGCCGGCCGCGTATCCGCGGAAGGTGTGGTGCGGACCGTGGTTGATGGCAGTGAGGAAGATGATCGGGATATCCCGGGTGCGCTCCCTGCGCTTGATGTGCGCCGCCGTCTCGAAGCCGTCCATGCCGGGCATCTGGACGTCCAGCAGGATCACCGCGAAATCGTCGGTCAGCAGCGCTTTGAGCGCCTCCTCCCCTGACGATGCCCGCACCAGCGTCTGATCGAGCGCAGAGAGGATGGCCTCCAGCGCCAGCAGATTCTCCGGCCGGTCATCGACCAGGAGGATCTTGGCCTTCTGCACCATGGCCCGTCCTCCTCGCCCCGGCAGCCTTTCGGGCGCCGCCCCTGGGGCGGCTTCCCTGAGACTGCCGCCCATCCTTGTGCCGGTCATGGTAGCTCCACCCGACAGCCGCCACACCCTGTCACCGTCATGTCACCGCGAAGTGGCCGGTGACACATACCGGAAACGCCCCAGGCGACCGAGACGTTCCCGGTCACCGGCGCTCCCACACCGCTGAGCACCTCCCTGCACACATGCGTTGCGTGCGTACCGTGCGTAGACACCGGACCCGACGGGCACGCAACGCGGAACCATGCCCCGTGTGACCACGCTGAGTCAACGCGGCCGCCTCTCCGCGGGTCGTGCCAACTCCCCGTGCGGGACAACGGAGTTGCGTCGATCGGCGTTTCGCTCGACCTCCGTCGGCCCCGTCACCCGGAGTCCGCGCCCACTCGGCACAGAACCCGTCCAACACCGTGTCATATTCACCCCGCACTAATCCACCGCCTCATCACAGTCAGCAGGTACTCGGTGTCCACGGGCTTGGTGACGTAGTCGGAAGCGCCCGCTTCGATGCTCTTCTCACGGTCCCCCTTCATCGCCTTCGCCGTCAGCGCGACGATGGGCAACCCGGCGAACTGGGGCATCTTCCGGATCGCCGCCGTCGTGGCGTAACCGTCCATCTCGGGCATCATGATGTCCATCAGCACGACGGCCGTGTCCTCGTGCTGCTCCAGAACCTCGATGCCCTCGCGCCCGTTCTCCGCGTAGAGCACCTGGAGACCGTGCTGCTCCAGCACGCTGGTGAGCGCGAAGACGTTCCGGATGTCGTCGTCGACGATGAGGATCTTGCGGCCCGAGAGCTCCTCGAACCGGTCGGAATCGGGCTCTTCGCCCTCGTCGGCCCCTGGCTCGTCCGCCGTGTACTCCGCATCGCCCGCGGGCAGTTGCTGCGCGGCGCCCTCCGGCTCGACGGAGAACGGTGCGGCGGTACGTGCGTCCGGGTCCGCGGGGCGCTCGTCCGCCTCGACGGGGGCCGGCGCCTCGACGGGCTCCGCCGCCGCCGCGCTCGTCTCCGAGGCGGCCGTGATCGCGAGGGTCGTTCCCGCGTCGATCTGCCCGTACCCCTCCGGCGGCAACTCGGTGGGTTGCAGGGGCAGGTAGAGCGTGAACGTCGAGCCGCGGCCCGGCTCGCTGTCGGCGTCGATCTCGCCGCCGAGGAGGCGGGCGATCTCCCGACTGATCGAGAGGCCGAGCCCGGTGCCGCCGTACTTGCGGCTCGTCGTGCCGTCCGCCTGCTTGAACGCCTCGAAGATCACCTGCATCTTGCTCTGCGCGATGCCGACGCCCGTGTCGGTCACCGAGAAGGCGATGAGCCCGGAGTCGGCGTCCCGGAGCGAACCGTGCTCGAGCATCTGCTCCCGGATCGACTCGGGCACCTCCGCGTGCGCCGCCCTGATCACCAGTTCCACCGCCCCGAAGTCGGTGAACTTCACCGCGTTGGAGAGGAGGTTGCGCAGGACCTGCAGGAGGCGCTGCTCGTCGGTGTTGAAGGTGGGCGGCAGCTCGGGCGAGACGCGGACGGAGAAGTCGAGCCCCTTCTCCGCCGTCAGCGGGCGGAACGTCGCCTCGACGTAGTCGACGAGCTGCACCAGGGCGATCCGGCTCGGGCTGACGTCCATCTTGCCGGCCTCCACCTTGGAGAGGTCGAGGATGTCGTTGATGAGCTGGAGCAGGTCGGAGCCCGCACCGTGAATGGTCTCGGCGAACTCCACCTGCTTGGGGCTGAGGTTCGCGTCGGCGTTGTCGGCGAGCAGCTTCGCCAGGATCAGCAGCGAGTTGAGCGGGGTGCGCAACTCGTGCGACATGTTGGCGAGGAACTCGGACTTGTAGCGCATCGAGACCGAGAGCTGCTCGGCGCGCTCCTCCAAGACCTGCCGCGCCTCCTCGATCTCGCGGTTCTTGATCTCGATGTCGCTGTTGGTCTGGGCGAGTTGCTCGGCCTTCTCCTCCAGCTGCGCGTTCGACTCCTGCAGCGCGCGCTGCCGGTTCTCCAACTCAACGGAGCGCTCCTGGAGCTGCTCCGCGAGCTCCTGCGACTGCTGCAGCAGCAGCTCGGTGCGGGTGTTGGAGCTGATCGTGTTGACGCTCGTCGCGATCATCTCGGCGATCTGCCGGAGGAAGTCCTTCTGGATGTGCGTGAAGGGCTGGAACGAGGCGAGCTCGATGACGCCGAGCACCTTCTGCTCGAAGATCACGGGCAGCACGATCACGTGGGCCGGAGGTGCCTCGCCGAGCCCCGAGGAGATCTTCAGATAGCTCGGCGGGGTGTTCTCGACGAGGATCGTCCGCTTCTCCATCGCAGCGGTGCCCACGAGCGACTCGCCGAAGCTGAACGTCGCCGGCATCGTCTCCTTCGAGAGGCCGTAGCCGGCCTGCATCAGCAGCTCGTGCCCGTCCGTCGGCTCCTCGCTCGGATCGACGCCGGCCGAACCGCTCTCGTCGCCGCGAGCGACCGCCATGAAGAAGGCGCCGTGCTGGGCCGAGACGACCGGCGTCAGCTCGGTCATGATCAGCTTGGCGACGTCCTCGAGGTCGCGACGGCCCTGCATGAGGCCGGAGATCCGGGCGAGGTTGCCCTTCAGCCAGTCCTGCTCCTGGTTGGCGTTGGTGGTCTCGCGCAGGTTCGTGATCATGGAGTTGATGTACGTCTGGAGCTGGAGGATCTCGCCCGCTGCCTCGACGTCGATGCGCACGTTGTGGTCGCCGCGGGTCACCGCCGTCGCCACCTCCGCGATCGCGCGCACCTGGCGGGTGAGATTGCCGGCCATCTCGTTCACCGACTCGGTGAGGTCCTGCCAGGTGCCCGCGACGCCCGGCACCTGCGCCTGGCCGCCCAACTGCCCCTCGGTGCCCACCTCACGGGCGACCCGCGTCACCTCGTCCGCGAAGGAGGAGAGCTGGTCGACCATCGTGTTGATCGTCGTCTTGAGCTCGAGGATCTCCCCGCTGGCGCCGATGTCGATCTTCTTCGTGAGGTCGCCCTTGGCGATCGCGGTGGTCACCTGGGCGATGTTGCGGACCTGGCCCGTGAGGTTCGACGCCATGGAGTTCACCGACTCCGTGAGGTCCTTCCACGTACCCGAGACGCCCGAGACGCGCGCCTGGCCGCCCAGCACGCCGTCCGTGCCGACCTCGCGGGCCACGCGCGTCACCTGCTCGGCGAACGACGAGAGCGTCGTCACCATCGTGTTGACGGTATCGGCGAGTTGGGCCACCTCACCGCTCGCCTCGACCGTGACCTTCTTCGTCAGGTCCCCGTTGGCGACCGCCGTGGCGACCTGCGAGATGTTCCGCACCTGGCCCGTGAGGTTCGACGCCATCAGGTTGACGTTGTCCGTGAGGTCCTTCCAGATCCCCGAGACGCCGCGGACCCGGGCCTGGCCGCCGAGCTTGCCCTCGGTGCCCACCTCCCGCGAGACGCGCGTCACCTGCTCGGCGAAGGAACTCAGCTGGTCCGTCATCGTGTTGACGGTGGTGACGAGCGCGAGGATCTCCCCCTTGGCGTCGACGGTGATCTTCTTGGAGAGATCGCCGTCCGCCACCGCCGTCGTCACCTCGGCGATGTTCCGCACCTGCGAAGTGAGGTTGTCCGCCATGAAGTTGACGGACTGCGTGAGGTCCTTCCACGTCCCCGAGACGCCCTTGACCTCCGCCTGGCCGCCGAGAATCCCCTCCGTGCCCACCTCGCGAGCGACGCGGGTCACCTGCTCGGCGAACGAACTCAGCTGACCGACCATGGTGTTGAGGGTCGTCTTGAGCTCCAGGATCTCCCCTCGCGCGTCCACGTCGATGCTCTGCGAGAGGTCGCCGCGCGCCACCGCCGTCGCGACCTGGCTGATGTTGCGCACCTGCGCCGTGAGGTTGCTCGCCATGCCGTTGACCGAGTCGGTGAGGTCGCGCCAGACGCCGGCCACGCCCGGCACCTGGGCCTGCCCACCGAGCCGGCCCTCCGTGCCCACCTCGCGCGCGACACGCGTCACCTGCTCGGCGAACGAACTCAACTGGTCCACCATGGTGTTGATGGTGTTCTTGAGTTCGAGGATCTCGCCGCGCGCGTCCACGTCGATCTTCTGGGAGAGGTCGCCGCGCGCCACGGCCGTCGTCACCTCGGCGATGTTCCGTACCTGCGAAGTGAGGTTGTTCGCCATGAAGTTGACGGAGTCGGTGAGGTCCTTCCACGTCCCCGAGACGCCGTCGACGCGGGCCTGACCGCCGAGCCGCCCTTCCGTGCCGACGTCCCGCGCCATCCGCGTGACCTGCTCGGCGAAGGAACTGAGCTGGTCGACCATCCTGTTGACGGTGATCTTCAGCTCCAGCATCTCGCCCGAGACGTCGACCGTCACCTTCTGCGAGAGATCGCCGTTGGCCACCGCCGTCGTCACCTGTGCGAGGTTGCGCACCTGGCCCGTGAGGTTGTGGAAGGCGGT
>NZ_AJTQ01000337.1 GCF_000262345.1 Streptomyces xiaopingdaonensis | reverse complement strand
TTGACCGAGTCCGTGAGGTCCTTCCACGTACCGGCCGCACCCGGGACGTGCGCCTGACCGCCCAGCGCGCCCTCGATGCCCACCTCGCTGGCGACGCGCGTCACCTCCGCGCCGAAGGCGGAGAGCTGGTCGACCATCGTGTTGACGGTGTGCTTGAGGTCCTGCATCTCGCCCGAGACGTCGACCGTCACCTTCTGCGAGAGGTCCCCGTTGGCCACCGCCTTCGTCACCTGCGCGATGTCACGCACCTGCGCCGTGAGGTTGCGGAACGCCGC
>NZ_AJTQ01000336.1 GCF_000262345.1 Streptomyces xiaopingdaonensis | reverse complement strand
TTGACCGAGTCCGTGAGGTCCTTCCACGTACCGGCCGCACCCGGGACCTGTGCCTGGCCGCCGAGACTGCCCTCGGTGCCGACCTCGCTGGCGGCGCGGGTCACCTCGTCGGCGAAGGTGCGCAGCGTCTCCGTCATCGCGTTGATCGTCTCCGCCAACTGCGCCACCTCGCCCCGCGCGTTGACCGTTACGCGCTGCGACAGGTCGCCGCTGGCGACCGCCGTGGTCACCCGTGCGATCTCGCGCACCTGCGAAGTGAGGTTCCCCGCCATCAGGTTGACGGAGTGCGTGAGGTCCTTCCACACGCCGGCGACGCCCTGCACCTGGGCCTGACCGCCGAGGCTCCCCTCGGTGCCGACCTCGCGCGCGACGCGTGTCACCTCGGCCTGGAAGGAGGAGAGCTGGTCGACCATGGTGTTGACGGTGTTCTTCAGCTCCAGCATCTCGCCCGAGACGTGGACCGTGACCTTCCGCGAGAGATCGCCCTTGGCCACCGCCGTCGTCACCAGGGAGATGTCGCGCACCTGCGCCGTCAGCCGGGAGGCCATCAGGTTCACCGCATCGGTGAGATCCTTCCAGGCGCCCGAGACGCCGCGGACCCGTGCCTGGCCGCCCAACTTGCCTTCCGTGCCGACCTCGTTGACGACGCGCGTCACCTCGTCGGCGAAGAGGTCGAGTTGTCCGACGAGACCGTTGACCGTCCGCCCGACCTTGAGGAACTCCCCGCGCAGCGGGTGCCCGTTGGTCTCGCCCGCCGGCGTGCGCAGCTCCATGCGCTGCTCCAGGTCGCCGTCCGCGACCGCGGAGAGCACCCGGCCCGTCTCGGAGACCGGCCACGCCAGGTCGTCGACGAGCGCGTTCGCCGCCTCCACCGAAGCAGCCCACGATCCTTCGCTCGCACCCGGCTGCAACCGCTCCGTGAGCTTCCCGTCGCGCCCCACTACGCGCCGTACACGCGTCAGCTCGCTCGCGAGGTGCAGATTGCGGTCCGCCACCTCGTTGTAGAGCGCGGAGATCTCCGCCAGCGGGCCGTCGCCCGTGACCGTGAGCCGCTTCTTGAAGTTGCCGTCGCGCATCGCCGTCAGCGCGGTCAGCAACTTGTCCAGTGCCGCCGCTTCGACCTCGACCGTTCCGCTCTTCCGGGAGCGTCCGCCCTTCGCACGCGCGGTCGTGCTGCGCGTTGCTGCGCCAGACTCCACTGTCCCTCCCGTACGGTCGACCGTTCCGCCCGGTCTTCCTCCGAGCCCTCCCAGTGTTTCACTACGACCGAACCCGGCGATAACAGTTCGGCAGCACAGCATGCGCCGCTTTCGGGACGCCGATGGAAATCACCCGCATCCGGCGGCCACACGCACTGCGAACGTAAGTAACCTGGCTTCCGGCTGTCCACTCCCCGGCCACGGCACAGGGGGTACCTCCGCCGAGCCACCGGGTAGGGGCCACCAGGGACAGCGGTGCGAGCACAATGGGTAACGGAGGGGCGCTGCGTGACGCAGGAGCAGGGCGCCGAGCGCGAGACGATCACCGCGGTCGGCGCGGGCGGGATCACGGCAGCAACCGCGCTGACGCCGCAACGCGTCGGCGCCGAAACGGACGGCGAGGACGCCAAGGGGAGGCCAGTGATCACCGCGCGGGCTGCGGCCACCTTCGAACCAGTGGGACGCTCCGTCGCAGCCGCCCGCGGTTTCGTCCGCGACACCTTCCAGGGGTGGGGCCTCACCGAGGTCGTCGACGACGCCGTCGTCCTCACCAGTGAGCTCGTCACCAACGCCGTCGTGCACGCCGGCACCTCCGCCGAGGTCATCTGCCTCCTCGACGACGAGGGCGTCCGCATCGAGGTCGTCGACCGCTACCCGGAGCGCGAACTCCCCCTCACCGAACGCGTGCACCGACCGAGCCCCGACAGCGAGGGCGGACGCGGCCTGCTTCTGTGCGCCGCGCTCGCGGCCCGCTGGGGCGTCGACTACACGGCCGCCGACAAGCGCGTCTGGTTCAGCCTCGCGCTCAACGAGCGCCCCGTGGGCACCCGCTCCGCCGGCCCCCAGCTCCCCGACTCCGTCCTCCCCGAGGCCGACCGGTACGTCCACGTCGCCGTCGTACAGGTGGACAGCGAGGGCCTCATCAGCGCGTGGAACGAGGACGCCCGTCTCCTCTTCGACCACACCCCTGAACAGGTCATCGGCAAACCGCTCAACGACTTCGTCGCATGGCCGCATACCCCCGGCACGAGCACCGGCATCGCGGAGGCGCTCCAGCTCTCCCGCTGGGAGGGCTCGTACGGCGTCCGCGGCTCCGACGGCAGGACCGTCCCGGTCTACGCCTCGCACCTGCGCGTGCGCGACAGCGACGGCGCTCCCTCGACCGTCTGCCTCCTGGTGCGGGACCACGAGCGCGCCGTCCTGCAGTCCCAAGTACGCGCCCCCGCCGCGGAGCCCACCGAAGGCCACGAGGCCGCGACCGGCGTCGACCCGTTCGAGGTCTTCATCGGCTCCCCCACCCCCGACGACCTCGACGGCCTCCTGCAACGCACCGTCGAACGCGCCCGCGACATGCTCGACGGCGACGCGGCCTACCTGCTCCTCGCCACCGACGACGAGACCGAGCTCGAAGTCCGCGCCTCGACCGGGCTCCCTTCCGCACGCCAGCGCTTCGCCCGCGTCCCCGTCGAGACCGGCAGCGGACGCTACGGCTCCGCGCGGATGCCCTCGGTCCACGAGGACCTCACCGTCGTCCCCGGAGCCGTTCCCCTCCTCTCCGGCACGGGCATGCGCTCCGTCGTGACGGTCCCGTTGAAGGTCGAGGGCCGCCTCACGGGGTCACTCGGCGTCGCGACGGAGGCCGCCGAGCGCTACACCAACGAGGAAGCGCTCCGCCTCCAATTCGCGGCCGACCGCATCGCGCTCGCCGTCGAGCGGGCCCGCCTCACCGAGCTGGAGCGCCTCCGCAGAGGCTCGCTCTCCTTCCTCGTCGAGGCTTCCGACCTGCTCGCCGGCACCCTCGACCGGGACCAGACGCTCGCGCTCATGGCGCAGATGACCGTCCCGACGCTCGCCTCCTGGTGCGCCGTGTACACGGTCACCGAGCCCGGCTCGGAACCGCAGCTCTCGTACGTCCTCCACGAGGACGAGGAGCGGATCGACAACCTCAAGGCCCTCCTCGCGAAGGTCGATGCGCCCGAACCCGTCCCGACGCCGGGCGCCCGCGTCTGGTCGGCGCCGAGCGAGGCCGCACGCTCGTCCGCGCTGCGGAACTCCCTCCGCAGCGTCGTGCTCCACGACGACGACTACCGCAGCACCCCAGGCACCACGCTGGCCACGGCGACCGCGGTGGGCGGCGAGACCGTGGTGCTGCCGCTCGTCGCACGCAACCGTGTCATCGGCATGCTCACCCTCGGAAAGCCCACGGACGAACGCTTCCGCCAGGAGATTCTCGAACTCGCCGAGGACCTCTCACGCCGAGCGGCCCTCGCCCTCGACAACGCCCGCCTGTACTCGGAGCGCACGGCGATCAGCCAGTCCCTGCAGCGCAGCCTGCTCCCTCCCGAACTGCCCGAGGTCCGCGGGGTCGAGGTCGAGGTCATCTACCGTGCCGCGGGCGAAGGCAACGAGGTCGGCGGCGACTTCTACGACCTCTTCGAGATCGGCGACGGCGACGGCAAGGCATACGGCTTCGCCATCGGCGACGTCTGCGGCACGGGCCCCGAGGCCGCCGCGGTCACGGGCCTGGCCCGCCACGCCCTACGCCTTCTCGCCCGCGAGGGCCTCGGCGGTCCTGCCGTCCTCGAACGCCTCAACACCGCCATCCTCGACGAGGGCGCCCGAAGCCGCTTCCTCACTCTTCTCTACGGGGAGCTACGCCCCCAGGAGGGCGGCGGCGCCGAGCTCAAGGTGGTCTGCGCCGGCCACCCGCTGCCGCTCCGCCTCCGCCAGGACGGCACCGTGGAAACGGCCGCGGACCCGCAGCCCCTCCTCGGTGTCATGGATGACCTGGAGCTCTACGAACAGACGATCACCCTCGCCAGGGGCGACGTCCTCCTCTGCGTCACGGACGGCGTCACCGAACGCAGGGAAGGCACCCGCATGTTGGGCGACGACGGTCTGACGGAGGTCCTCACCAGCTGCACCGGCCTCAACGCCGGCGCCGTGGCGGCCCGCATCATGCGCGCCGTGGAGCGCTTCGCCAGCGACGCCCCGTCCGACGACATGGCCATCCTCGCCATGCGGGTCCCCGAGTGACGTTGAGCAACGGGCCGGCCGCACCGACCTGTTGCCTCTGACCTCCCTCGAACGTGAAAAGGGCCCCATCAGCCGATGGGGCCCTTTTCACGGACTCTTCGTTCTCTCTCGGAGAGCCCCAAAACGGAATCGAACCGTTGACCTTCTCCTTACCATGGAGACGCTCTGCCGACTGAGCTATTGGGGCCTGTCGAACTCCCGCCATTCTACCGCGAGTCCAACGTCCCTGTGGATTCCCTCCACCGGGTTGCACAGTGGGCTCCCACCGGAATCCGACGGAAGCCCACTGGCTTTAAACAAAGTTCGGCGGCGTCCTACTCTCCCACACACTCCCGCATGCAGTACC
>NZ_AJTQ01000335.1 GCF_000262345.1 Streptomyces xiaopingdaonensis | reverse complement strand
AGGCCAAACCCCCGCCAGCCGCGTCACCAACCTCCCCGAACAACACACCTAGGGCCCCGTGCACAGACACATCCCACCTCGTCACGATTGGAGTGCGGCCGTGACAGCGCCCGCCGAAGAGCACCACACCGTCGCTGCCCGCCGGCTGACGGCCTACGCCGTACTCGCGCACGATCCGGCCGTCCCCTCGATCGCTGCCGACTACTGGGAGAAGAGCACCGACCACTACCGCGCTGTCGACGGTGCGCTGCGCGCCTTCCTGGACCGTGCTGACGACACCGGACAGGCTCGCGCTGCCTACCGGTCGCTGACCGAGGACCCCGCCGACTGGCCCCGCCACGCCGCCCTCCGCGACAGCCTCCGGTCCCTGCTGGCGACCTGTCCCGAGGAGACGCGGGCACTCGCCGCCGAGGCTGCCGCGGCCGACCGGCACATCTGGATCGACTACCACCTCGGGGACCGGCACACCGGCCGCCTGCCCGCTGCGGAACCGCACCGCGCGGCCTCGGCCACCGCCCAGGCCGGCCCGGCGGAGGTCTGGATCGTCATCCCGTTCCGCGACCGCGAGGGCGGCGCCCGCACCTCCAACCTCCTCGCCTGTCTGCGTGCGTTGGCCGACCAGGCGGAGGGGCCGGGGCACCGGGTCATGGTCGTCGAGTCCGACGGCGCCCCCCGCTCCCGCGCGTTGATCGAGCCGCTGGTCGACCGCTACGTGTTCGCCCCGAAGCAGGGGACGTTCAACAAGTCCTGGACGGTGAACGTGGGCGCCGTCGACGCCCGCGCCGACTCGCTGCCCTACCTGTGCGTCCTCGACGCCGACATCCTCGTCGACCGCGCGTTCGTGGCACGCAACGTCGGCAGGCTGAGCAGCGGCACCCACGGCGCCCACCTGCCGTTCCGCTGGTCGCTCTCGCTCGACGCGGTCTCCTCCCGCAACGCCGTGGAACTGCGCACCGGGCAGGGCGCTGCCGACGTGCCCGAGGACGTGCTGCGGGGCCTGCTGCTGCGCGAGCCGCCCGGCGGCTGCGTCTGGCTCCGTACGGAGACCTTCCACCGGGTGGGCGGCTTCGACGAACGCTACGAGGGCTGGGGCGGCGAGGACGACGACTTCGCCGCGCGGCTGGCCGCGACCGACCGACTCGTCCGCTACGACGACCAGTTGCTCCACCTCGACCACCCCCGGCCACTGATGGTCCGCGACGACGGCACACCGTTCAACGCCCATGTGGAGCCGATGAGTTGGCGTCCCGGAACGGAGTACGGACTGCGGGACAAGTTCACAGGACCGGCGTGACGGGACGCCCGCCGGCCGAGTCGGAGCGGGCCGCCGCCACCAGGACCGCGTCGACGCGCTCAGCCTCCGTCAGCGGGCAGACCGGCGGAACACCGGCTGCCACCGCGGCGACGAAGTCGGCAACGAGCGGTCGGTGCGGGTTCTCGGCCGGCGGGAGGAAGAGTTCCACCACCCCGTCGCGGTCCGCCCGCCGGAGCCGTCCGCCGTCGAGGGGGTCGAGCACGACCGTCCGGAAGCCGCGCTCCACCACGAAGGAGTCGGTCGGCGGGCCGTCGCTCCACTCGAACAGGCAGTCCGCACGGTCGCCCTCCGGCCAGCGCATGCGGACCTCGGCGCGGCGCTCGGCACCGCCGGGGAAGCGGCCCGTCAGGCGGGCTCGGACCTCCGCCGGCGGCCCCAGCAGGGCCAGCAGCAGGTCGACGCGGTGGCTGCCGGCGTCCGCGAGCACACCCCCGCCGCTGACCCGCACGTCGGTGCGCCAGTACATCGAGTGGTCAGGACCGGGGGCGAAAGGCATCCGGAAGCGCACCTCGGCGCGGACGGGACCGGTCCCGGCCTCGGCCAGCTCGTACGCCATGCGGCGCACGGCGGGAGCGAGCCGCCGGTAGTACGCGACGCCCGCACCGCCACGCGCCGGCAGATCGACCCCGGCGCGCGGGACGGTTCCGCACAGCGGCTTCTCCACCAGCACCGGCAGCCCGGCCGCCATCGCCGCCTGGGCGAACGGGAGATGGAGGCTCACCGGTGTGGCGACGTACACCGCGTCCGTCCCGGTGAGCAGCACAGCCGGGTCGTCGTCCGCGCGGTCGACGCCGTGCAGCGACGCCTGCTCGGCCGCCCGCCGGCGGTCACGACCCCACAGCGCCACGGGTTCCTCGCCGAGGGTGCGCAGAGCGGGGAGTACCCGTCGTGCGACGACGTCGCCGTATCCCGCGACGCCCCACCTCACGGAACGATCGCCACCTTCAGCGTCTCGGCGGGCGGGCCGGAGTACGGAGCCGGCTCCCCGTCCGGGTGCAGCACGCGGCTCGCCGAGAGATGTTCGACAGCCGACGGCAGATCGGTCAACGCATAGGTATGGGTGTGCAGTTCACCGATGCGCAGGTTCGCCCACCTCTCGCCGACCAGGCGCTCGGCCACGGCCATCGCCGAAGCCTTCGCGGTGTCCTCCGGCTCCGCCGAGCTGTGCACCCGCAGGCCCTTGCGTTCCCAGGTGACCAGGTCGACCGTGACGTGCGTGTCGACGTGGTGCGTGCCGAGCATGACGACGAGACCGTTGCGCCGTACCAGACCTACACAGGCGTTGAGAGTGGTGGGCGTGCCCACCGCGTCGACGGCCACGTCGAACTCCGCTCCCACGGCGGCAAGTTGGGCGGCGGAACCGTCCACCTGACGCACCGAGTCGGCACCGGCCAGTCGCGAACGCTCCAGCCGCCAGCCGTCCACGTCGACCGCTGCGACCTCCGCAGCCCCGCGTTGCCGCGCCACGCGCAGGGCCATCTGCCCGACCGGTCCCTGCCCGACGACGGCCACCCGGTCGCCGAGGCGGACGCCGCGGGTGGCGTGCACAGCCAGTGGCAGCAGTTGCAGGATCGATCCCTGCTCGAACGGCACGTGGTCGGGCAGCATTCCGACGGATATTTCGCGGGCCAGCGCGAACTCGGCGTAACCGGTGGTCAGCGGGGTGCGGACGAAGACGCGGCTGCCGGGACCCACCCGCGTCACCCCAGGTCCCACGGCTTCCACGACCCCTGCCACTTCGTGCCCGAAGCAGCCCTGGGCGCAGTGTTCGCGTGCACCGAACCAGTGGTAGTAGGCAAGGTCGCTGCGGTTGCACACGGAGCACGAGCGGACCCGTACGAGCACTTCGGAGGGGCCGGGCCGAGGAACCGGCGCGTCCGAGGCGAGCCTGATGTCACGTCGGCCGATGAGGTCGTAGCGGAGCATGGTCGGTCTCCTGGGGTGCGTCGATGCGTCGGGCGGTGAGGCAGGCGACAACGGTCGTGGCGACAGCCGCTGCGAAAACGGTGGTGAACGCCGTGGTGCCCGTGGACAGTGCGTTGAAGAGGGCGCCGCACACGCCGATGAGCAGGACGCTGCACAGGCTGTCGGCGAGTTGGAGGGCGGCCGTGCGGGCGCCGTGGAGCCCGGTCGGGGAGCGATCGAGAACGAGGACGCCGATACCGGGCAGGAGCAGCCCCATGCCGAAGGCGGAGACGACGAACCCCGCGGGCGCCGCCACCGGGTGCAACTCGCGCGCCACGCCGACCATGACCGCCGCGACCCCTGCCGTGTGCGTCAGTGCGCCCAGTTGCACGACCCTTGCGCGGGGCAGACGGAGACCGGGCCGGCCTTGGAGCCACGAGGCTCCGGCCCAGCTCAGCGACGCGAACGTCAGGGAGGCCCCGGCCTCCGTGGGCGTCCAGTGGTGGGCCTTGACCAGCAGAAGCGGAATGTACGACTCAACAACGAAGTAACCCGCGGCCGCAAAGCCCCGCAGCAGCACCAGGGACGGAACACCCCGCCGGGCTCGCAGGGTCCCTGCGGGCAACAGGCGCGGCAGGCACGCGGCCACGGCGACGAGCGCGGCCACCGACAGCCCGGCGGTGAGGGGCGACGGCCGGGAACCGGCGTACTGCAGCACGCCGACGCCCAGGGCGACGAGGACGGCGGGGATCAGCCGACTACGGCCGGGCGGTGCCGACTCGTGCGCGCGCAGGCCGGAAAGCGGACGCCTGAGCAGGCCCAGCGTGCCCAGCGCGAGGACGGCGATGCCGTGGAAAACCCAACGCCACGACAGGTGTTCAGTCACCGCTCCGGCGACGAAGGGGCCGATCATCGACGGCAGCACCCAGCAGGCCGTGACGAGCGAGAACATACGGGGACGCAGCGCGCTCGGATAGCCGTGCCCCACGACCACGTACAGCGTGACCGTCAGGGCTCCGCCGCCGAGGCCCTGGAGGAACCGGCCGACGAGGAACATGGGCATCGACAGGGCGGCTCCGGCGAGTATCGAGCCGGTGACGAAGCACAGGCCCGATACGAAGAGCGGGGTCGCAGGGCCGCGTTGGTCCGCCCACCGGCCGCCCAGCACAGTGCCCACGAGGCTCGCGGTGAGGTAGCCGCCGAACGCCACCGCGTACCACGGCATCCCGTCGAGGGATTGCGCGGCCACGGGCATGACCGTGTTGAGTGCGAACGCGGCGGAGGCCAGGAGCACGAAGGCGGCGGCAACGGGAAGCGTCCGGGACCGGTGGGTGTCCGAGAAGAGGCCCGCTGTCCGGGTCCGGTCGGCGTCACCGTCAGCGGCAGTCATCGTCCGACGGCTCGAGCGTCGGTCGTCGATGGGGTGTTGGTGGCGTGGGAGGTCATGCCTGCCTTCCGGGCCGGTGGCCGGCCATCGTCAGATCCTCGGCCGGCCGGCTCGCATGTCTTCCTGGTCTCGGCCAAACAGCACACCCCCTGCTCCGACGGTCAGTACCACCCGCTTCCCTGCAGCAGGACCGGACTCCGCCCCGACGCGGCAGCCGGGTCGCCGGCCGGTGCCGGGCGCGGAGCCCGCGCCGGCGGGCTGACGGCGCCACGAACGGCCAAGGCTAGCGCCGAGCAGTCGCGCCGGTTCCCAACTCCCCGAAAACGGGGGCGTGTTGCTGCCGACCTGGAGCGGCGAGCGGGTTGACACGAGCCATTGGTCCAGTCCACCTTTACTGAGCTACGGTCACGACGCGAGGGCCCCGGGAAGAAGCGGAACCGGGTCCTCTTCCGACGTGCGCTACTCGAAGTCTGCTGCGACCGCCGAGAGAGCGCCGTGGCTGCGCTCCGGCTGGGGCCCGGACGTTCGCGCCCGCGTGCAGCCGTCACCTCCCGCACCGAGCTTTGGAGTACCAGTACGCATGTCAACGGCATCCCCCTATCTGCACCGCGCCGCTTCCGACCTCCCTTATTTCAGCTCTGACGGTGAGACATACCTGGCCCCGACACGACTGCGCGACCTGGAGAAGTCACGGCCCCTCAGAGTGCTGTCACAAGAGGACTTCACTTTCTGGCAGACCTACGGCTACGTTGTGGTCAAGCGGGCGATCGAGCCGGAGGCGGCGAAGCGCCTGCTGGATTTCGCGTGGGATTTCCAAGGGCTTGATCCTGACCGTCCCGAGACGTGGTACGAAGAGCAGGAGTACCGCTCGGAACTCGACAGGGAGCTGCACATCTACGGCTTCGTCGAGGCCTATCACCACCAACTTCTGTGGGACAGCCGCCAGACCCGGCGTGTGTACGACGCGTTCGTCGACGTATGGGACTGCGAGGAGTTGTGGGTGACTCTGGACCGGATGAATCTGAACCCGCCGAATTCGGGGACCCGGGACCGTTCACTGATCGAGTCCCGTGAGCGCGGCTTCGACATCGAACTGCACTGGGACGTCGACACCACGCTGGCAGTGCCCCCGCAACGGGTTCAGGGCATCGTCGCACTCAACGACACCGGTCCCGAGCACGGCGGCTTCCAGTGCTGTCCCGAACTCTTCCGCACGCTCGACCGATGGGCGGCGCTCCAGCCGGACGATCGCGATCCGATCCGGCCGGCGATCGACCGGAACGAACTCCCCGTGGTCCGGCCGGACTTGCAGGCCGGAGACCTGCTGATCTTCAACGGCCACCTGGCCCACGGCGTCGGCCCGAACCGCACTTCGGACGGTGTCCGAGCGGTGCAGTACCTGGCGATGATGCCTGCTCTCGACGGCCACGCGGAGCTCCGCCGCTCCCGCGTCGATTCCTGGCGCAACGTCACCACGCCGACCTGGAACGGCACCTTGCTCGGCGACGCGTTGCGGCCGGAGTCCGAGCGGTACGGGCCCGCGGCGTTGAGCGAACTCGGAGAGAAGCTTCTCGGCCTGCGGTCCTGGCACGGGCAGGACTTCGACGAAGCGGCGGGGGAGGCAGAATGCAGCGCATCTGCCTGACTCTTCCGACCAACCGCCCGTGCGCCGAGAGCATTGCCGGCCTCGGCCAGGAGGCGGCCTACGCCGTCGACAACCACCCCGTGGAAGTCCACCTCCTGATCCTCGACTCCTGCGACGCATCGGTGTACGCCCAGCACGCGGAGGCCGTCCGTGCCCTGCCCCGGCACCCCCGCATCACCGTCCACCACCTGAGCGAGTCCGAGCAACGGGACTTCCTGGAACGGGTGATCGGGAGAACCGGTACCGCGGAGCCGGGTCGGCTTCTCGAGCTCATGCTCCCGGAGCGGGTGTCGTACGGCGCCTGTACCAACCGGGCCTTCCTCATCGCCTTCGCGCTCGGCTGCACTTCCGTGCACCGCAGGGATTCCGACAGCAACTACCAGAGCGGCCCGAACGGCGAGGCCGTCTTCCCCGTCCACCACGAACTCGCCTGCATCGGCAAGCAGGCCGCGGACGTGGCGGACGTGGTCTCGGAGACAGTTCTGGCCGAGGAGAATGCCGGTCGGCGCGTAGCGATGGTGGGAAGCTCCTTCGTGGGCGAACCGTCCGTGGACATCGACGAGATCGCGCGCGTCGATCCGGACGCCTATCAGGAGATAGTCAGCCTGTGGGCGCCGAGGGACTGGTCGGCCGCGCAGAAACGGCAGCTCGTCGAGGAATCCTTCCGCGGTGCGGGTCAGGAGCTGTTCGCGCAGGACCACTCGTTGCTCACCTTGGTCGATCCCATGCGCGTCGACATGTGCAACATCGCATTTCACGGCGTGCATGCCCAGGTGCCGTTGCCACCCGCGACCGACACGATCGGCAGCGACTACTTCCTTGTCCACCTGGTGTACAACGCCGCACTCCCCGGCGTGCTGCACAACCGCAACATCGTCAACTACTACACGCCCGAGCGGAGAACCAGCGCTGGATTCGTCGCGTACCAGGGCCGTTTCGTGAAGTTCCTCCTCTCCATGCTCTATTTCAACTTCCTCTACGACCGGCTGGCCGAAGCCGGTTCCTCGTTGCTCGACGAGCGGCTGCGGGTGCGCGCCACTGCCGTCGCCGAGTTCGCACGGCGGAGTACGGAGCTCGACCAGGAAGAGAATCGCGAGCGGCTGGACCGGATCGACGTCGCCTACCGAAAGCTCGGCGGAAAGTACGCGGACTTCGCCGATGCGCTGGCGTCCCGGCGGACGAGCCTGCTCGAGGAAGTCCGCGACGACATCCGTGATTTCGCCGTCCTGACGGAAGCGTGGGGCGCATTGGTGGGCGCCGCGCGCGACACGGCCTTGTACGGTGCGGAGCCCGGTCCCCGGCGGGCGGTCCTGTGACCGACGAGCGCCTTCTGCCGTCCGCCCGGAGCGAAGAGCCCGGGGACGACCGGATCGTATTCGACCTGGACGGCGTGCGGGAGCGGTACGAGACCCTGTGTCGAGAACTGCCCGGTGTCGACGTCCGCTTCGCCATGAAGGCATGTCCGGTCGACGGCGTACTCGCCGGCCTGACCGGACTCGGCTCCGGCATCGACGCGGCGAGCGTGCCCGAGGTGGAGCAGGCGCTGCGAGTCGGCGCCTGGCCCGCCCGCATGCACTACGGCAACACGGTCAAGTCGGATCAGGACATGGCCGACGCGCACCGCTTGGGCATCAGGGACTTCGCCACCGACAGCCTCGAGGACGTCGAGGCCCTGGCACGCTGGGCTCCCGGGGCGCGGGTCTTCTGCCGGTTGGCCACCACCGGTGACGGAGCCCTGTGGGGCCTCAAGCACAAGTTCGGCTGCTCGCCCGAGAGCGCCGTGCGCATCCTGAGGGCAGCCGAGGCCGGCGGCCTGGTCCCCTCCGGCCTCTCGGTGCACGTCGGCTCACAGCAGATGAACCCCGACGCCTGGACCGACGCCTTCGAGCGGCTCGACACGGCTATGCGGGCCCTTGCCCGACACGGAATCGTCCTGAGCCACGTCAATCTCGGCGGTGGGCTCCCCGCGCTCAACTACCTCGACCGACACGGGAATCCCCTGCACCCGCCGATCGAGAAGATCTTCCACGTGCTTCGCGAGGGGACGGCGGGACTGCGCCGGATCCACGGCGAACACCTCAAGACCGTCATGGAGCCGGGGCGGTACCTGGTGGCCGATCACGGCACGATCCACGCGCGCGTGATCCGGATGACGGAGCGCCACCTACCGGACGGCGGTCGGCAACGGTGGCTGTATCTGAGCGTCGGCAAGTTCAACGGCCTGTACGAGATGGACGCGCTCCAATACCGCCTCGTCTTCCCTTCGCACACCGCACAGCGGACGGTACCCGCGGTCGTGGCGGGGCCCACCTGCGACAGCGACGACGCCTACCCCTCCGCACACGGGCTGGTCCGGGTGCCGGAGGACCTGCACTCGGGCGATCCGGTGGAGATCGGGTCCTGCGGCGCGTACGCGGTCAGCTACATGACCGAGGGCTTCAACGGCTTCGTACCGCTGCGCCGCACCTGTACGGGCGGCGACTGGTGAGCAACGTCGCGCCGATACGCCGGATACAGGCCCGGGACTGGGACTCCATCGCGGAGATGGAGTTCATGGCCTACGCGGAACTGGGCCTGTCGGAGGGGCGGAAGATCCTGCGGTCCCGGGCGCGGCTCTCCCCGGAAACCTGCTTCGTGCTCGAAGCCGACGGCCGGGCGGCCGGCTACCTGCTCGCCTTCCCCTACCCGCCCGACCGCTGCCCGGATCTGCGGCAAGAGGCGGCAACCGCCTTTCCGTCGCGCAACCTTCACCTGCACGACCTCGTCGTCGCCGCCTCGCTGCGGCATCGGGGTATGGCCCGGCGGCTGCTGGGACACCTCGTCAGGACGGCGGAGTACCTCGGGTACGAGCAGCTGTCGCTGGTCGCGGTCGGCGGAAGCGAAGGGTTCTGGACAACCCGAGGGTTCACGCCGCGACTCGGAGTGGTCACCACGGGCGGTTACGACTCCGACGCCGTCTACATGCTGGCACCGCTGCCGGCCCATGCCCCAAGTCCGCCTCTGCAGCAGCATGAATCGAGATAGCCCCGTGTCGAGACTCCACGACCCGTTCCGCCGGGGCCAGTTGGCCGCGGCAGCGCTCTTCTTCTCCCTCGGTTTCCAGTACGCCACCTGGGTCTCTCGTCTACCGGCCCTCAAGACGGACCTCGGCCTCACGCTGGCGGAGGTGGGGGTCCTGCTGATGGCGGCCGGCGTCGGCGCTTCGGTGTCGTTCCCGCTGGTGACATACCTGATGGGACGCATGGGATCGCGGCGGCTCTCGCTCTGGTCGGCGCCGGCTCTCGCCGCGGTCCTCCTCGCACTGGTCGCGGCGCCGAACTACCCCGCCGCGCTCGTGGTGCTCTGCGTGGACGGCGTACTCGTCGGATGCCTGAACACGGCGATGAACGCCCAGGGCGCAGCCCTCGAAGCACGCCACGGACGCGCCACGATGGCGAAACTGCACGCCACATTCAGCGCGGGGTCCGCGCTCGCGGCACTCCTCGCCTCCGGGGTGCACGTGGTGACCCCGTCCGTCGTCGCCCACTTCGCCGTGGCGGCCGCCCTTCTCGCGCTCCTCGCGGTGGGCGCGCGCGGCGGGCTGCTCGCCGACGACAAGCCCTCGGGGTCCACGCGGAAGAACCCCCGCACCGCCTGGAAGATGCCCCACCGCGTGACGTTGTGGATGTGCTGCGCCATGGTCTTCGGCACCGTCACCGAGGGTGCCATGAACGACTGGTCCACCCTCTACCTCAAGGACGTCGCGAGAGCCTCGGGGGAGATCGCCTCCCTGGGCATCGCCGTCGTATCGGGCATGATGCTGCTCGCCCGGCTCTTCGCGGACGGTTGGCGCAGCCGCTGGGGGGATGGCCGCGTCGTCCTCCTGGGCAGCCTACTGGCGTGTGCGGGGCTCGCCTTCGCGCTGGTCACCGGGGGTGTGGTCACCGCGCTCATCGGGTTCGCCTGCGTCGGTCTGGGGATCGCAGCGGTGACGCCTTGCGTCTACGTGGCAGCCGCGAAGCAGGACTCGAACGCACTGCCTCTGGTGGCTGCCATGGGGACGACGGGTCTGTTGGCCGGCCCGCCGCTCATCGGCTTCGTGGCGAACGCGAGCAGCCTCGTGTGGGGTATGGCGCTCGTTTCGTTGTCCGCGCTCGTCGTGGCCGTGAGCAGTACCCGGATCGGCTGGGAGGCGCGCGAGGTCGTGCGGGACGCCGGTGACGACGGATCGACCTCCGACGAAGCCGTCCGCCGCAGTCGGTGAACCGGCTCGGGGAGAAGCTGCCGTACCTCCAACTCCGTGTGTACGCGGGACAGTTGTACTTTGACTCCACGCGCGTCACCGGCAGTGGCATCCTGGTGCGCGTGCATGACGGCCATGGCTGCGCTCGTCGGTGCTCCCTTCCGATGCTCACCGCGGAGGCCGCGACCGGATGATGCAGGAGATCGCCCCCTCGCGGAGCGGAGACCGGAGGACCGGGAGAAAGAGTGGGACCGCCACGCTCACCGAGCCGTCTTCGGTACGGACGGGGCCGCGGAGGACCGACTCCGCGTTGTCGTACGGAGCGGCCTCGCCGAGACCGGCAGCGAGCGGCTCGCCGAGACCGTGACCGAGATCCTCGGGGCCTCGTGGTCCACCCCGACAAGCCGTGCGACGAGCAGCAGTTCGACGCCCGCCCCCCTTCGCCGGCTGTATCCCGTGCCGCACCGCGCGCGAGGCGAGACAGCCCCGTTTCCGAGGAGTGCCGCATGTCCTCATACTCCGACTTCCGCCAGCGGTTGGCCGCCGCCGATGCGCGCATCGCGCTCGGCAACCACGAGCGCGCGGCCGGCGCGGACGAGCGGGCCCGCGTCATCGACTCGGAAGCCACCCGCCGCGGCAAGACGGGAACCGCCGAACTCGCCGAGGTGCTCGGCGTCTCCGTCGGAGCGATCCGCGCCATTCGCGCGCGAGCCCGCCGGGGCCCCGACTCCGCTCGCACCCTGCCGAGCGAGACCCTGGAGCTTCTCCTGGCGGCCGAAGCGGCCACGCTTCCGCCTCTCGCCCGTGCGCAGTGGACGGCGCTCGCTCGGCTGATCAGGCGCACCCTCATCGATGTCTCCTGGATCGAGCGGCCCGGCCTGCTGCTCGCCGACGAAGTGGAAGCCGAGCTGGGCGAGGAGTTCGACCCGGCTGCCCTCGCCCGGGCGTGCCGCGCCTGGAGGCGCACGCAGGCGCTCGCGGTCATCGACGCCTGCCAGCGCGACAACCTCGATGCCTTGCCCACCTCGGAGTGAGCCCCGTGGACGTCGGGCTCAGCGCCCCCGACGCCCGACGGCCTGCCCGACGGAGCGGTGGGAGCGGCACGTTGTGCGGGACGAACTGCCCGGCCCCGGGGCGGACCTCCGTGCCGCCGCCGTACGTCACCGAGGGACGATGCGTACCGGCAGGCTCTCCAGGCCGTTGACGACGATCGAGCGGACCGGGACAGCGGGCCCCGCCTGCTCCACGCGCACGGCCATGTCCAGCAACTCCCGGAACAGCACCCGCATCTCCGTCCGGGCCAGCACGGAGCCGAGGCAGAAGTGCTCTCCCGAGCCGAGCGCGAGGTGGCGATTGGGCCGCCGTGCGGGGTCGAAGCGGTCCGGTTCCGCGAAGACCTGCTCGTCGCGGTTGGCCGACGGTATCCACAGCATGAGCCGGTCGCCCGCTCCGATCGGCTGCCCCGCGACGGCCGTCGGTGCCGTGGCCACTCGCATGACCACGTTGGCGCTGGACGTCCAGCGCAGGATCTCTTCGACCGCCCGCGGCAGCAGCGCGGGATCGGCAGCCAGCCGCTGCCACTCGTCGGGACGCTCCAGGAGCGCCAGCATGCCGCCCGACGTCGCCAGCCGGACGTTCTCCGTACCGCCCACGAGCAGGTTGTCGCAGTTGAGGAGGATGTCGTCCTCGGAGAGCAGCTCGCCCTCGACCGTGCGGTTCGCCAGCATGCTCACGAGATCGTCGGCGGGCTCCTCCATGCGCCGGTACATGAGCTCGACGAAGTACTGCATGATCTCCTGGTGCGCCGCGCTCTGCGCGACGGGGTCAGCGGTGCCGAACGCCACGCCCGCCAGTTGGAAGAGCGTTTCGCGGTCCTCCGCGGGAACCCCCATGAGACGGCAGATCACGTAGAGGGGCAGTCTGGCGGCGACGTCGGTGACGAAGTCGCACGTGCCCTCGCTGATGGCCTTCGCGATGACCGAACGCACCACCTCGCGCATCGACTCCTCCAGCGAGCGGGTCGACCTGGAGGTGAACCAGTCCGCGACCACGGCACGCAGCCGCCGGTGGCGCGGCGGGTCGGTGAGCGCCAGCGTCCGGCCGCCGCCGGGGTCCTGCCCGTGGCTTTCGGGCCGCAGCACGATGCCCTGTGCGGAACTGAACGTACCGGGGTCCCGGCAGACAGCCCGGACATGCTCGTAGCGAGTGAGGGACCAGAAGCCGGGCAGCGCGCCGGGTTCGTGCCAGTGCACAGGCCGTTCCGCCCGCATCCGGCGCCAGAGCGCGTGCGGATCGCCGGTGGCGTGCAGTTCCGGATCGAGCAGTTGTTCCGGGGTGGCAAGGGCCAGAGTCATCGTTTTTCCTCAGGTTCGGGTGCGCAGGAGGTCGACGAAGCGCTTGAGCAACTCGTGGGCGGTCTGTTCGCAGAGCGCATCCGGACGGAAGGTGAGTACCAGCCGGACGCTGCCGTCGGGTCGGGGCCAGGCTTCCGTGTGTGCCTCCAGGGGCAGTTGAAGGTAGGGCTGCCGTACGAAGCGGGTACGTACACCGTCGAGTCGGAGCGTCGCCGCAGTGTTGTCCTGGAGGACGAAGAGGGTCTGGAAGAGGGGCGGCCGGGCGCTTCTGCGCGGCCTGACGAGGTCGAGGATCTCCGACAGCGAGAGGTCCTGAGCCCCGAACGCCCGCTCGACGGCGCGGCCGGTGGCCGGCACGGAGTCGTCGTCGCTCAGCGCGGAGCCCCGCAGCCTGATGCAGACGGTCTCCACATGGCAGCCGATGGCGTGCTCGAGACCGCTGTCCGCCCGCTGAGCCACGGGCACGCCGACCGCGAAGTCTCGCTGCCCCGTGACCGCGGCGAGAGTCCGCGCATAGGCGGAGAGCAGCAGCACGAAGCGGGTGACACCGGCACCGGCGGCACGGGCATCGAGCGCGGCGAGCTCGGAGGGAGAGAGCAGAGCCTCGACTCTGCGCGGCGTGCGCTGCCCGGCGGGGGGCGGCGGACCGGGCCAGCGCACTTCGGGCACGTCCGCCAGCTCCTCCCGCACGGAGGAGCGCTGTGCCGCCAGATCGGCCCGCGTGCGGCGTGCGGTGCGCCGTTCCCAGGCTTCGGCCAGGGACGGGGGCGCCTCGGCCGGATGTCCGGCACCCCGGGCCACTGCGTTGTAGCCGGCGGCCAGTTCCTCCGCCAGCAACGCCTCCGACCAGCCGTCGAAGGCGATGTGGTGGACCACGATCCCGAGGACCGCCGTGTCCTTCGGAGCGACGGGCGCGAGGACCGCACGCCAGACCTCTCCTTCGGTGATCTCGAGCTGGTCGGAGAGTTCGGTCCGCAGCGCTTCGACCGCCGCTGCTGCCGAGGGCTGTTCGTCGAGGAGCTCCAGGGCCGGCGGCTCGATGGCCACAGGGCGCGCGGACGGTGGCGAGGTGTTGAGGTACGCGCTGTGCAGCGGCTCGTGCCGGCGGTGCACGTACGCGAGCGCGGCAGCCAGCGCCGCACGGTCCAGCGGGCCACTGCACGTCCAGGTGAGCATGCAGTACGCGGTCCGGTCGGGGGGATCGAGCAGATGGCGGGTGAGGTGAACCGTCTGCATGGGCGTCAGCGGGACGGCGTCACTCCGGCGGGCCTCCGCCGCCGGCGCGTCCGGAGCTGCCAACTCCGCGTTCGCCGCCTGCGGTTGCACGGCGATCCACGCGGACACCCCGGTCACCGTAGGGGCCTTGTAGAACTGTGAGAGGGGGACGGGGAAGCCGAGACGCGCCGCGAGCCGAGAGCACACCCGCCCGGCATCGAGAGACGTTCCACCGAGTTCGGCGAACGGTGCCCCGTCCGCGACGTCCTCCGCGTTCAGGACGGCCGCGAAGGCCTCGCGGACCAACCGGACCGTTCCGTCCTCGCCTGCGCTTGCTTCCGGGGGCGCCGCGGGCGCCGTGCGGGCACGGTCAGGAGGCGGAACGTCCGCAACAAGAGGGAGCAGACGCCCCTCGTCGAGCTTGCCCGTCGACGTCAGGGGGAACGCGTCGACTCCTACCACCAGGTCCGGCCGCTGGTACGACACGAGGGCGGCGCGCAGCCTGTCCGGCGCCTCCGTCAGCGGATCGCCGGGGGTCCTCGGCACGCAGAACGCCAGCAGCCCCTCGGCCGTCCCGTCCGCGCTGCGGCGCGCAACCACCCGGCAGGCACGCACCGAAGGAAGCAGCGCCTCGATCTGCTGCTCTACTTCGGCGGGCTCGATCCGGTGGCCCCTGACCTTCAGTTGACGGTCGGCCCGGCCGCGGTAGTGCAGCACACCGCTGTCGTCCCAGTACCCCAGATCGCCGGTGCGGTACGTCCGTTCGCTCCTCCCGCCGACGGTCGTCGGCGGGAAGGCGGACCGGTCGATCCGCCCCGCGTTCAGGTACCCCAGGGCCAGCCCCGCCCCGGTGACGCAGATCTCGCCGGTCTGCCCCACCGCACACGGTGCGCTCCCGTCGAGGACGTGGATGCCGGTGCCGGGAACCGGTCGGCCGACGGGGATGCCGTCGGGGTGCGCGCAATCGGCTTCGGAGACGTCGTGGGCGGTGGCGAAGACCGTGCTCTCGACGGGGCCGTACCCATTGACCAGGCGTACGTCGGGGTGCCGACGTACGAAGGCTCGTACCCGGGGGACCGACAGCCGTTCACCGCCCGTCATCACGACCCGCAGGCCCGTGAAGGCTTCCGGGTCCTCGTCGACGATCATGTTGAAGAGGCTGCTGGTGAGCCAGGCCGTCTGCACCCCGTGCCCGGCCACGGAGTCCCGCAGTGCCTGAGCCGAAAGATACGGCTCCTCGACGATCACGGAAGTGCCGCCGTTGAGGAGCACGGCCCAGAGTTCCAGGGAGAAGGCGTCCCAGGGGAGAGAAGCTGCCAGAGGCATCACCGTCTCGGGACCGAACGGCAGGAAACCCTCCGGGTGGAAGAGTCGCATGGTCGCGCGGTGCGGCGACACCACGCCCTTGGGGGCGCCCGTGGTGCCGGAGGTGAAGAAGACGCAGCAGGGTGCGGTGCCGGCGACGCTCGCCGCCCGGAAGCCCTCGGGAGGGGACACCTCACCGTCCGGGGGGACCCAGGTGGGCAGATCGGTTCGCTCGGTGCCGTCCTGGTTCGTCACAAGTACGGGGGCGCCGAGTTGGCGAGTCACCTCCTCGATCCGCGGGTCGGGCCAGGCCGGGTCGCACAGGGCGTACGCCGCGCCCACCTTCAGCACCGCCAGTACCGCGGTGACGAGCTCCGTGCCCCGTGGCAGCAGGACCGGTACCAGCGAGCCCTGCTCGACGCCGGCTTCGGCGAGCTGGGCCGCCCACGCGTCTGCCGCGGCGTCCAACTCCCCGTACGTCATGCGGCGGTCGCCTTGAACGAGAGCGACCGCGGACGGACGCAGCCGCGCGATGTCGGCCGCCTTCTCATGGACGCCTTCGACCGACCGGTGCGACGACCGCACCGGGGGCCCATCTGCTTGCTTCTGCACGGACCGTCCCGTCTGTGAGGGAGTTGCGTCGTCGGGTGGGGAGCGCGCGGTACTCGCGGCGGTGGTGGCGGCTTTGCAGGCCGTCACCACCGGTTTCGGCGAGTCAGGCGCGGATCGCGGTGACCATGACCCTGGGTACGGTCTCCAGCGGCCGGGGAGCCTCCAGCGCCTCGTCCACGAGCACTTGGCACGCGCTCTCGCCCATCTCCCGTGCGAGTGCGTCCCGTTCGTCGAGGATGCGCGCGTACACCATGAGCTGGCGCTCGGTCGAGCCGGTCACCTCGGCCGTCCCGATGTCCCGGAAACCCGCGGGTTCGAGGAACCACGCGTAGTCGAGATGCTGCGGCGCCCACGTCGTGAACACCAGCGGACTTCCCGGGCGCAACAGTCGGGACAGCTCCGCGAAGGCGGCCGGTTTGTTCAGCACCATCCACAAGGCGTCGATGCTCATCGCGCCGTCGAATCCGCGCTCGGGCAGTCCGGTGTCCGTCGCGCTGGCGACGAGGAAGGAGGCGGGAGGAGCGTCCGCGAAGGAATTCGCGAACCGCGCCGCCTCCTGGACCGCCTCGCCGACGATGTCGACGCCTGCGAGCGAGGCAGCCAGCTCCCTTGCCACCCAGAGCCCCGGACCACCGCAGCCGCATCCGACATCGACGAGCCGGGACACGCCGTACTTCCCCAGGAAGCCGGCGCAGGAACGGAGATCGCTCCTCGTGACGAAGCCGAACGGACGCACGTCGTCCGGGTATTCGTCCCCGTAGACCTCCCGGTAGATGGCGCGCAGCGTACGGCTTTCCCGTTGGTTCGCCAGCACGGGGCGGTAGCGGTCCTCGTGCACGGTGATGGACTCGGTATTGCTCACAGCGCCTCCTGCCTTGTGCCGATCACTTCTTGGTCGCCCGCAGCGAGTACATGAGCGGCACCCGGGGCCGGCCGGTGGGCAGACGGAAGGCACCGTCGGCATGTGCCTCGAGGGCGGGGAACTTCTGGAAGACCGTGCTGTCGTGTTCGTGCAGGAAGTCGACCTTCATCCCCGCCGTCACAACGGCCGAGACGACGTCGCCGAGTCCGTGCTGGAACGCGACGGCCCGGGTGTTGCGCGTCGACGCCTCGGTGTCCGCGTAGGTGCCGCGCATGTCGCCCACGAGCGGTCCGTTGCCGAAGTAGTCGTGCGTGACCGTTCGGCCGTCGGGCGCGAGGGTGTCCGCGAAGGGATGGAACTCCGAGAGATAGAGCATGCCGCCGGGTGCCAGCAGCGAGGCCACCGTCTCGGCCCACTGCTGCATGTCCGGCAGCCAGCACAAGGCTCCTACACCGGTGTAGACGATGTCGTACGCACCGGTGCCGAGCAGGGCGCCCGACTCGTAGACGTCGGCGGTGACGAACCGGGCATCGAGCGACAGCTCGGCAGCGAGTTCGCGCGCCTGCTCGACAGCCGGAGCCGAGAAGTCGAGCCCCGTCACCCGGGCCCCGCGACGTGCCCACGCCAGCGTGTCCAGCCCGATGTGGCACTGCAGGTGGGCCAGACGCTTGTCGGTGACGTCGCCGACTTCTCCGGGCTCGAACTCGCGCAACGGGTCGACGCCGCGTTTGAAGCCCTCGACGTCGTAGTACTCGCTGGCGGTGTGGATGGGCACCCGCTCGTCCCAGAGGGCCCGGTTGAGGTCGAGGTAGTCGGCTTCCTCGTCCGTTTCGCCCGCCAGCAGAGCCGCCACCACCGCGCGCTGGCCGCCGAGCGTACGGGCGGCGAGCATGTCGCGGACGGGGATGTCGAGGCCGAGCTCCCCCGCGACGTCGGCGGTGATGCGGGTGATCAGGAGAGAGTCACCGCCGAGCTCGAAGAAGTCGACGTCGTCCGTGAGATCGGACCGACCGAGGTGCGCCGACCAGGCCCGGGCCACCGTTTCCCGCGGGTCCGTGGAAGCCCTGCTCTCCGCGGCCGGCGCGGCGGCCGCAGGCGCGGGTGTCGCCGACGGTGCCGGGGCGGTGGTCGGCACCTCGACCGGCAGGGCCTCGGGTGCGATCCAGTCGGGACCGGCGAACTGGTAACCGGGCAAGCGGGTCGGGCGGCCGTCCTCGCAGAGCACCGCCGGGTCGACGGGCTGCCCCATGACCCACAGCTCGCCCAACGCGGCGAGCGGCCCCGTGCCCGGACTTCCGGGCCGCGCGGCGGCAAGCGGAACGGTCGTCAGGCCGACGGACTCCGCCAACGCCGACAGCGTCCTGCCGGGACCGACCTCGACGGTCACGGCGTCGGGGTGGGCCGCGAACACCGAGGTGAGCGCGTCGTGGAACCTGACCGTGCGGCGGGCCTGCTCGGCGAACATGTCGGGCTTGATCTCGGCACCCGCGGGGACGAGCCGGCCGGTGGTGTTGGTCGCGAGCGGCAGGCACGGAGGCGCGAGCCGGACGTCGCGCAGCGCGGTCTGCAACTCGGGGATCGCGGGCTCCACGAGGGCTGAGTGGAAGGCGTTCCCCGTCCGCAGCCGTTGGCGGACGATCCGGTCGTCGAGCCGGGAACCGAACGCCTCGATCGCGTCGACCGGACCGGCCACCACGCAGTTTTCCGGGCCGTTCACCGCGGCCAGCTCGAGTCCGGCGCCGTACTCGTCGATCAGCTTCGTCGCTCGGGCCTCGTCGCAGTGCAGGGCGAGCATGGCGCCGGACGCGCAGCCCTGCATGGCGAGTCCGCGGGCGGTGACGAACCGGGCGGCGTCGGTCGGCGTGAGAACTCCCGCGAGGGTTGCAGCGGTGATCTCCCCGAGGCTGTGCCCGACGAGTACGGACGGGGCGATTCCCAGCGCGGTCAGCGCAGTTGCCGCCGCGTACTCGACGGCGAACAGGGCCGGTTGCGCGAGTGCCGTCGACTCGAGTTCCGCGGCCGGGAAGTCGGCGTCCGTCAGCGCTCGGCGCAAGGTCGCCGCCTGCTCGTCGGGGAAGGCGGCAAGGCAGGTGTCCAGCGCTTGCGAGAAGCCGGGGAGGGTGTCGAGAAGAGGCAGGGCCATGCCGGGCTGCTGGGTGCCCTGTCCCGGGAAGAGGAAGATCACGGGGGCCGGCTCTCCTGCCGGAGTGCCGTGCACGGCGCCCTGGCCCGCGCTGAGGCGCTCGGCCACCTGGGTGCTGGTGCGCCCCGTCACCGCACGGCGACAGGGCAGTTGGGCGCGGCCGGTGGCGAGTGTACGAGCGACGTCGGCCAGGCTGGCCCCGTCCTCGCCGAGATGTGCCGAGAGCCGCGCGGTGGAGCGCTGCAGGGCCTCGGGCGTCCCGGCGGACAGCACGACCAGCCGCTCGCGCGCGTCCTCCGTGTCTCGGTCGGCAGCGGCCTGCGGGGCTTGCTCGACGATGACGTGGGCGTTGGTGCCCCCGATACCGAACGAGCTGACTCCGGCGCGGCGCGGTGCCGGCCCTGTCCAACCAGCCGCCTCGACGGGTACGTACAGAGGAGAATTCGCCGTCTCCAGAAGGGGGTTGAGCTCGCTGAACCCGGCGACGGGCGGCACCGTGCCCGTCTTCACCACCAGCAGCGCCTTGAGCAGCGAGGCAAGGCCGGCCGCCGCGTCCAGGTGCCCGATGTTGGCCTTGGTCGCTCCCAGGGCCACTTGGCCGGCGCCTGCGCCCATGCCGTGGAGGGCAGCGGAAGCCGCCGACCACTCGATCGGGTCGCCTACTGACGTGCCCGTGGCGTGCGCCTCCAGATAGCCGAGGGAGGAGGCGTCGACCTCTCCGTTGCGCAGCGCGGCGCGGATCACGGCTTCCTGACCGCGGCCGGAGGGTGCGTTGTAGCCGGCCTTGTCGGAGCCGTCGTTGTTGATTGCCGTACCGACGATGACGCCGTGCGGCTGCGGCCCCGAGGCGAGAGCGTCCGCCAGCGGGCGCAGCACCAGGCACACCACCCCGGAGCCGGCCACCGCGCCGTCGGCGTTCGCGTCGAAGGGCCGGCAGACTCCGGAGGCGGAAAGGATGCCGCCCGGCACGTAGCGGTGGCCCGCCTGCGGGAAGTCGACTCCCGCGGCCACCACGACGGCCTGGTCGCAGTCGCCGTTGAGCAGTGCCTGGACGGCCGTATGGACGGCGACGAGAGAGGAGGAACAGGCTGTCTGCACGGTGAGCGCAGGACCTGTCAGCCCGAGCCGGTACGCGATCCGGCTGGCCAGGTAATCGGGCTCGGTGCCGCGCAACGCCTGTTCGAGCGCCGCGGGAGCCAGTCCGCCCGCGCTCAGCATGCGGCGAAGGTAGGCGCTGCCACTCGCGGAGGCGTAGACGCCCGTGGGGCTCGTGGCGTTGAGAGGGGATACGCCCGCGTCTTCCAGAGCCCGCCACGCGGTTTCCAGCATCAGGCGCGCCTGGGGGTCCATCAGTTCGGCGTCCCGGGGAGTTATGCCGAAGAGCTCGTTGTCGAAATTGTTGGCGTCCGCCAGATAGCCGCGGACGGGGACATACTGCGGGTCGTCGACCAACTCGGGTTCCACACCGGCGTCGAGCAGGTCGCTTCTCTCCAGACGCCGGGTCAATATCCGGCCGGCCTGCAGAGCGGCCCACCACTGATCGAGGTCTTCGGACTCCGGAAAGCGGGCTGCCATACCTGTGACGGCCACGTCGAGAGAGCGATCACGGGTCATTTCGTCGCCTCCTGGCAGGGGTGCTGCGGCACTCGCGTGAGTTCTTTCCGGCCTGCTGGCGGGAGTTGGGGGAGGGCAATGCTCATACTTCCTCCGGCGAAAGCGTTGGGGTCACGTGGAGTGGACGGCCCCCGGAACGCCCCAGCGGCTCCGGCCGGTCGGGAAGCGGAAGCCGGGGAGTGTTGCTCCGAGGCGGAAGGGAAGGGGGTCAGGGGGAATCCGCGACCGGTCCGGCGCGCCGTACCAGGCCCCAGACGAGTGCCACCGCGGTCAATGCCGTGAAGCCCGTTCCCGTCAGCACCATGCCCGTCCAGCCATGGACTTCGTAGGCGGACGCGGCGGCGAGCGAACCGATGGCACCGCCGGCGAAGGACGAGAGCATGAAAATGGTGTTCAGTCGAGCCGCGGTCTCCCCGCCGAGCACGAAGATGCGGGCCTGGTTGGCGATTTGGCTGGCGCTGGTACCGAGTGTCAGGAAGTTGCTGCCGATCACGAGGGCGACCATCGAGTGTCCGAATAAACCGAACGAGGCGAATGCCGCACCGATACAGGCAAGTGCCCACGCGTTGACCGCGGTCGGCCCGTATCGGTCGTTGAGCCGGCCCGCGTATGCGGACATCAGTGCCACGGGGAGCGTGAACAGGCTGAAGAGACCGACGAAGCCGGCCCCCCGATGGAACGGAGCGCCGGCTATGTGGAACGAGAGGATGGCCCAGAAGGCGTTGTAAGCGGCGAGCACCGTTGCCCCGAGGAACGCGGCCAGGCGCACTTCACGATGGGCTGCGAGCAGTCCGGGCAGGCTTGCCAGCAGTCGGTGATACGGCATTCGGTTGCCCTCGCGATGGAGCCGCTCCGGCATGCAGCGCGGGAGAACGAGAACGAGAGCAGCGGTGAGGGCCGCCGCGACCAGGTACGCCGCGCGCCAATTGCCGGCCGCGTCGGAAATCGTCCCGGACACCGTGCGCGAGAGTGTCGAGCCGAGGGTCAGTCCGAGACTGATGAGGCCGACGACCTGGCCGCTGCGTTGCGGACCTGCCATGGCGGCCGCAACGGGCGTGATGACCTGCGGCACCACCGTGGCTGTGGAGACGGCAAGGGTGGCGACCGTGAGGGTGAGCAGGTTGGGAGCGGCCGCGGCGACCAGCAGCGCGACGCTGGTGGCGGTGAGCAGCGCAGTGGTCAGCCGCCGGACCCGGGCGACGTCGGCGAGCGGCACGATGAGCAGGATGCCGATCGCGTAGCCGATCTGGGCTGCGGAGGCTATGAGACCTGCGCTGTTCTCCGAGATGTCGAGGCTGCGGGCGATCGCCTCCAGGAGAGGCTGCGGATAGTAGATGTTGGCAACCGTGACAGCCCCCGCGACCGACATGACCAGGACGTTCACTCGCCTGGCAGAAGGCTGGGCAAGGGTGGAGCCGCGGGAGGCGGAGGGGGAAATGGGCAAGACAGCTCCCTCTTGGCGAAACCGTGCCGACCTGCTCGTTCGGTGCGACCTGTCCCGACGCTAAGACCTCCTTGCCAGTCTTGGCAAGAAGCTGGCACTGGCTTGCCAATATTGCGAAGAATACTTGCCCAGCCTTCTGCCGGAGGGCTACTGTCGCCGCACGCTGTCACTCCGCTCACCCACCCACCGACCGTCAGTAAGGAGTTTCCATGGCATGCTCTCTCCCCGCGTCCGACGGCCGTGACCTGCGCGATGCCTGCGGTGCGCATCCGCTCGGCCTTGCCGAGACCGACTCCTCAGGCCCGGTACGGCGCACGACCGCGCTGCTCCCGACCGACGTGCGTGTTTCCCCGCAGGCCACTGCCGATCGGCACGGCTGCACGGTGCACTCCGTCGGCCTCGCGGCACTCGCGATCGTTCTCAGCCGCCGCGCCGGTCACGCCCTGACTGTCACCGACACCCTCACCACTGACACGACCGTTGCCGTCCCGGTGGCCGTGCGGTTGCCATCAGGCAGCACATGCACGGACCTGCTCACGGAGGTCCGATCCGCGTACGAGAACGGTGGGCCCAGGAGCGGCGGCCGGCCCGCCGAGTGGTCGGACATGCCTGCTCGGCGAATGCTGCTGCGGCACACGGCCGACGGAGCCGGTCCGCTCCCGCTAGGCCCCGGCGACGAGTACGAACTGGTGGTGGATCTCAAGGAGCGCGGGAATGCGGTCGAACTGTCCGCCGAGTACGACGGCTTGCGGTACCCCGAAGCCGATGTGCTGCGCTTTCTCGGGGAAATGCAGGCGGTGCTGAGCGCGCTGGCCAACGCGGAGAAAGACTCCCCGGTGGACGACATGCAGTCGGTCGTCGGCGCTGAGCGGGCCGAGTTGCTCGCCCTCGGGCGCGGCTCCGCACTGCCGGCTGCTCCGCTGGAGCCGGTGCACGTCGCAGTGCACCGGCAGGCCGCTGAGAATCCGGGAGCCGTAGCCGTCGTGTCCGGAGGCGACCGGCTCGACTACGCCGGGCTCGACGGGTGGGCCGAGGCTCTGAGCAAACAGCTCCAGGCACTCGGCGTGGGCCCCGGCGACCGGGTCGGAGTGCTCGCGGAGCCCTCAGTCGCGATGATCGCGGGAGTGCTGGGGGTCCTGGACGCCGGAGCCGCCTACGTGCCGGTGGACCCGTCCCAGCCCGACGACCGCGTAACGGCGGTGTTCTCCGACGCCCAGGTTTCCGCCGTGCTCACGACGGCCACTCTCCGGGACCGCGCCTCCGGGCTCGGCCTGCCCGCCGTCGACCTCGACGGGACCGCCGGAGAAACGGCAACCCCCACGCCCGTGAGCTGCGGCGCCAACGACGCCGCCTACTTGATCTACACCTCCGGTACCACAGGCGAGCCCAAAGGCGTGGTCGTCGAGCATGCCCAGCTCGCTGCCTCGACGTCGGCCCGGCGCAGCGTCTATCCGGGGCGTCCGGTGTTCCTGCTGGTGTCTCCGCTCGCCTTCGACTCCTCGGCGGCGGGCATCTGGGGCACTCTCACCGCGGGTGGCCGGATCGTGGTCGCGCAGCAGGACGAGGTGCGGGACACGGAACGCCTCGTGAAGCTCGTGGAAGAACACCGTGTCACCCACCTCTTGTGCGTCCCCTCGCTGCACAGCGTGCTGCTGGACGCGGCCGAATCGCTGGGCGCCCATCGGTTGCGTTGCCTGGACACGGTGGTCGTGGCGGGCGAACCGCTGACCGGGAACCTGCTGGAGCGCCATTTCGGACTGCTCGGCGAGACGGCCTCCCTCGTCAACGAGTACGGGCCGACCGAGACGACGGTCTGGGCCAGCTACCGCCTCTTCGAGCAAGCAGCGTCCCCGGACATCGGCGGACCGGTTCCTGGCGCCGCTCTCTATGTCCTGGACGACGACCGCCGCCTGCTTCCCCGGGGAGTGACGGGCGAACTGGCCGTCGGCGGCGCGGGCGTGGCCCGTGGCTACTTCGGCCGGCCCGACGCCACCGAACGCGCCTTCGTCCGCGATCCCTTCGCCGGTGACACGCACGCGCGGATGTACCTGACGGGGGACCTCGTGCGCTGGAGCGCCGAAGGAACGCTGCAGTTCCTCGGCCGCCGGGACCACCAGGTCAAGATCCGTGGCCATCGCATCGAAATCGGTGCGGTGGAAGCGGCGCTGCACGGCCTCCCCGCGGTCCGTGACGCCGCAGTGGTGCTGGACGACAGCCGCACCTCGCTCGTGGGCTTCGTCTCGGCTCGGCACTCCACGACTCAGGAGGACATGCGCACGGAACTGGCGCGCACCCTGTCCGCTGCGACGATCCCGGCCCGAATCCATCTCCTCGACCGCCTCCCGCGCACCGCCAACGGCAAGGTCGACCGGGCGGCCCTGAGCGCGATGGCACGTGACGCGGCAGCGCCCGCTGCACGTCGGCAACCGCCGGGCGACCGGACGGCCGCCGCGGATCTGACGGCCCGCGTCGCCACGGCATGGGGCGAAGTGCTCGGCATCTCGGAGGTCCCGTCCACCGTCAACTTCTTCGATCTCGGCGGACATTCGCTGATGATGTTCCGGCTCCAGGACGCTTTGGAAGCACAGACGGGCGTACGTCCCTCGCCCGTCGACCTCTTCCGGCACACCACGGTCGCCGCCCAGGCGGCCCTGGTGCGTGAAGGCGGTGACGGCGCGGGAAGCGCCGCCCCGGAACCCCGCAGCCGAGACAGGCGGGCCCTGGCTCTTCAGGCGCGCAGGAGGCGCGCCTCGCGTACGGACGACGCGAGTGACGGTGCGTCTCCGGTCGGCAAGGCGCCGCGATGACTTGGCTGCAGTGTCTGCGGTCGGACCCGCGCGCTCGGCGGCGACTCGTCTGCTTCCCGCATGCCGGAGGTTCCGCCTCCTACTTCCGTCGCTGGGCGTCCGAGCTGCGCACCACGGAAGTGCACGCGGTCTGCTACCCGGGTCGGGCCGCCCGGATCGGGGAAGCCCCGCCGGCCGGCGGCCTGACCGGGATGGCAGCGGAGATAGCCACGGTCGTCGAGCAGCAGTCCGACGAAACGCCGTTGGTCTTCTTCGGGCACAGCATGGGAGCACTGGTGGCCTTCGAGGCCGCCCGGCGGCTCGAAGCCCGTGGAATCGCGCTCTCGCATCTGCACGTTTCGGCATGCCCCAGCCCGCGTTCGAGCCGGGTGCGGCCCGCCGACCTCGACGAGGACACGGACGCTGCCGCCGCGAGGCTCTTGTCCCTGGGCGGCACGGACGCTGAGCTTCTCTCCGACCCGGCCTTCAGACAACTCGTCATGCCGTACGTCATCGGCGATTTCCGCATGCTGAGCGCCTACGAGTACCGCCCGGGACCGCCTCTCACCTGCCGGGTCAGCGCCGTCGTGGGTGACGCGGACCCCTCGGTGAGTACCGCCCAGTCCGCTGCCTGGAGAGCGGAGACGAACGGCCCGTTCCGGCAACTGACCGTTCCGGGCGGCCACTTCTACCTTGCTGACAGGGCCCCCGGTCAGCTGCTCGAAGGAGGTACCGTGACCGGCTCCGCACGGGCCGGGGGCGTCGGAGTTCCGGTTGCGGATCAGCAGGGCCGGGGCGGGCCGACGGAAACCCGGCCGGGCGCGGAGCTTGACGGCGCGGCAGGCGAAGAGGCCGTTGCGCACCCCGGTGTTCGGGAGTACGGGCAGGCAGGGCTGCGGTGAGCGTCTTGCGGTGGGCTGCGAGACATGCGGTCGACGGGCCCGTCGACCGTCCGTCCCTCGGCCGCCGCCGGACGTACGGCGAGGCCCCCGGGACTCCCCAGCGGTGAGAGCCCGACTCTGCCGCCGACGTCGGGCGTCAACCTCGCGGCGACTTCACGTCAGCCGAAGGCGTGGCCGGCCTACCGGGAGGACGGCCATCGCGGCAGCCGGCACGGTGAGGCGGTAGCCGACACCGCGTACGGTCTCGATCCACGCGGTGCTGCCGAGCTTGGCGCGCAGCGAGCCGATGTGGACGTCGAGGGTACGGGTGGAGCCGGCCCAGTTGTCGTTCCACACCTGGGCCATGATGCGCCGCCGTTCCAGGACGATCCCCGGCTCCCGGAGGAGCAGGGCGAGCAGGTCGAACTCCTTGCGTGTGGTGCGGATTTCGAGTTCCTCCAGTAGCACCTTGCGGGTGCGCAGGTTGACCCGGAGGGGGCCGGCGCGCAGCTCCCCGGCGGTGGCCGTCGGGGGCTGTGTCGGCGCGGGGATGACGGTGGCCGAGGGCGCGGGTGCCGCGGGCGGTTCGGCGTCCTCGACGTGGGCGGTGGTGCCGGCGTCGTGTTCGGGGCAGCCGGCGGTGCGCCGGAAGACGGCCTGGATGCGGGCGATGAGCTCGTGGCGTCCCACGGGCTTGGTGATGAAGTCGTCCGCGCCCAGGTGCAGGGCCATGACACGGTCGAGTTCGTCGGTGTGCCCGCTGATCGTGATGACCGGGACACAGGAGCGTGCGCGGATGCGGCGGCAGACCTCGTGCCCCTTCAGGTCGGGCAGGCTGAGTTCCAGCAGGACGAGTGTCGCGCCGGTGAGTTGGTCGAGGGCTTCGCCTCCGGTGCGAACCCGTCGGGTGTGGTGGCCGTGCAGTGAAAGTGTCCGCTCCATTTCCTCGGCTGCCGCTTTGTCGTCGTCGACGATCAGAACGTTCATCGATCCAGTGCCCCCCGTTGGTGGGACGTTCAGCCGCTCACCCGTCCGTTGACGGCTGGCGTGCGCCCATTTTTGCAAGCCGGTCGACCGGTTTTCAACAAGAGCGATGCGGCGGTACCCAGAGGAGTACGGCGCGATGTCTCCTTCGGGGTACGGGCGCCGGAACGCGGAGCCTGCGCGTGCACCTTGCGGGGCCGCGTCCGGAGCTTTCTCGGCGGAAGCCGCGGGGATACGCTGCGAACGCCGAACTTCTCGCAGTACAGGGAGAGTTGAGCCGGTCGGAAAGGGGTGCGATGGCGACGGGGCAGGGGGTGGGGAGCGCCGCGGCGGCGCTGCTGGACGCCCACCTGGAAGGGGTACTCACCGCCTACGAGGCAGCCTTGCGCGGTACGGACAGCGCGTCGCTCCGAGAGGAAGGCGACGTCGGGCGCTACCTGGCCGAGGCCCGGCAGGTCCTCCTGCACGTCGTCGCGGAACTGCACCGGGGCACGTACCTGCCGCAGCCGACTCGGGCGCCCGGCCGCACCGTTCCGGCGGCCGGACGGACGCACCCCGCGGACTCGGAGCGTGCGGCGACGGCGCTCTTCGACGCGGTCGCCGTGGTGCTGCTGAGGACGCCCGAGGACGAGCGGCCGTCGGGCGCCGAGACGGCGGTGCTCTTCTCGCTGCTGCACCGTCGGATCGTCTCCCGGCACACGGCGCGGTCCGTCGCGCACGTCGGCCACCTCCTGCGACGCGTCCGCAGCGCTCACGACGACGAACGCCGCCGGATCGCCAGGGAGCTCCACGACGAGGTGGCGGGGCAGTTGGGCTCCGGGCTCAATTGGCTTGAGCTGTACGACGTTTACCGAGAGAGTGGGGAGCACGTCCGCGCCGGAGAGCGGCTCGAATCGGCGCGGGACACCGTACGCGGTTCGCTGGCCAGTCTCCGGGAGATCATGACGGGCCTCCGGGACCGGGTCGACGCGGCACTGCTGCGGGCGGCGCTCGCTCGTGAAGCGGCGCAGCTGGGTGAGAGCGGAGTCGAGGTGCGGGTCGGTGTCACAGGGGACGAGTCCGCGCTGCCGGCCGAGGTGACCGAGGAGCTGTTCCTGCTCCTCCGTGAGGCGCAGCGCAACGCGGCGCGGCACGCGGGCGCGACACTGGTGACCGTTCACGTGCGGGTTTCGCCGGGCGGCGTCCGAGCCGTGGTGGAGGACGACGGCGCCGGGTTCGACGCTCGGGCGACGGTTCCGCGCGGCCGCGGCGGCATGCTGTCGATGCGCGAGCGCGCCGAACTCCTCGGCGGCGGCGTGACGGTGGAGTCGCAGCCGGGCCAGGGGACCAGAGTCGTGGTCTTTGTGCCGTTGAGGGGGGAACCGGGTGGCGACGACACCGGAGGGCAGGCCGCTGCGCCTCCTGATCGCGGATGACCACACGCTCTTCCGCGAGGGGATCGTGGAGATCCTCACCGCTGCCGGTGGCCTTGAGGTGGTGGGTACGGCGGGGGACGGCGAAGAGGCATGCCGCAAGGCCGCCGAGCTGCGTCCGGACATCGTCGTCCTGGACGTGGAGATGCCCGGGCAGGAGGTGCGGGAGACGCTGCCTCGGCTCGCACACGCCTGCCCGAAGAGCCGCGTGGTCGTGCTCACCATGCACGACGATGTCGTGCTCGCCCGGGAGATGCTCGCTCTCGGCGCCAGTGCGTACCTCGTCAAGGGGTCGACGCGGCACGAACTGCTCTCGGCCCTGCACAGCGTGGTCGTGGACCGGGAGCCGGGCCATGTGATCCTCTCCGTGACGCAACGTGGGTTCGACCGCGTGAGTCAGGCCTCAGCCGACGCGCTCTCGGCGCGGGAACGCGAGGTGCTCGGGCTGACGGCCGAGGCGCTGAGCAACGCACAGATCGCTCGCAGACTCTCCATCGCCGAGGGCACCGTCAAGCGCCATCTGCGCAACATCTACCGCAAGCTCGGTGCGGTGTCGCGGCTGGACGCCGTGAACAAGGCGGTCGCTGCGTCGCTGATACCGGCGCCTCACCAGCGGGACGCCCGTTGAGGCCGCGCGCGGGCGGTCTCCGTGCGCAGCCGGACGCCGGTCCGTAGCGGCCACCGCGTGGATGCCTGACGGCGCGAGGCTTGGCAACAGCGCTGCCAAGCTCTCCACTTCGGCATGCGAGGTGTCGGCAGCGGCGCTGCCTGCGAGGAGGCGGCTTGTGCAGCTTTCCATGGTGGCGGATGCGCCGTGATGCCGGGTCACGTGGGTGCCCAGGCGCGTCGGTCGACGTGCAACCTCCCTTGCCAAAAGTTTCCAAGAAGGGCAACCTTGGGTGTTGTCCGTCACGCGGTCCTGCAGGTGCGTGGAGGCACGGCGTCCTCGGCGGTCAGAAAGGCACGCGCCATGACGAACCTTCTTCCGCCCCCGCTCGTGTCTCCGCGCGACCGCGCCCACGCGAACCGCCGGCGGGAGCAACGCACGCTCCACTCCGGTGACTTGACGCCCGCACTCGCCCCGCGACGCCCCCGAGGGCCGGTCGCACGGAGAAGGGACGGGCTCGCGCCGGAGCACGCGTGCTCCGCCGCCCCGCCGTCGAGAAAGGGACGTGCGCCTCGCAGGGCGGCGGTGTGCGGCCGGATGCCCGGGTCGCACACCGCCTACCCCGCCCATCCAGCTCGCGGACGGGTCCCGCCCGGGCTCGGTCCGTGTTCCCAAAGGGAGGAACAGTGAGGGACCCCGCACCCAAGCTCAGCATCGTCATCCCGTACAAGCAGCGCCTCGCCAACATCGAGACGGTGTTCACATCCCTGGCCGAACAGACCCTGGACAGCGCCGACTTCGAGGTCGTCGTCGGTGCGATGGAGTACGACCCGGCCTACGTCGCGCTCGCCGCCGGCTTCACCGAGCGGCTCTCGCTGACCTCCGTCCTCACCGCCGAACCGTGGAACACCAGCAGGGCCCGGAACCTGGGCATCAGGTACGCCTCGGGCCGGGTGGTGGTCGTCGTGGACGCCGACGTGGCGCTTGCGCCGGATGCGTTGCGGACACTGTGGGAGCGGTACTTCCAGCACGGCCAGAAAGTCTGCGTACTCGGCCAGGTCATGGGCTACGAGGAGGTCGTCGAAAGCGATGCCGCCTCGCCCGACATCCAACCGTACGCGCACTACCGCAAGTTGCTCGACGACCTGGAAGGCGCCGACCGGCACCGGTTGGACCCGCGCTTCTCCGCCGCGTACGCCCCGGCGTTCGCCCGGTTCCCCTGGGCCTTCGCCCGGACCGGGCTGATGGCACTGCCCACATCGACGCTGCACCAGCACGACCTGTGGCTCGACGAGGGCTTCACCGGCTGGGGCGCCGAGGACCAGGAGTGGGCGCTGCGCATCAGCCGCACAGGTACTCCGCTGCTGCCGGCCGGCGACGTCTACGGACTGCATCTGCCGCACCGCCGCGACTTCTCCGCGCAGGAGGACGCGGCCCGGCGCACCAACCGCTACTACCTGGCCAAATGGCCTCACCTGGAGCTGGAGTTGGCGATCGCCTTCGGCGGCTGGCTCGAGGCTCACCGGCTGTGCCCCCAGGCCGAGGCGGAGGTGGCGCGGGTGGCCGCCGGGCGGCGGCCGGCCGTCGTACGGGGGTTCCGCGAGGGCAGGCCGGCGCTGGCCGTCGGCGCGCTCGTGGACGGCGCGGGCGGGCTCGTCGACGCCGAGGCCGAGGCGCTCTTCGACTCGGCCGCGGGGCTGCGGGTGTTGCCGCTGGTCGGACTCACCCTGCCGTTCGACGACGACGAGTTCGAGAGCTGCCATCTGCTCCCCCTCACCGAGCAGTTGGCGGAGCCGTTCCGCGGCGCCGTCCGACGTGAGGCCGAACGCGTCTGCGCCGGCGCTCCCCGCCGCATCCCCGCGTCTTCGGGCCACGAGCCCGTGTCGCCCGTCCACAGCGCCCACCCGTAGAAGGAGTCACAGTGGCCGCCTCCGCGTACCCCACAGCACCGCACGAGCAGGACGTGAGCATCTCCGCCGCGGTCATGGCGCACCCCGAACGCGCCGAGGCCGCACACGCGTTGGCCGAGCGGTTGCCCGAGCTGGCTCCCCGCGTCGTCTACGACCCGCAGCCGGACGGTCCGCCCTCGGCACTGCGGACGGCGCGGCTGGCCTGGTCGCTCGCCGCTCCGGACGCCACTCACCACGTGGTGCTCCAGGACGACGCGCAGCCGGTGGCGGATTTCCTGCCCCGCCTGCGGGAGCTGCTCGCCGCACGGCCGACCGACGCGGTCTCCCTCTTCACCGAGTGGGGTTCGCGTACCGCCCACGCGGTCCGGCTCGCCGCCATGCTCGGGTACACCCTGGCGCCCGTGGTGGACGACTACATCCCCTGCGTCGGTCTCGTCCTCCCGACCGGGGTGGCGCTCGGGTTCGAGGCATATGCGCAGGCCGAGGAGGCCAACGGCGCTCCGGACGACGTGGCGCTCCTGGGCCATCTCGTCGAGCGCCGGGTGAGGACGGTGATCCCGGTGGCCAACCTGGCCGACCACGACCAGGAGTCGTCCAGCCTCGTGGGCAACAGCGTCTTCGGCCCGCGCAAGGGTGCCTGCCTCCCGCCGGCGAGCGCGGTACCCGCCGGCGAGCACACGCTGCTCACCGGCCTCAGCACCATCCCGTACTACGACTTCTGGGGTCAGTACGCGGACGCGTGCCTGCCCGACGCCGCCACCCTCGACGGGTGGGAACGCACGTCGGCGCGTGCGGCGCTGCGGCAACGGGGCATCACCGAGCAGTACCTGGCGACGGCTCTGGAGGAGGCGCTGACGCGGGTCCCCGGGCACGCCCGACTCACCGACCGGCTGGGGGAGATACCGCTCTTCGAGGTCTGGATCGTCGCGTTCCTCCACGGTGTGGTGGCCGCGGATCTCGCCCGGGAGCACGCCGTCTCCTTGGACCTGGAGGCGCCCGTGGCACGGGCGGCGCTGGCGACGCTCGGGCCCGGCGCGGTCCGCCGGGTCGTACCCGCCCGCTGGCTGCCCGCGGTGGGGGAGTGGCTGCAGCCCCTGGTGCTCGAGGGGGTTCGGGCCGGTGCCGCGGTGGCGGAAGGGAAGCGCGACCCGGCCATGGCGTGAACCCTTCGCAGCGCTCGGAGGCCCTGCTCACCCTGGGGTGGGCAGGGCCTCTTCGTGGCGCCGGGACGGGGCGCTGTCAGCTGTAGCTGCGGGCCTGGAGGGAGAACAGGTCGGCGTACAGACCCCGCTGTGCCATCAGCGCGCCGTGGCTGCCGTATTCGCGGACGGCGCCCTGCTCCAGTACCGCAATGCGGTCCGCCATCCGCACGGTCGAGAAGCGGTGCGAGACGAAGACCGTAACGCCCCCGCCGTCACCGACCTGCCGAGCGGCACCGGCGAAACGCTCGAAGACGGCGTGCTCCGCCGCCGCGTCCAACGCCGCCGCCGGCTCGTCGAGGATTTGGAGCAACGGCCGGTCACGGAGCGTGGATCGGGCCAGGCCGAGGGACTGCCACTGACCGCCGGAGAGTTCGGCGCCGTCGGCGTAGCCCTGACCGACCACGCCGTCCAGACCGCCCGGGACCCGCTGCACCACGTGCGTGGCTCCCGCGGTGCGCAGCCCGGCGAGGAGCGCCTCGTCCTGGTCGAGGCGCGCCAGGTCGCCCACGCCCACGTTCTCCCGCAGGGTGAACTCGAAGCGGGCGAAGTCCTGGAAGAGCGAGCCCACCCGGGCCTGCCATTCCTGCGGAGTCAGCTCGCGCAGGTCCGTTCCGTCCACCAGGATCCGGCCGTGCGTAGGCTCGTACAGCCCGCACAACAGCTTGACCAAGGTGCTCTTCCCGGAGCCGTTCTCACCGACGAGTGCCGTGGTCCCGCCGGCCGGGAGGTCGAGCGTGACGTTCCGCAGCACGGTGCGGTCGGTGCCCGGGTAGGTGAAGCTCACCCCCTCCAGCCGGATGCCCTGCTCCAGGCGGCGCGGGACGGCGGCGGCCGAACGCGCGGCGCGAGCGGGCCGGGTACGGATCGGCCAGTCCCGCAGTCGGGCCAGCCGCGCCACCATGTTCCCGGCGGCCTGGAGCGTGGAGAGCATCCCGAGCCCCGCCCCGACCTGGACGTTCAACTGCACGGCGAGAGTGACGGTGAGGACCACGTCGCCGATGCTCACGGTGCCGGCCACGGCGTTGCGCAGCACGAGGTAGATGGCGGAACAGCAGGCGAGGGTGAACGCGAGCTGGCCGAGGGCACGCAGCCCGGCCCCGGCCAGCCGCCCCTGGCACAGCCTCCTGGTGGCGCGCCGCCAGGCGGTGTCGTGGCGTTGACGCAGGGCCTGCTCGGCACCGAAGATCCGCACCTCCTTGGTGGAGGCCGCCGAGGTCGCCACGAGCAGCAGGTGACGGGCGAGCCGGAGGTCGGCGGCGGTGGCCGTTCGCGAACGGTCCACGAAGCGCTGCGCGTACCGGCCCATGAGGACCGGGGGCACCGCGCCCAGCGGCAGCAGGAGCAGCCATGGCTCGAGCGAGGCGAGGATCAGCGTGGTGATCGTCAACTGTACGGCCATGGCGCTGAGTTGGAGCAGCGCTTCGAGGTAGCCGCGGAGTTTCTGCACCTCCTCGCGGACCAGGATGACGGCGTCGGCGAACTCGGCGTCGTCGAGGTGCTCCATTCCGGGGCTGCCGTTGGCGTACCTGATGAGGTCGGCGTTGACCTCTGCTTCCGCCTGTTCGCCCACCTCGAAGTAGTAGAGGTGGGCGAAGTGCCCGAGCATCAGCTCGGCGACGAGGATCGCCGCGATGACGCCGCCGGCGAGCAGCCCGGGACCGAGGTCGTTCGCGAGGACCCGATCGGTGAAGCTGCGCAGGGCCAGCGCCACGGCCGGCGTGGCGAGGTGTCCCACGAGCAACAGGGCGGCAGCGGCGAGGAGTTTGCGGGGGTCGGCGCGCCAGGCGGCCGCAAGCAGCCAGCGCGCGGTGTGGACACGGGACGTCATGAGACCACATCCGTCGTGGGCGTCGGGTGGTGGGCGGGGGAGGGCTCGTCGGCGAAGCGCTCGGCCTGGAGGTGGAAGAGCCTGGCGTACTGGCCGTCCGCGGCGAGGAGTTCGTCGTGGGTGCCCTGCTCGACGACCCGGCCGCCGTCGATCACCACGATCCGGTCGGCGCGGCGGACCGTGGAGAAGCGGTGCGAGATGACGACGGTGGTCAGGCCGCGCGTGATCTCCAGGAAGCGGTCGAAGAACTCCACTTCGGCGCGGACGTCGAGCTGCGCGGTCGGCTCGTCGAGGATCATCACGGAGGCCCCCGTGTGGACGGCGTGCAGGGCCCGGGCCAACGCGATCCGCTGCCACTGCCCGCCCGAGAGGTCGCGGCCGCCTTCGTACTGCCGGGAGAGCACGGTGCGCAGCCCGTCGGGCAGGGCGGCCAGCGCCTCGGTGGCGCCTGCGCGCCGGGCCGCGGCGAGCAGCTCTGAGTCGTCGGCCGGGGCGTGCGGTGCTCCCATGCCGATGTTGTCCGCTGCGCTCAACTCGTAGCGCACGTAGTCCTGGAAGATGACCGCGAGGCGGCGGTGCCACTCCTCGGGGGCGAGCGTGGCGAGATCCCGGCCGTCGACCGAAAGGTGGCCCGTGGTGGGTGCGAACAGCCCGGTCAGCAGCTTTACGAGGGTCGTCTTGCCCGCGCCGTTGACGCCCACGACAGCGGTGGAGGTGCCGGCGGGGAGCTCCAGGTCGAGGGCGTCGAGCACCGGGGGTGCGTCGTCGCGGTAGCGGAAGCTGACGCCGTGGAAACGGATCGCCTCCCCGGGCAGCCCGTCGGCCGAGGCGTTGCCCACTGCGGTCTTCCGCTCGGCGAGGGCGCGGGAGCCGTCGCGGAAGGAGCGCAGGGCCTGGTAGGCGAGGGAGCCGTACTGGGTTTGCACATCGGCTTCCGGGAAGTAGACGCCGAAGCGGATGAGGATCAGCAGCGCCTGGAGCGCGATGCCCAGGTGGAGGAGTGACATCGACCCCTCGACCGCGTTCTGGGCCAACATGCCGACGACGACGGTGGCACCGGTCAGACCGACCGCGGAGAGCACGAGGAACGGCGGCCCCAGCAGCCGACGCCGGCCTCGCCACATGGTGGTGAGGTACGCGCGGTGCTCCGCGGTGTGGCGGGCCAGCAACCAGCCGAGCAGACCGAGCAGCCGGGTCTCCTTCGCGGCCTGCACGCCCGAGCCGAGGTACTTGACGTACGTGGCGCGGCGTTTCATGGAGGCGAGGCCGTCGTAGAAGTCGCCGAAGCGGCCGAGCGAGCCGCGCTGACCGTATCGGATGGTCAGAGCCGTCAGTCCGATGACGACGGCGGCCACGGGAGACACCGCGTACCCCACGAGGACGGCGGCCGCGAGGAGTTGGGTGTAGCGGGCCACCAAGGCGAGCGCGCCGGCGGCGGCGTCGCCGGGGGACGCGGACGTCCGGTCGAACGCCTCTCTGGCCACGGTCAGTCGGTCGAGCATGGCCGGGTTGTCGAGGGCGACGGCCGGCGCCTCGGAGAGCGCCGCGTGCATCAACTCGTTCCGGCAGTGCCGGTCCACGTGGCGCATCACCACCTCGCCCGTCGCCTCCTGAAAGGCCATCAGCGACTGCTGGAGACCGAAGGCGAGACCGGAAAGGACGAGGACGAGCAGCAGCGCGGACCACTCCGGAGAGCCGCCGCCCGCGGCTTCGGCGGCCGGGACGCGCTGGAGCAGGATGCTCATCCCGACGACGAAGGAGATGGGCAGCAGTCCGAGGACGATGTTGAGCAGCAGGGAGGTGATCGCTGCTCCGGCCGGAACGTGCCTGAGTAACGAGAGGATGGTCAGCCAGCGGGCTGCACGGTTGCGCAGCAGCTGTACAGGAGGTCCCATGCGCGGGCACCTTTCTGTGCGTCGGAGGCGCGCGTTGCAGCCGGGCCGGTCGGGGAGGCCGGCCTGCGTCGTACCGCTCGTACGGTTCGCGTGCGCGTGGCTCTCGGTGGGGCACCCCGGGCGGGGTTGCCTGCGGTGGGGCGGCGTTTCGCCCTGATGTCGGTCACTCGTCGGTTACCGGACGAGGCGCCGGCCGCGCCGCAACCACTGCCCACCCGGCGGTGCCGTTCGGTTGGACGCAGCCGTCATGACCCCCATGTTGTCAGGCTAGTCACAAACTGGGCAAGGAGTTGACACGTATGGGGGCTGCTTGACGAGGAGCGAGGGCGGCTCCGTGGCGGCGCGCAGATCCGGGTCCGGGATGGAGCGGCGTCTGGAGGCCGTACGGGCGAAGTTGAGTCGGGGCGTGGCCTCTTCGTGGTAGCGCTTGAACCTACGGCCAAGTGGAAGCAACTGGTCAGCGCTGTCGGGTAGTTGTGAATTACTGGCCAACCGGTATGCTTTGACATACCGGGTGACCAGTTTCTAATCTGTCGAGACGATGGGCAGCCGGCGCAAGTCGAGTCATCCGGCCGGTACTGGGCACCGCAGACGCGTGAGGTTGGCCAAGATGGTGAAGCAGCAGCGTTCGGCGCGCACGCGGGAACGCCTCGTGGCCGCCGCCGCCGAGGAGATTGCCGAGCACGGCTTCGCCCGGGCAACGCTCGCCGATGTCAGCCGCGACGCCGGAGTGACCAAGGGCGCGCTCTTCGGTCACTTCGCGACGAAGGACCAACTGGCGGGGGCGGTGCAGTCGCGCAGCCAGGATCTGCTGGAGACCGCCGTGGAAGAGCTCACGGAGGGCGAGCCGTACATCCTGCAAGTGCTCGTCGACCTCTCCCACTTCCTCAACACGGTGCTGCGCGACGACCCGTTCGTCCGGGCGAGTGTGCGCATCTCCCGGGAGCGGGCGCAGGGCGACCCCACTCCGCTGGACTTCTTTTCCCTCTGCTTCGGGCGGCTCTGGCGGCTTCTCGAACTGGCCAGGAAAAACGGCGAACTCGGGCCCGCTGTCGCGGACGCGTCGGCACGCGCCCTCGTGACGGCCGTCGTCTCCGGCGTCGAGACCCTGACCTGGGTGGGCGTGCCCCGGGACGAGGTGGAGGAGTGGCTCAGTCGCCTGTGGGCGCTGGTGCTGCCGCTCTTGGCCGTGGTCGGCAACGCGCCCCCGGTGCGCACACGTGCCCCGTCGACTGGTTCGACGTCGGACGGCACGACGGGTGCGTCAGCGGCAGGACCGCGTGCTCAACTCCCCGAGCGCGTGGGTCCTTCGGCGGATTGAGCGGCCAGTTCGGCCTTGTCCTGCTCGATCACTTCCCACAACTCGGCCGAACCCTCGGGCCGGAAGCGTGAGACGCGACGCGCGGGGACGATGCCGGGTAGCTGCCAGGTCCACATGTCGGTGACCCGCGCGTGCAGATCCTTGCGGCGGGCGCGCACATGAGAGGCCACCTGGATCCCCGCGAACGCCCCGACCACGTACGTCGCGAGGTCGCCGACGTTGATCTCGGGCTTGACGTCGCCTCGCCCCTGCGCGGGGGCGAGACTGTCCCTCATGTTCTCGATCCAGCCGTTGTAGAAGGCCGGGTCCGGGTCGGTGAAGGAACCGAACTCCATCACGAGACGGATGCCGGCGCTGATCCGCGCCCGGCTGCGCAGCCCGTGCGCCATGAGGTGGCTGATGTCGATGGCCGTCTGCACGCCGGGGCGCTCTGCTTTCGGCAGCAGGGACAGGATGCTGAACTGGTTCGACATCAGCTCGTGGGCGAGGGCTTCCTTGGACGGGAAGTGAAAGTACATGGCGCCCTTGGTCACGCCCGTCTGCTTGGCGATGTCGCCCAGGCTCGTACTGCCGAAGCCGCCCGCGTCGAATGCTACTGCCGCTCCGTCGAGGATCGCCTGCCGTGTGAGCTCTGCTCGCTCACGTCGCACTCCCACTGAACTTCTCCCTCCGCCGCGGCGTAGCTGCTGCGGTCCGGCGCCTGGGGCACCGCGGCTCCGAGGTGACATTATTGCGCTTGCTTGCTTTTAAATACCAGTCGGCCGGTACTATAACGGCAGTCGCACCACTGAGGCCGGGCGCGCCGCCCCGCCTTTCACCTGCTCAACTACCGTGTCCCGGCCTGGGGACACGCATGTAGGGAGGCTCTGATGAGTGCACTGATCCAAGCCGACCGGTCGGCTTACGTTGGGCAAGTGCTCGACGAACCGGAGTTATTCGAGCAATCCGTGCCCCGCAGACTCGTCCACCGCGACGCCGTCTCGGAGGTTCTGCTGACGGGGTTCCGGCGCAGCAGCGGCATCTTCCGCGTCGGAGTGCAGTGGCCGCGCGGCCACAGCTACTACGGGGCGGTGGCGGGGCGTTGGCACGATCCGATGCTCTTCGCCGAGGGCATCCGCCAGGTGGGCCTCTTCCTCGCCCACCAGGAGCTGGACGTCCCCCTCGGCAGCCACTTCGTCACCGACAACACCTGGTTCACCATGACGGAGAAGGGCGCCCGGCTCGCCGACGGCCCCGCCAACATCGTGCTGGAAGTCGCCTTCTCGGAGGTCGTACGGAGACGCGGCAGCGTCACGGCGTACGCCTACGACGTGACGGCCTACCGGGACGGCGAGCGCATCGGTGCCGGCCACCTCTCCGCGCAGGTCATCGCCGACCGGATCTATCGGCGGCTTCGCGGGGACCGGCTCGGTGCCCGCCCGCCCGCCGGCGTCCCGTCGGCGGTCAGCCCCCGACTCGTGGGACGCAGCACCGGGTTCGACGTCGTCCTCGCTCCCGGGACTCCGACCGTGCTGCGGGTGGACGCGAGCCACCCGGTGCTCTTCGACCACCCCGTCGACCACGTGCCCGGGATGGTCCTCCTGGAAGCGGCGCGGCAGAAGGCACTCGCCGAACTCGGACGTCCCGAAGGCCTCCTCACCGACTGCGCCGCCGCGTTCACGCGGTACGTGGAGTTCAACTCGCCCTGCCTGGTCAAGAGCTCCCCGCCTCGGCGGAAGGCCGCCGGGCAGTACGAGCTGGCCGTCGACTTCGAGCAGGAGGGAGCGGTCGTCGGCTCGTGCCGTGTCGGCATCGAGGAAGGCGACCGGCCGTGAACTCGGCCCCGACCGGAGTCCGGAGCGAGCACCCCGGGACGGTCCTGGTCGCGGGCGGTACCGGGTTCGTCGGACGGGCCGTGGTACGCGAGTTGGTCGCGGTGCGGGCGAGGTCCCGGACGGCGCCCCGGGTACGGGTGCTTGCACGCCGGCCGCCTCGGCGGGAAGCGGTGCCCGGGGACGGCGTCGAGTACGTCTCCGGAGACCTGACCGCTCCGGAGACGTTGGCGGCCGCCTGTTCGGGGGCGACCGCTCTGGTGCACGCCGCCAGTTACGTGGGCCGCGACCGAGCGCGGTGCGACGCGGTCAACCACCGCGGAACGCGGACGCTGATCGACGCGGCGGACCGAGCGGGCATCCGGCGCGTGCTCTACGTGAGTACGGCTGCCGTCTACGGTGCGGGGCCCCACCGCGGCGCCGCCGAGGGGGAGTTGGCGCCGTCGCCGCAGTCGGCGGCGAGTGCGTCCCGGCTTGCCGCGGAGGAAGCAGTGCGTGCTGCGGGCGGCGTCGTTCTGCGGCCGCATCTGATTCTCGGGAAGGGCGACAAGTGGGTACTCCCCACGCTGATCCGCTTGTTGGAGCGGGTGCCTTCCTGGGGCGGGACGGCCCTCTCGTACAGCTCGACGATCGCGGTCGAGGAACTCGCGAGGCTCGTACGCGCGTTGGTGCAGCAACCGGTGACGGGACAGGGCGAGGTGTACCACGCGGCGCATCCGCGGCCCGTGCAGATGCGCAGCCTGGTGCTCGCCCTGTCCCGGCTGCTCGGCTCGGGGCGGCCGCGGGGCGGCCCCCCGCGCGAAGTGCACCGGGAGTCCGTCGGGCGCGCCCTCCCGGAACTGACGGCGCACCAGTACGCGCTGCTCACCCAGGACCACTGGTACGACAGCAGCCGCGTGTGGCGGCTCTGTGGTCTGGAGCCGGGGCCGGACGTGACGGAGCGTCTCGCCGGCTACGTCGACCGGGACGATCGGCGCGTCAACTGCCGCGCGGGATGACGCGGGAACTCCCCGGGCGCGTACGTCGCGGCGCGCGGGGAGGCTCGCGGCGGCGTTGCCCGGGCGGGGCCGCCATGGCTGGGTCCCACTCTTCGAGGGCCCGCGTCGGCGTCGAAGGGTTCGTCGGTACGTCGAAGTCGCTCGATCGACTCTCGGGTGGCGGTGGCGGTGGCGGTGGCGGCTTCGGCCAGCGGCCCGCCGGCCGGCGGCCCCGGCTCCTCGGGTGAGTCCCGCTCAAGGCCAGTCGATCTCACCGGATTCGGTCGTGCTCGTCGCTGCGCATGTGTCGGCAGCGGTGCCTTCGGACATGGGCGTCTCCTTTCGACAGGTCCCTGGCAACGGGAACGGCTCTCCTTGCCACACTTCGCCGAACTGCCGTAGCCGGGCAAGCAGCTTGCGGGAAGAATTACCCAATTTGTCGTGGTCCTTCTGCGTCCCTGTCACCGCTCTGATGTGACAACCTGAGGACAAGCGAATTGCCACCTCGGTGCAGCCGAAGGTAAGGTCCCTGTTAACGGACGCAGGGAACGGCAGGGCAGGACCGGGATGACTGTTGACTCGTCCTTCGGGGCACGCCTGAAGGCCATACGTGTGCAACGTGGCTTGTCCCAGGCCGCATTGGCCGACGGAAAGATCTCCACGGGATACCTCTCGCGCCTGGAGTCGGGCGCGCGGCCGCCCACCGAGCGCGTGCTCGCGCACCTTGCGCAGCGGTTGGACGTCGACCGCTCCACTCTCCTCGACGCGCCGCCCGGCGGGGCCGACGGCGCCAGTCCGCTCACGCAGGCGCTGAGTATCGCTGCCTCCGCGGAGAGCGACGAGGCCGTCGAGGGGCTGGTCGACGTGCTCGCCGAAGCGGCGGACGAGGACGCCCTGCTGCGCTGGCAAGCCCTGTGGCTGATCGCTCGATACCGGGAGCGGCAGGGCGAACGCGCCGCGGAGCAGACCTGCTTGGAGTCCCTCTCGGCGCTCGCGGACGAGAGCGGACTCCCGACGCTGCAGTGCCGCTCCCGCACCCAGCTGGCTCGGTGCCTGCGGTCGACGGGCCAGGTCGGGCGGGCGCTCGATCTGGCGCTCAGCGCATACCGGGTGGCGCAGCAGAACGAGCTGTCCTCTCAGGACACCGGGCGCGCGCTCCTCGTACTCGTCTCCACCGAGGTGGAGTTCGGCCGGCTGGCCGAGGCCATGGAGCACGTGCGGGACCTGGTGTCGCTCGTCGCGGGCCGGACGGACACGCTGCGTGTCGAAGCCCTCTGGTCCGCCGCCACCGTCTGTTCGCGGCAGGGGGACGACGAGGCGGTGGACGCCTATCTGAAGCAAGCGATGGCGGCGCTCGACAGCTACGTCGCCCCGGTGCTGTGGGTGCGCCTGCGCCTCGCCGCGGCCTCCCTGTACCTGCAGTCGAAGCCTCCCCGGACGGAGGCGGCCTCCGCCTGCCTGACGGAGGCGGAGGCGGCGCTGCCGATCGTCGGGACGCCGGTGCAGGAGCAGGAGTTGCTGGTCCTGCAGGCGCACCTCGCTTTCGCCGAGGGCCGCTACGAGGACGCCAGAGCCGCCTACGGCGGGGTGGACTTCGACGCGCTCGTCCTCGCATACCGCGACCGGATCCGGCTCGAGACCCTGGACAGCTTGCTGCTGATCGTCGAAGGACACCAGGAACAGGGCCGTGCCCAGCTCAAGCGGCTGGGTGAGGAGGCCAGGCGGGCGCTGAACCTCGATCTCGCCGCCGATATCTGGCTGCTGCTCGCCGAGTCGCTGGAGAACAGCCTCAGCCGCTGATCCAGCACGGACACGGCCAGGACCGCCCGTCCCGCGCGCACCGAGCGGGGCGGGCTTCGTCGCGTCCGCGGCCGGCCGTGCCGCCGCGCGACTCCGTCGACCGCCTCCTTGGCAAATCTTGTTCGGATGTTGACTGATGCGAAGAATATGTGTCACTGTCATTGCCAAGTTTGTAAAGCACCATGCTCTTTCCGGTTGCCAGGTATGACAGTTGGGTTGCATGCTGTGTGCCTGCGTCGACCGGGTTCCTGCTGAGGAAGGGAATCCTGATCGTGCCCGCATATCGCACCTACACGCCAGAGCGGTCGCTTCGGCTCGATGCCGCGCAGAGCGCCCAGTTCGAGCAGTCCGGTTACCTTGTATTGCCTGGACTGTTACCCAGTGGGCTGGTGGAGCGTGTCAAGTCGGAGGTGGACCGCTGGGTCGATACCGGTCTGCGCGCCCAGACCATCGCAGCCGCCCTCGACCCCGCGTCGTGCGAGGCGCCGGCCGTGCTCGAACTCGACCTGCCGGCGCACGGCGAACTGCTCGTCCACGAGCCGCTGTTGGGGGTGATATCCCAGCTCGTCGGGCCCGGCTTCGTCCACCACCACATGCACAGCGACCGGCACGCCCCCGACCTGCCGGGCAAGCCCTGGCACCACGACTACGAGCAGCACGTCCAGTCGTACCGGACCCACGCCATGGTCCACGCGCTGCACTACCTCGACGGTATCGATCCCGACATGGCCGGGCTCGCCGTCCTCCCCGGCTCGCACCACGAGGTGGCCGACAAGTCCGCGCGCGCCCATGCGGGCACCGACCCGCTGCCCGGAGAGGTCTTCTTCGAGGACCTGCCGCCCGGCTCGACGGTGCTCCTCCACTCGGCCCTGTTCCACACCCGCCGTACGAAGCCGGGCCAAACCGGGCGCCCGCGCTACTTCGTCGACGCCTCCTATTGCCAGACCGGAACGCTGTGGCCCCCGGTCAAGCCCTTCTGGCGGGAGGCGCTGCGCCGCGGCCGGCAACTCGACTACGACGAGGCGGCCTGGCCCGAGCTCTTCGCCGAGCGGCACTTCAGCGAGTACGTCAAGCCTCAGTGAAAGTGAGGTCAGATGGTGTATGCGGGAGTCTCATGGCACGCGGACGGCTACCGTCTCGCGGTGATCGATCGGAACGGCCGGTGCGTACAGCGGACCGGGTTCACCTCCCCCCACGTGGACGAAATCGCCGCGCGGCTACGGGAGTACGAGGACCTCGCGCCGGTCGTGGTGGAGAGCACCAACGGCTCGCTCGACGGCCGGTTGATGGCCGCGGGGCTGCGCGTCCACCGCGCTGACCCCCGGCTGCTGCCGGAGCGGCCGCTCTTCGGCTCGGTCCCGGCGGAGGTACTGGCCCGGACGGGCCTGGACGGAGGCGACGGCCTGGTACCCCTGGAGCGCCACCGCGGTACGCAGACCGGACGCGAGGACCAACTGGCCCTCCAGACAACGGAGTCGGCCACCACCGACCGCCGACTCAGGGCCGCCGGGCAGCTACTCCGCCACGGCCCGCGCGACCGCCACGAGGTGGCACTCACCTTCGACGACGGTCCACTACCGCCGTACACGGACCACATCCTCGACATCCTGGGGCGGTACGGCATCCCGGCGACCTTCTTCTGCCTCGGAATCCACACGGCGGGCTTCGCCGAGCACCTGGTGCGGATGCGGGAGCAGGGTCACGCCCTGGGCAACCACACCTGGTCGCACCCCTTCTTGCCGGAGCTCTCCCGAGCGCAGGCGGCCGAGCAGATCGAGCGCACCGCCGAGGCCGTCGCCGAGGCGAGCGGGGGTGGGGCTCCCCGGCTCTTCCGGCCGCCCTACGGCGCGCGCACCCCTGAAATGCTGAGCCGACTGCCGGCGTTCGGCGTCACCACCGTGCTCTGGGACGTGGCGCCGGACGACTGGGCGATGCGTACGGCGGACGACATCGCCCGGGACGTGCTGGCCGAGGTCCGCCCGGGTTCGGTCGTCCTGCTGCACGACGGCGGCGGCGACCGCGCCCCGACGGTTGCTGCGCTACCGCGGCTCATCGAGGGCCTGTTGGCGCGCGGCTACACCTTCGTACGGGCCGACGCGATGGTCGACGGTGCGGCGCAGTCCCCGGCGGGTGCCGTATGACCGGGCTGCGCAACTGGGCGGGCAACCTGGATCTCGGTGCGCCGTACCTCGCGCGCCCCGAGTCGGTGGACAAGCTGCGCCGTATCGTCGCGGAAAGCACACGCGTCCGGGTACTCGGTGCTCGGCACTCCTTCTCCGGGCTGCTCCCCACATCGGGAAGGCTCGTGTCCCTGGACCGGCTTCCTCCGAGCGTGGAGATCGATGCCGGGTCGCAGACCGCGACGGTGAGCGCAGGCATGCGGTACACCGACGTGGCCGCCGCGTTGCAACGGGCGGGCTATGCGCTGGCGAACCTGGCGTCGCTCTCCGACATCACGGTTGCCGGCGCCTGCGCCACCGGGACCCACGGCTCGGGAGACACCCAGCAGGGCCTCGCAGCGGCCGTGGCCGGTATGCAACTGATCGGCCCCGAGGGCGACTTCGTCGAGCAGAGCAGCGAGGTCGATCAGGACACCTTCGCCGGCGGCGTGGTCGCGCTCGGTGCGCTGGGGGTGGTCTCCCGGCTGACCCTGCGGATCGAACCCGCCTACGAGGTGGCCCAGTCGGTGCGCATACGGGTGCCGTTGGACGAGGTGCAGGCGGCGGACGGGCTGGCTGCGGTCTTCGGGGCCGCATACAGCGTCAGTCTCTTCACGACGTGGGCGGACGAGGCGGTCGTCTGGCTCAAGCAGCGCGTCGACCGGCCCGGCCCGGGACTACGGCTCGGAGTCCCCGCCGACCGTCCGACGAGCCCGGTGCCAGGGGCCGACCCGAGTCCGTGCACCGATCAGTCAGGCGTTCCGGGACCGTGGAACGAGCGGCTGCCGCATGTCCGGGCCGGCACCACGGGCGGGGTCGGTGGCGAGTTGCAGTCGGAGTACTTCGTGCCGCGCGCCGCCGCGCCCGCGGCGTTCGCGGCTCTCCGCGAGCTGTGCCCGCTCCTGGCCCCGGTTCTCCAGGTCGGCGAGGTGCGCACGGTCCGGGGAGACGGACTGTGGCTGAGCCCGGCGTTCGAACAGGACTCCGTGACCTTCCATTTCACCTGGACGAAGGACATCGGCCGCCTGCCCCCGGTGCTCGACGCGGTCGAGAGAGCGCTGGCACCGCTCGGCGCGCGACCGCACTGGGCGAAGCTCACCGCGATGGACGGCCCCCGCCTTCGCGCCGGCTACCGCCGGGCCTCGGATTTCCGCGAACTGGTGAGCAAGCGCGACCCGGAGGGAAAGTTCAGCAGCCCGCTCGTCGACGAGGTGCTCTCCGACGAGCCCTCGTGACCCGACTCATGCGTTTGCGACCCACCAACCCCGCCTCGACGTCAGGTCGGCGTCGCGCGGCGCTCATGTTCAAGGAGGCACTTTCGTGGAGAGACGACTGCTGACCAAGAGCGGACGGAAAATCTCCGTAGTCGGCCTGGGTACTTGGCAGTTCGGCGGTGGATGGCACCACGTCGAGGAGCACGACGTCCGCGCCGTCCTCGACGCTTCCGTGGAATCCGGTGTCGACTTCTTCGACACCGCCGATGTCTACGGGGACGGGCGCAGCGAGCAGTTGATCGGCCGTTTCCTCAGGGAGTTCACCACTTCGCCCGGTGAGCGGCCCATGGTCGCCACCAAGTTCGGGCGCCGTGCGGCACAGGAGCTCGGTGCCTTCACCCTCGACAACTTCCGCGCGTGGGCGGACCGTTCCCGGGCCAACCTCGGCGTCGACACCCTCGACCTGGTGCAGTTGCACACTCCGCCGGAGGCCGTTTTCGCCTCCGACGCCGTGTACGACGCCCTCGACACCCTGGTCGACGAAGGCCGGGTCGCTGCCTACGGCGTCAGCGTGGAGACCTGCGCGCAGGCCCTCACCGCGCTCGACCGGGAGAACGTCGCGTCACTCCAGATCATCCTGAACCTCTTCCGACGCAAGCCCCTGGAGCGAGTGCTGCCTGCCGCGCAGGCGGCGGGAGTCGGAGTCATCGCCCGGGTCCCGCTCGCCTCGGGTCTGCTGTCGGGGAAGTTCCGCACGGACACGGTCTTCGCCGACGACGACCACCGCGCCTTCAACCGGAACGGCGAGCAGTTCGACGTCGGCGAAACCTTCTCCGGCGTCGACTACACCACGGGCGTCGCGGCCGCAGCCGAGTTCGCCGCGCTCGTGCCGCCGGACATGGCGCCGGCCCAGGCCGCACTGCGGTGGATCACCGAGCAGCAGGGGGTCACCACGGTGATCCCGGGCGCTACCTCGGTGGCGCAGGCGCGCGCGAATGCAGCGGTCGGGTCGATGGGGCCGCTGCCGGACGCCGTCCTCGACTCGCTGCGGGAGCTCTACGACCGCCGGATTCGCCCCCAGGTGCACCACAGGTGGTGACCCGCCCGCCCTGACACCGCCGAGGGCTGCGTCCGGGTGCGCTCCCTTACACCGAGGAGACGAAGCATGCAGATCGCTGGAGAGACCGTCCTGCTCACCGGCGCCACGGGAGGCGTCGGAAGGGTGCTCGCCCGTCGCGTCACCGAGGCAGGAGCCGACCTGATCGTGACGGGGCGCGACGCGGACGCGCTCCGCGAACTCGCCGAGGAACTCGGCGCCCGCTGGATTCCCGCCGACGTCAGCGATCCACAGCAGGTCGCGGAGCTCGCCGAGCGCTGCCCGGACGTCCGCGTCCTGCTCGCGAACGCGGCCCTGCCCGCCAGCGGCGACCTGCTCGAATACGCTCCCGAGCAGGTCGCTCGGGCTCTGGAGGTCAACCTGGGCTCCGCGGTCCTGCTCGCCCGGCTGCTCGCTCCGGCGATGGTCGACGCCGGGCGGGGGCACCTCGCCTTCGTGGGCTCGATGTCGGGGAAGGCGGCGACTCCGTACTCGTCCCTGTACACCGCCACCAAGTTCGGCTTGCGCGGTTTCGCACATGCTCTGCGCCTCGACTTGGGCGCGGCCGGCGTCGGAGTCTCGCTGACCCAGCCGGGCTTCGTCGGAGGGGCGGGCATGTTCGCCAGGACCGGAGCGCCGCTGCCGCGGGGGGCGCGTCCTGTCACACCGGACCAGGTGGCGTCGGCGGTGCTGCGGGCCGTCGCGGAGAACCGTGCCGAGATCAACGTCGCGCCGCTGGGGCTGCGGGTGCGCTGCGCCCTGGCGGTGCAGTTCCCGTCCGTCGCGGCCTGGCTCGCCGGGCGGGGCGCCCCCGACCCCAGTACGGAGCAGATCGTTGCGGCGCAGCGTTCCTCCCGCTGAGCACGCATCGGCAAAGGAGCGGACGTCGTGCAGCGGGCGTGGAGGCAGCTCCTCCTCACAGCCTCGAGCCGCCCGACGCGTCGATGCACTGCCCGGTGATCCACCCCGAAGCGCCGGAGGCGAGGAAGGCCACGATCTCGGCCACGTCGCCCGGTTGTCCGAGGCGGCCGAAGACGGACCAGGAGGCGAGCGCGTCGCTCTCCTGGTCCGTCGTGCGCTTCGACGCGTTCATATCGGTCTCCACGAAGCCGGGCGCCACGGCGTTCACGGTGATCCCGCGGGGCCCGAGCTCCTTGGCGAGAGCCAGCGTGAAGGTGTTCAAAGCGCCCTTGCTCATCGCGTACACGACGGATTCGGGATAGGCGATCCTGGTGGCCGCCGACGAGACGTTGATGATCCGGCCGCCGTCACGCATCCGTTCGAGCCCCTGCTGCACGACGAACAACAGCGTCCGGACATTGACCGTGAAAAGCCGGTCGAACAGCTCGGGCGTGACCTCGTCTATCCGTGACGACCCGCTTACCGCCGCGTTGTTGACGAGGATGTCGAATCCGGGACTCTCTCCTGCCTCGCCGATTCCCTCGTCGAACTTCGTGTAGAGGGTCTCCACGTCGTCCGGAGTTCCGAAGGTGGCGCGGATGGCGAAGGCACGCCCCTGCGCCTCGCGGATGTGGGCCGTGGTTTCGCGCGCGGCTGCCTCGTCGTTCCCGAAGTGCACCCCGACCAGGGCTCCTTCGCCGGCCAGCTTGCATGCGATGCCTCGGCCGATGCCGCGGCTTCCTCCGGTGACGAGTGCTGTCTTGCCGCTCAAAGCACCCATGTCGTCGCTTCCTTTGCGCACATGACGGCGGCTGGAGCCGATACCTCCCCCTCGACGAGCGCTCTCGGCCGCTGAGAGTGGCACCGCCCGTTCAACCGGTCGGCTCGGCAGGTGACCGCACGTTTCGGTGTCCGTCCGCCGGTGGTCCGGCGGTACCCATGCAGGAAGAGGCGAGGCCCCTCGTTGCCTTCTCGTCGACCGACTCCCGGTCACTGTAGTCGAGTTGGAGCAGGCGTGACGGCTCCACAGCGTAGAAACCGACCCGTCGGGACGTCAACACATACCGGTCGGCCGGTGTATTTTCGCGCGGTGAGCGGACCCCCGACTCCGTCGACTTCGGTCGGAATCGGAGACGCGGCTTTCGGGTGCGCTGTCGGCATGCAGCCGGTACCCGCGCTGGGCGGCCTCGGTAGGGCTGTCGGTGCCGTTGTTCGTCTTCGCGCCGCGGGTTCCGGCGTCACGAGGCGGCGGGGTCGAGGTCGCTGACGTCGTCGAATCCGGCCTTGCGGTTGAGGTTGCCGGTGATGCGGGCGACCGTGGTCCGGGGGAGCAGGCGCGGCGCCCAGGTTCCGGCGCGGGTGGAGGTGCGTCCGGGAAAGGAGATGGACCGGCCGCGCGAGAAGTCGTCGAGTGTTCTGGCAGCGACGTCGGCGGAGGTGTCCGTGGTCTTCGGGTCCATGGACGCGGTTGTCCGGTCGAAGAATCCGGTATCGGTGGCTCCCGGGTGGGCCGCCATCACACGTACGCCGGTATTGCGGACCTCCTCGGCGAGCGCCTCGGTGAACGAGAGCACGAATGCTTTGGTGGCGGCGTAACTGGCCTGGTACGGCATGGGTTGGAAGGCGGCGGTGGAGGCGACGTTGACGATGCCGCCGCGGCCGCGTTCGACCATGCCGGCGCCCAGGAGGTGGACCAGGCCGATCAGCGCGGTGACGTTCACGTCGACGGACCGGAGGTTGGGTTCGAGGGGACGGCCGAGGAAGGGTCCCACCGACCCCATCCCGGCGTTGTTGACCAGGAGGTCTACTTCCAGACCAAGTTTCTCGACGGTGTCGACCACCGTCCGCGGGGACCGCCGGTCGGACAGGTCCGCGACGATCACATCGACTCGGACGGAATGCGCCGTCCGGATCTGCTCGGCAAGGGTGTGCAGTGCGTCGGCCGAGCGGGCGACAAGGACGAGGTGCGCGCCGCGGGAGGCGAGTTCCCGCGCGTAAGCCTCGCCCAGCCCCTTCGAGGCGCCGGTGACCACGGCGGTGGTGTTCGTGTAGTCGTGCATGAGTGAGTGCTTCCTGTTCGGCTGGGCGACGGCGCGTCGGAGCGGACGGGCCGCGGGAAGGACTGGACGTGCGGAGCGTCCCGATCCGGCGACGTCTCGGGTCGGCAGCGGAGCGAGAAGCAGTTGCTTCGAGACTCGAACAAAGTAACACTTCGAGACTCGAAGCAAAAGGCTAGGATGAAGCCATGAAGCGAAGCATCCTTGAGGCAGCGGTGGTGACGAACCACGAGATCTTCATGCAGACCGGCGACCGGATCGAGAGCGTCCTGGCCGAACACGGTCTGACGCGCGCAAATGCTCAGGCACTCTGGATGATCGACCCGGCCGAGGCGCCGCCGTCGATGAAGGAATTGGCCGGCCGGCTGCACTGCAACGCGCCCAACCTCAGCTTCGTCATGAATCAGCTCACCGGTCGGGGACTCGTCGAGCGTTTCGCCGACCCCACCGACCGCCGTTCACGCGTCGTAGCGCTCACGGAGGACGGCCGACGGACACGAACCGCGGTGATCGAGGCAACCCTGGCGTCGAGCCCCTTCGCCCGACTGGACACCGACGACCTGCTCAACCTGGTGAGTCTGCTGGGGAAAGCCCTCGGACCGACCGCAGGTCCGTGAGACGGAGCCAAGCGCCACACGGGAACCAAGCAGAGACAAGCCGACGGAAGTCGTGCGGTGTGTGTCGCAGTGGGGCGAGCCGGTACTGAAGTTTCCCCGTGATCCTGGTGACTCGTCGGTTATGCCCGGCTTCGCTTTCTTGTCCGGCCGGGTCAGAGAACACCGCTTGCGGCGGGTGACGCCTCGGATGTCGCGCTCGCGCATCACGCGGGCGATGCGTTTGCGGTTCACCCGCCGTCCCGGACGCCGCAGTTCGGCGTGGATGCGCGGGACACCGTAGGTGCGGCGGGAGGCGATGTGCAGCACCGTAATCTCGTGCGCGAGCGCGTCGTCGGCGGCCTGCCGGGCCTGGCGGGCGGCCTCGCCCTGGTGCCAGGCGTAGTAGGAGGAGCGGGCGACGTGCAGCACTCGGCACAGCACAACGAGCGAGTAGTTGGCCTTCTCAGCATGGATCAACCGGTCAGCTCGCTCACCGGTCGTTCTCCTTCACGAAGAAGGCGGTCGAACTCTTCGGTGCACCGCTTCGCGTACTTGCTTCCCACCTGGCGCTACTTCCTCTGGAACCTCAAGCCCCAGTCTCCAGGTGTCCATGATTGAGGGGAAGCTTCAGTTCCTGGGTGGTGGTGCGGGTTGGCGGAATGGTCGGGTCGGCTGGTCAGTCGGGGTTGGGGAGGACTTGGAACTGGTTCATGGCGTTGGTGATCACGCGGGTCCAAGGCTGACGGGCGCCTTACTCGAGCACCGGAAGTTCGACGATGAGACCTGCTGGACAAGCGACGCGATCATGCAGAGGGCCAGGGCCAGGGCCAGGGCCAGGGCCAGGGCCAGGGCCATCATGGCGATGAACGTCCCCCGCGGCCGTCGACGCGACTACTCCTGCCGTCTGACCGGGCCGCGTTCCCGGGGGGGCTGTGCCGCGCGCAGTGGGCGGCTTTCGGGTGCGCGGCCGTCGTGGGGCCTTCAACACAGCTGCCGCCTGCGGCAGTCGGGCACGTACGGCACAGGTCGGCCCTCCCGGCGCTGTACGCCAGGAGGGCCGACCCGGGTCACGCGTCGGGGATCAGCGGTAGTAGACCTTGTACGAGCCCCTACCGCCGGGCCCGTCGCACCACACCTCGTCGTAACCCAGCTGTGCGGCGGGGTCCTTCTCCGAGTCCTCGCACGCCTTCTTGGAGTCGTAGGTGAGCTGTCCCTGCGGCTCGCCCCAGCCGTCGCCGGGCGGGGCTTCGGCAACAGCGGTGGCTGCGGCCATCGGCAGGGTGACCGCTGCGACGCCGGCGACAATGCCGACGCGGGCGCGGGAACGCCACGACTTCATGAACTCTCCTTACGTGCGCTGTATTCATCCACGCATGCACGTTTCTACGGCCGGCAGCCGTCCGAGAACGTCGAACCGGCCCGCGCGCAGCGTCGATCGATGACACCTCGGGGTTCAGGGCACACTGGCCCGTCCGTGCGCTAGCAGCACACCAGGCGCTGCGCCCCCCCAAAGTTCATCCAATATCACTGCGGCGGCCGGTGACAACCCTGATCGATTCCGATCGGGGGATCGCGCGGCTGCACCTCTCTGCCCAACTCGCCTTGTGAAACGGTGACATGGCCGTTCGCCCGCCCCGGCTGCCGCCCATCCGGCCGTGGTTCGTCGGCGTATTGCCGTGGAGGTCCGACTTTCTGCCCGCCACGCCGTGGCTCCGAGAGGGGGAATCGTGCCGGAGGGACCGACAACTCGCCACCGCCAATTGGGCTTTCGTCTGCACGCGCTGCGGGAGGGCTCGGGCCTCACCGCAGAGGAGGCAGGACGCAGAGCGGGCGTCTCGAAGGCCACCGTCAGCCGCTACGAACGGGCGAAGGGCACAGTTCGCTGGAGCCACGTCGACCAGCTCTGTCGTGTCCACGGACTGCCGGACGCCGAGCGAGAAGCGCTCGTCGAGTTGGCGAAACACTCGACGGAGACCGACGGTTGGTGGGTGTCGCAGGCCGACAACCTGCCCGAGAAATTTTTCAGGGACTTTCAGCTCTGCCAGAGGGACTTCTCAGGGCTGTTCCGTCGTACAGACGGAGAAGACCGTGACAGAGCTGAAGACCTCGGAGTCGCAGGTCAAAGCCCGGCGCTCAGCACTCGATGACGTTCACCGCCAGCCCGCCCCGCGCCGTCTCCTTGTACTTGACCTTCATGTCGGCTCCCGTCTCGCGCATCGTCTTGATGGCCTTGTCGAGGGAGACGTGGTGGCGGCCGTCGCCGCGCAGGGACATGCGGGCCGCTGTGACGGCCTTGACGGCTGCCATGCCGTTGCGTTCGATGCAAGGGATCTGCACGAGGCCGCCGACGGGGTCGCAGGTGAGGCCGAGGTTGTGCTCGATGCCGATCTCGGCGGCGTTCTCGACCTGTTCGGGGGTGCCGCCGAGGACTTCGGCGAGGCCGCCCGCCGCCATCGAGCAGGCGGAGCCGACCTCGCCCTGGCAGCCGACCTCGGCGCCGGAGATCGACGCGTTCTCCTTGAAGAGCATGCCGACGGCGCCGGCCGCGAGGAGGAAGCGTACGACGGCGTCGTCGTCGGTGCCGGGGACGAAGTCGCGGGCGTAGTGGAGGACGGCGGGGATGATGCCGGCGGCGCCGTTGGTCGGGGCGGTGACGATCCGGCCGCCCGCGGCGTTCTCCTCGTTGACGGCCATGGCGTAGAGGGTGACCCAGTCGGTCGCGTGCGCGGACGCGGTCTCCGGGCTTCCCTGGGCGCGCAGTTGGCGGGCCGAGACGGCGGCGCGGCGGCGGACCTTGAGGCCGCCGGGGAGGATGCCCTCCGTGCCGAGGCCGCGGGCGACGCACGCGCGCATCACCTCCCAGATCTCCAGGAGGCCGGCGCGTACCTCGTCCTCGGTGCGCCAGGCGCGCTCGTTCTCCAGCATCAGCGCCGAGACCGAGAGGCCCGTCTCCCGTGTGCGGCGCAGCAGTTCGTCGCCGGTGCGGAAGGGGTGGCGCAGCACCGTGTCGTCGAGCTTGATGCGGTCCTCGCCCACGGCGTCCTCGTCGACGACGAAGCCGCCGCCGACCGAGTAGTACGTCTTCTCGACGAGCGGCGCGCCCTCGGCGTCGTAGGCGAAGAGGGTCATGCCGTTGGCGTGGTACGGCAGGGAGCGGCGCCGGTGCAGGATGAGCTGGGTGCGCTCGTCGAAGGGGACGGTGTGCGCGTCGCCTATCTCGGTGGCGAGGAGGCGGAGGCGGCCCGCGCTGCGGATCTCCTCGATCCGGCGGTCGGCCTCCGCGGTGTCGACGGTCCGCGGGGACTCGCCCTCCAGGCCGAGGAGGACCGCCTTCGGGGTGCCGTGCCCGTGACCCGTCGCGCCGAGGGAGCCGAAGAGTTCGGCGCGGACGGAGGCGGTCTGGGCCAGCGCGCCTTCGTTCTTCAGTCGCCGGACGAACATCCGCGCGGCGCGCATCGGGCCGACGGTGTGCGAGCTGGACGGGCCGATGCCGATGGAGAAGAGGTCGAAGACGGAGATGGCCATGGTGCGGACTCCTTTGTCCGAACGGGGGGTTGGCCCCCGGTGGTGCAGGGCGGGGCGCGCCGTGGTCGACGGCGCGCCCCGCGCGGCTTGCGTGCTCAGTTCGCGGTGCCGAGCTCCGGGTAGAGCGGGTGCTTGTCGGCGAGGGCCTTGACGCGGGCCGCGAGCGACCGCGACGTGGCCTCGTCGAAGCCGGGCAGCAGGGCCTCGGCGAGGACGTCGGCGACCTCGCGGAAGTCCTCCTCGGTGAAGCCGCGGGTGGCGAGCGCCGGGGTGCCGACGCGCAGGCCCGAGGTGACCATGGGGGGGCGCGGGTCGTTGGGGACCGCGTTGCGGTTGACCGTGATGCCGATCTCGTGGAGGCGGTCCTCGGCCTGCTGGCCGTCGAGTTCGCTGTTGCGCAGGTCGACGAGGACGAGGTGGACGTCGGTGCCGCCCGAGAGGACGGAGACGCCCGCGTCGACGGCGTCCTGCTTGAGCAGCCGCTCGGCGAGGAGCTTCGCGCCCGCCACGGTGCGCTGCTGCCGCTCCTTGAACTCCTCGGACGCCGCGATCTTGAAGGCGACGGCCTTCGCCGCGATCACGTGCTCCAGCGGACCGCCCTGCTGGCCGGGGAAGACCGCCGAGTTGATCTTCTTCGCGTGCTCCTTCTTGGTGAGGATCACGCCGCCCCTCGGCCCGCCGAGCGTCTTGTGCGTCGTGGTGGTGACGACGTCCGCGTACGGCACGGGGGAGGGGTGGAGGCCGGCGGCGACGAGGCCGGCGAAGTGGGCCATGTCGACCATGAGAAGGGCGCCGACCTCGTCCGCGATCCGCCGGAAGGCGGCGAAGTCGAGCTGCCGCGGGTACGCGGACCAGCCGGCGACGATCATCTTCGGGCGGTGTTCCTTGGCGAGGCGCTCGACCGCGTCCATGTCGACCTGGTCGGTCTTCTCGTCGACCTGGTAGGCGACGACGTCGTAGAGCTTCCCCGAGAAGTTGATCTTCATCCCGTGGGTGAGGTGGCCGCCGTGCGCGAGGTCGAGGCCCATGATGGTGTCGCCCGGCTTCAGCAGCGCGAACATCGCGGCCGCGTTGGCCTGGGCGCCCGAGTGCGGCTGCACGTTGGCGGCTTCGGCCCCGAAGAGCTCCTTGACGCGGTCGCGCGCGAGGTTCTCCACCACGTCGACGTACTCGCAGCCGCCGTAGTAGCGGCGCCCGGGGAGGCCCTCCGCGTACTTGTTGGTGAGCACGGAGCCCTGCGCCTCCATCGCCGCGACCGGCGCGAAGTTCTCGGAGGCGATCATCTCCAGGGTCGACTGCTGGCGGTGGAGCTCCTGGTCGACGGCGGCGGCGACGTCCGGGTCCACCTCGTGGAGCGAGCTGTTGAGAAGCGACATGTATCCATCCCTGTGGCGAGGCTGGGTGAGTCTGCGGTCTGCCGGCGGGCCGGCGGGCCCCGTGCCGGGCAGTCCGCTGCGGGTCCGCGAGCCTTCCCGCGCTCGGCGCTGAACCCGGGGTGCGCGCGGCTGGCGGCGGTGGTCAGTTCCCCGTTGCGAACGCCGTGTACTCGTCGGCGCTGAGCAGGTCGTCCGGGGCTCCGGACGGGTCGAGGCGCACCTTGAAGAGCCAGCCGCCCTCGAACGGGGCGGAGTTGACCAGTGCGGGGTCGTCCACCACGTCCTGGTTCACCTCGGTGACCTCGCCGCTGACGGGGGAGTAGAGGTCGCTGACGGACTTGGTCGACTCCAGCTCGCCACAGGTGTCACCGGCGCTCACGGTGTCGCCGGCGTCAGGGAGCTGGACGAAGACGACATCGCCGAGCGCGTCGGCCGCGTGCGCCGTGATCCCGATGGTCGCGACGCCGTCGACCGGCTCGGAGAGCCACTCGTGCTCCTTGCTGTAGCGAAGCTGCTGGGGGTTGCTCATGGTCTGATTCTCCTCGACGACGGACCCGGACAGTAAGCGGTCTTGGCAGATGGGACGAGGCGCACAGTGCACAGGCGTGTGGCGGCGCCGGCGGTGCACGCCGGAGCGCGGCGGCGCTCGGCCGCGCGGCCGTTGGCAGGAGCGCGCTCAGCGCTCGCGCTTGTAGAAGGGGAGCGCCACGACGTTGTACGGCTCGCGCGAGCCCCGGATGTCGACGGCGACGCCCTCCGTACCGGGCACCGCGTGCCCGGCGTCGACGTACGCCATCGCGATCGGCTTCCCGAGCGTCGGCGACGGGGCGCCCGAGGTGACCTCGCCGAGCACGGTGCCGTCGGACGAGACGACCGCGTACCCGGCGCGGGGCACCCGGCGCCCCTGCGCGACGAGCCCGACGAGCACCCGCGGCGGCGCCGACTCGGCACGGGCCGCAGCCTCCTGGAGCGCCTCACGCCCGACGAACGCGCCCTCGTTCCCCGGCTTCTCGAACTTCACCGTCCGGCCGAGCCCGGCGTCGAACGGCGTGAGCGCGGTGGAGAGTTCGTGCCCGTAGAGCGGCATGCCGGCTTCGAGGCGGAGGGTGTCGCGGCAGCTCAGACCGCACGGGGTGAGGCCGTCCCCGGCGCCCGCGTCGAGGAGCGCCTGCCAGACGGCGGGTGCGTCGGCAGGGGCGAGGAAGAGCTCGAAGCCGTCCTCGCCCGTGTACCCCGTGCGTGCGATCAGCGCTTCCGCGCCGGCGACGGTGCCGGGGAGTCCTGCGTAGTAGCGGAGCCCCTCCAACTCGGCGTCGGTGAGCCGGGCGAGGATGCCGGCCGCCGCCGGGCCCTGGACGGCGAGGAGCGCGTACGTGTCGCGGTCGTCGGCGACCTGCGCGTCGAAGCCGGTGGCGCGCTCGCGGAGCGCGGCGAGGACCGTCCCGGCGTTGGCGGCGTTGGCGACGACGAGGTAGCGGTCCTCAGCGGTGCGGTAGACGATCAGGTCGTCGAGGATGCCGCCGCGCTCGTCGCAGAGCATCGTGTAGCGGGCGCGGCCCGTGCGGAGGGAGCCGAGGTTGCCGATGAAGGCGTAGTCGAGGAGGTCGCAGGCGGCGGGGCCCGAGACGGTGAACTCGCCCATGTGGGAGAGGTCGAAGAGCCCCGCGCGGGTGCGGACCGCCTGGTGCTCCTCGCGCTCGCTGGCGTAGCGGAGCGGCATCTCCCAGCCGGCGAAGTCGGTCATGGTGGCGCCGAGCGAGCGGTGCACCTCGTCGAGGGCGGTGCGGCGCGGGGGTGCCGAGGGCTCGGTCATGAAGGGGCTCCCGTAGGTGTGCTGACGCGGATGTCCTCCCCATCTGTCATCGGAACCTGAGAGCTTCACCGCGACCCGGAGCGGGGACGCGGCTTGCACCGTGGGTGGAGCCCGCGGGGGCTCGCTTTCCAGATCTGCCTGGCCCGCGCGGTATCGGGGCCTGAGAGATTCAAGGGAGGATCTTGCTCCTTCGGCGCCCCGGGCCTTCTGTCCCGGGAACTCTCCCGCGCGGATTCATGCGGCCGGTATGGAGTTGGCGGCGGCCATCATCGCACGGTGAACGCGCCGTGCGCTGCCCCCCGTCGGCCGGCAATCGCCTTGAAGGCCATTACCTTTCCTTGGCATTCTGACCGTGCTGAGCGACAGCGCGGGGGCGCGCACGGTGCGCGAGCACACCCGGGGAGGGCACCAGTGGAGAGCCTGCGCAGCGGGCATCCGGCGGGCGGTGGGGCGGCGTCGGCGTCTCCGGAGGTTCCGTCGGAGGACGCGGGGCCCGAGCTCCGCTGCAGGGATCTGCGCGGTTCCGCGGAGCGCAGGACGCTCCGCTTCCCCGCCGGCGATCTCGTCGTCGTCTCCGGGCTGCCGGGCAGCGGCAAGTCCACGCTGATCGGGCGGGCGGTACGCCCCGGACGGCACCTGGTGCGCATCGACTCGCAGGACGTCAGGGAGGACTGGGCCCGCAGAGTCCCGAGTTGGCTCCCCTACGCGCTCTACCGCCCGCTCGTGCGCCTGGCGCACTACGCGGCGCTCCACCGCGCACTCGCCTCCGGGTCGGGCGCCGTGGTGCACGCGTGCGGGGCGCAGGCGTGGGTGCTTCGCTGGATCTCCAGGGCGGCGGTGCGCGGCGGGCGCGGGATGCACCTGCTCCTCCTCGACGTCGCTCCCGGCGACGCGCTCCTGGGCCAGGCCGGCCGGGGGCGGCGCGTCTCCGCGTACGCGTTCCTCCGGCACCGCAGAGCGGTCGCGCGGCTGATAGCGGGGGCGGAGCGGGGGCGGATGCCGTGGCCGTGCGTCTCCGTCGTGCTGCTCGACCGCCGGGCCGCCGCGTGCGTGCGCCGGCTCGCCTTCGGGCGGCGCCGCGAGGCGGAGCCCGACCGCGCCGGCCGCCTGGCCGTCGGCTAGCGGAACCTCAGCCGTCCAACGGGCCGGACCGTGCGGGCGGTTCGGGCGCCGCGGGCACCTTCGCGTGCGCCTCGGGCGCGGTGTGGGTCGGCAGCCCCGGCATGCGTGCCGTCGGCAGGTTGCCGCCCGCGACGAGTGCGGCGAGCAGGTCCATGGACCCGGTGAGCGCGGCATCGGCAGCGCTGTCGACGCGGGCGCGGCCGCCGCTGCGTGCCGCGTCGGCGAGCGCGCGTACGCGCTTCTCCAGCCGGTCGGCGGCGCGCTGGACGAGTGCGGCCGAGTCGGCGGCCGTGCGGTGTCCCGAAGCGCGCGCGGGGGTGGCGGTGCGGACGGTGTCGAGGGCGCGGACGGCCTCGGCGACGCGGCGGTCCGCCTGGGACTCGGAGAGCCGGGCGCCGTCGCTGAGCACCTCGGTGAGGAGTGCGCTGACGGGGCGCAGCACCTGGTCCGCACGCTCGAGCGTGCCTGCCGTCTCGGCGAGTTGGGGGCGTGCGGGGGCGGAGTGGCTCGGGGTGCGGGGCGCGGGCTCGTTCCCGGCTGCGGCCGTGCCGGCGGCGAGTGCGAGGGAGCCCGCGAGGGCGGCTGCCGCGGTCGCCGCCGCGACGGTTCTGGAGAGACGCATACCTGTTCCTCGGGTCTGTCGGAGTGGGTCCTTCGTCGCCACCGGCTGCGCGGCCGGTGCGTCCCGGCGCCTCCGGCGCGATGGCCGCACTACGGCGAGGGGACGGGAACCACCCTTGGCGCCTCCGATGCGGAGCGCAACCGGAGGACTCCGCGGAGTGACGGGTGTGGAGGCCGTGTGTCCCTCGCGCGCGTTCCGGGTGGGCGGGGCGGGGTGTCGGCGGCAGCCTCTAGGGTGTTCCCCATGACCATTCCGCAGCAGTACGGCTCCGGCGGCGGGCCCGAGGAGCCCGGCCAGGGCGGCGGCCCGCCGGGCAACGAGCTGGAGGAGACCCTCGCCGCCTCCCTCGGCGTCCAGCAGGCGGGCGCCCGTCTGCTGGAGGTGCTCGCGCGCAGCAGCCTCTGGGTGCCGCTCCCCGAGGGCGGCGGCCCCGACAGCTCCCATCTCGACCTGCCCACGGTCGAGTTGGGCGGCGCACCGTACGTTCCGGTCTTCAGCTCCCAGGAGGAGTTCCTGCGCGTGGCGGGCGCGCACCTGTCGTTCACCGTGGCGCCGGCGAGGGAGTTCGCGCGCGGGCTGCCGCCCCAGGTGGGCATCGCGATCAACCCCGGGGGTGCCGTCGGCGTCCCGCTGCCGCCCGAGGCCGTTGCGGAGCTGTGTGCCAACACCGCCTCGGAGCAGGCCGTTTCGGGCGTGGCGCGGGGTGCGCGGATGCGCCTCTTCGAGCCCGACTGGCAGGACGACCCGCTGGAGTTCCTCTCCGCGGCAGGCGCCGAGCTCCAGCAGGTGGGCGCCGTGCGCTCGGCCCGGCGGGCGCTGGCGAGCGCCGAAGGCGACCCGCCCGCTCTCTACGTCGGCGTCGAACTCGACCTGCTCGACGCCCCGTCGCGGCAGGCGGTGCACGACGGGGTCGGCCGCGCGCTGGGCCGTGCCACGGTGAAGTGGCCCGTGCAGCTCGTCTTCCTCGACGCGGCCGAGGACCCGATGGTCGCGTGGATGCGGCAGTGCGTGCGTCCCTTCTACGCGCGCGAGGGGCTGCCCGTCGCGCAGTGAGGCTCCGGCGCGGCCGGACGCGTCGCTCGATGGGGCGCCCACCTAGCCGTACGCCTACTGGGCCGCCTCGTAAGCTGGTTGGATGGAGCGGGGGCGCCGAAGCGTGCCCGGGTGGCAGGCGACCTCGGTGTCGGGGGAAGACGGGAAGGCGGCCTCAGGTGAGCGCGGGTGAGAGCGTCGAGCAACTACTGCGTCAGATCTCGCCGGGCAGGTACGACGCCTACGAGGCGCTGTTGAACGCACTCGCCCGCGGCCAGGTCTGGATGCTGCTCTGGAACGGCAGGGCGGGCTCCCCCGACGCGCAGTACGGCAACATGGAGGTCGCCGGGTACGGTTACGCGCCGTGCGTCACCTCGGCGCAGGAACTCGCCGCCTCCGGCTGGAACCGCGCGCACGAGGTCGTCACGGGGCAGGAGATCGCCGCGGCGCTCTTCCCCGAGCGCTGGGGGATCTGGCTCAATCCGCACGCTCCCGGCGGCGGCGTCGGCATCCCCTGGCTCGACCTGCGGCGCATCGCGACGGGTCTCGACCGGCTGCCGGCCGGCCCGCTCCGGATCAGCGAACCGGCCCTGAACGCCGCCCAGTTCTACGCCGTCCTCACCCAGAACGCGCACCACACGCCGGCCGTGCGCTCCCTGCGCAGGGCGTGGGTGCAGCCGGCGCTCGGCGTCGCCTACCTCGCGATCGGCCTGGAGCTCTACGACGACAGCCCGCAGGCGGTGGAGGGCGCCCGGCGGATGATGGGGCAGTCGGTGGCCGCGGCGCCCGAGGGGCTGCCGGTCTCCAGCGTCGCGATGTCGGACGACTACGACCCCGTCGCCATGTGGCTCCGCCGCAACTCCCGTCCCTTCTTCGACCGCGACGTGCACGCGGGTGCCGCGCCGGGGAGCGTGCCCGGGTTCGGATACGGCAGCCCGCGCGCCTGACGCCGTCGCGCGCCGTCCCGGGTGTCCGTGCGCCGGTGCGGCGGAGGTTCCGCATGTGAACTCCGCGCGGCTCGGGGGTAGTCGAGGGGAGTGAGCGTGAAGCGCCCCCAGAGGGCGGCAGATTGGGCGGGTGTCGTCCACGGGTGTCCCGCGGGACCAGGGGTCTCCGTCGGGGCCCGACGCCCGCGCTCCCGCAGCGCGCTGCGGAGGTTCGCCGTCCCAACTCCGGGGCGGAATGCGGAAGTCCCGCCCGGCGTTCTCAATTCCCTTTGCAGTAGGGGATTTTCGGCCGTGCGGAGCCCTCTCGAGAGGTGCGGCGCTGGGCGTTCCCAACCGGGACATAAGCGGGCGCACAGCCCCGCAGAGCGCCAACTTCCGTTCGCATAACGGAAGATGCAGAACGACATCACAGTTGCGCATCCTTTCGCGGGGAAGTCTGGCGACTGATCACCGGCGGGATGAAGACTCCCGGCGATGAGGCCATCGGTCTTCTGTACGAACTGCTTGCGAACAAGCCGCCACAGCGGCAGGCGTGGGCTGGTCACCGCCAGTCGAGAGGGGTTCCCACCACGATGACGGCACCATTGCATGACACGGCGGCCGAGACGGCTCCGGTCGAACCCGTCACCGGTGACGGAGCCGCCAAGGCCGTCGAAGGACGCTCGCCCGGACGGATCGCCTGGGAGCGGCTGAAGCGCGACAAGGTCGCGCTCACCGGCGGTGTCATCGTGCTCGTCCTGATCCTCGTCGCGATCTTCGCGCCCGTGATCACCGCGCTCCTCGGCCAGTCGCCGGACGAACGCCACGAGGACCTGATCGACCCGCTCTTCCAGACCCCCATCGGTTCGTTCGGCGGGATCAGCGGCGACCACCTCCTCGGCGTCGAGCCGGTGAGCGGCCGCGACATCCTCGCCCGCATCGTCTACGGGGCGCGAGTCTCGCTCCTCGTCGGCTTCCTCTCCGCAGTCGTCGCGGTGATCCTCGGGAC
>NZ_AJTQ01000334.1 GCF_000262345.1 Streptomyces xiaopingdaonensis | reverse complement strand
GCTCCTCGGCACCCTCGCCGGGTACTTCGGCGGCTGGCTCGACGCGGTCATCAGCCGCGTGATGGACATGCTGCTCGCCTTCCCGCAGCTGCTCTTCATCATCTCGCTCATCTCCGTGATGCCCAACAACATGCTGGGCCTGCAGGGGACGGGCGTCCGGCTGCTCGTGATGATCATCGTGATCGGCTTCTTCGGCTGGCCGTACATCGGCCGGATCGTGCGCGGCCAGGTGCTCTCGCTGCGCGAGCGCGAGTACATCGAGGCGGCGAGGAGCCTCGGCGCGGGGCGGCCCTACATCCTCCGCAAGGAGCTTCTGCCGAACCTGATCGCGCCGATCACCGTCTACGCGACGCTGATGATCCCGACCAACATCCTCACGGAGGCGGCGCTGAGCTTCCTCGGAGTCGGCGTCAAACCCCCAACGGCGTCGTGGGGCTCGATGCTCTCCGACGCCGTCACGTTCTACGAGACCGACCCGACGTACATGATCATCCCCGGTATCGCGATCTTCGTCACCGTGCTCTCGTTCAACCTCTTCGGCGACGGCGTGCGCGACGCGCTCGATCCCAAGGGGACCCGCTGACCCGCCACTTGAGACCCCGCCCCGCCGTCCCAGCGGGTGCCGATCTACACGGAGGACCACAATCGTGACAACCCAACGCTCAACCAGGCGCAGAGTGGCCGGTATGTCGGCGCTGACAGCCGCGGTCCTGGTTGCCACGGCAGCCTGCGGCGGCGGTGGCGGAAGCGAGGACAGCGAGGGCAAGGCGGCCGGCTACAACGCCGGCGTCGACAAGGTCGCCAACCCGTCCGACAAGAAGGGCGGCACGCTCAAGTACGTCGGCGTCCAGGACGCCGACTCCTGGGACACCACCAGGATGTACTACGGCTTCGCGTTCTCCTTCTCCCGCTACTACTCGCGCACCCTCGTCAGCTACACGGGAGCGCCGGGCCAGAAGAGCATCGAGCTCAAGCCGGACCTCGCCAAGGAGACGGCGAAGATCTCCGACGACGGCAAGACCTACACGTACACGCTCAAGGACGACGTGACGTGGGAGGACGGCAAGGAGATCACCTCCGAGGACGTCAAGTACGGCATCCAGCGGCAGTGGGCGCAGAAGACCCTCGCGGGCGGCCCCGTCTACGTCAGGGACGTGCTCGACCCCGACAGCAAGTACAAGGGCCCGTACGAGGACAAGGACGGCATCGACGCGATCGAGACGCCGGACAAGAAGACGATCGTCTTCAAACTCCCCGAGCGCAACGGCGACTTCGAGCAGATGCTCGCCATGCCGACCAACGCGCCGGTCCGCGAGGACAAGGACACCAAGTCGAAGTACGGCCTCAAGCCGTTCTCCTCGGGTCCGTACAAGTTCAAGAACTACACGCCCAACAAGGGCCTGACACTGGTCCGCAACACCGAGTGGAAGCGCGGCTCCGACCCGCTCCGCAAGGCGCTCCCCGACCAGGTCAAGCTGACGCTGCTCACCAACCCCGACGAGCGCGACAACCGCCTCCTCAACGGCGACGCCGACCTCGACATCAACCAGCGCGGCATGGAGGCCCAGGGCCGCCAGAAGGCGCTGAGCCAGAACAAGGAGAACGTCGACAACCCGCAGACCGGGTTCATCTCCTACGCCGTCTTCCCGAAGAGCGTGAAGCCCTTCGACGACATCCACTGCCGCAAGGCGGTCATCTACGGCACCGACCACAAGTCGGTCCAGACCGCGCGCGGCGGCCCGGCGGCCGGCGGCGACATCGCCACCAACATGCTGCCCCCGGTCGTCCCCGGCTACGACAAGGGCGAGGACCAGTACGGCCAGGCGAAGAACGGCGGCAAGGCCGACATCGCCAAGGCGAAGGAGGAGCTGAAGAAGTGCGGTAAGCCGAACGGCTTCAAGACCACGCTCGCCGTCCGCAACACCGACAAGGCGGACATGAAGTCCTCCGAGGCGATCCAGGCGTCGCTGAAGAAGATCGGCGTCGAGGTCGAGATCGACGCGTTCGACGGCGCGCAGGGTGCGTCCATCGTCGGCGTCCCCGACACGGTGAAGCGCAAGAACTACGGCATCATCATCTACGGCTGGGGCCCGGACTTCCCCAGCGGCCAGGGCTACGGCCTGCCGCTGTGGCACAGCGACTACATCCTCGACAGCGGCAACAACAACTACGCACTCATCGACGACAAGAAGATCGACGACGGGTTCGCGAAGGCCATCGCCGAGGAGGACCCCGACAAGGCGGCCGACACCTACGCCGAGGTCAACCACGAGGTCATGAAGGGCGCTTACTACATGCCCCTCACCTACCTCAAGGTCGTGCAGTGGCGCTCGGACCGGCTGACGAACGTCTACTCGGCCGACGCCTTCAGCGGCTGGTACGACTTCGTCAACATCGGCGTCAAGTGACCGACTGAACGACCGAAGTGACCCGTACCGACATCACCATCTGACGGCGTCACCCGCCGCTGGCACGAAGGGCAGGTGAAGGCCGCCGTCGCGGCGGTCCGGTGCTCCCCCGACCGGGGAGTCCGGGCCGCCGGCAGGCGGCCGAGAGCAGTGCTCACATATCTCATCAGGCGGCTGTTCGCCGTCGCAGTGATGCTGGTCGTCATTGTTCTGGCGGTCTTCTGCATCTTCTTCCTCATTCCGAAGTGGACGGGCACCGACCCGGCGCTGATGTTCGTCGGCAAGCAGGCCGACAAGGAGGCGATCGAGGGCGTCCGCGAGAAGCTGGGCCTCGCCGACCCGGTTCTCCTGCAGCTCCTCGAGTTCTTCAAGGGCATCTTCGTCGGCCGGGACTACACGGGCGGCGGTGACACGATCCACTGCTCCGCGCCCTGCTTCGGCTACTCGTTCCGGAACGAGCAGGAGATCTGGCCGGTCCTCACCGACCGCCTGCCCGTCACCCTCAGCCTCGCCCTCGGCGCCGCCGTGGTCTGGCTGATCATCGGCCTCGCCATCGGCGTGCTCTCCGCGCTCAAGCGGGGGTCGCTCTGGGACCGGGCCGCGATGACCGTCGCGCTCGGCGGCGTCTCGCTGCCCGTGTACTTCACTGGCCTCATCTCGCTGGCGCTCTTCGCCTACCAACTCGGCTGGGTGAATAACGCGTTCACACCTCTGGAGGAGAACCCGGCCCAGTGGTTCAGCGGCATGGTCCTTCCCTGGATCACGCTCGCCTTCCTCTTCGGTGCGATGTACGCGCGGCTCTCCAGAGCCACGATGCTGGAAGTGATGGGCGAGGACTACATCCGCACCGCCCGCGCCAAGGGCCTCAGGGAACCGGTGGTCATCGGCAAGCACGCGATGCGCTCCACCATGACGCCCGTCCTGACCCTCCTCGGTATCGACCTCGGCGCCCTGATGGGCGGCGCGATCCTCACCGAGACCACCTTCAGCATCCCTGGGCTCGGCCAGGCGGTACTGAAGGCGATCAACGAGCGTGACCTGCCGCTGATCCTCGGCGTCACCCTCATCACCGCCACCGCCGTCGTCCTCGCCAACCTGATCGTGGACCTCCTGTACGGCGTGATCGACCCCCGAGTGAGGCTTGCATGAGCGACGCAGCAGACTCCGCCGCCGGCGCGCAGAGCGCCGAGGCGGCGGCGGGCGAGCCGGTGGAGACGACGAAGGCGAGCGCACCCCCCTCGTCCTTCCTCGAAGTCCGCGACCTGCACGTGCACTTCCCCACCCAGGACGGCTGGGTGAAGTCCGTCGACGGACTCTCCTTCCGGCTGGAGAAGGGCAAGACGCTGGGGATCGTCGGCGAGTCGGGCTCGGGCAAGTCGGTCACCTCGCTCGGCATCATGGGGCTGCACACCGTCGGCCAGTACGGGCGGCAGCGCCCGCACCTCAGCGGTGAGATCTGGCTCGACGGCAAGGAGTTGCTCGGCGCGGAACCGGACGAGGTGCGCAAGCTCCGCGGCCGCGAGATGTCGATGATCTTCCAGGACCCGCTCTCCGCGCTCCACCCCTACTTCACGATCGGCAACCAGATCGTGGAGGCGTACCGGGTCCACCACTCCGTGACGAAGAAGGAGGCGCGCCGCCGCGCCGTCGAACTCCTCGACCGCGTCGGCATCCCGCAGCCCGACAAGCGGGTCGACAGCTACCCGCACGAGTTCTCCGGCGGCATGCGGCAGCGCGCGATGATCGCCATGTCGCTGGTGAACAACCCCGAACTCCTCATCGCCGACGAGCCGACGACCGCGCTCGACGTCACCGTGCAGGCGCAGATCCTCGACCTCATCCGCGACCTCCAGAAGGAGTTCGGCTCCGCGGTCGTCATCATCACCCACGACCTGGGCGTCGTCGCCGAGCTCTCCGACGACATCCTGGTGATGTACGGCGGCCGCTGCGTCGAGTACGGCACGGCGGAGAAGGTCTTCTACGAGCCCCAACACCCCTACACCTGGGGCCTGCTGGGCTCGATGCCGCGGATCGACCGGGAGCGCACCGAGCGCCTCGTACCGGTGAAGGGCTCGCCGCCGAGTCTGATCAACGTCCCCTCCGGCTGCGCCTTCAACCCGCGCTGCCCGTACGCGGACGTGCCCAAGGGCGGTGTCACCAGGACGGAGCGGCCCGAACTGCGCGACCTCGGCGGCGGGCACTACTCCGCCTGCCACATGTCGCAGGAGGACCGCACCCGCATCTGGGACGAAGAGATTGCGCCGAAGCTGTGACCGGCGTCCGGCGCACGGCCGCCGCGCCGAAGGCCCAGAAGAGAACGACGGACGCACCGAGGACGGCAGCGGCGCGGTACCCCTCGGCCGGCGGAACCCGCCGCGGGCGCCCCGAGTCGGACCAGCCAGAGCTGCGAGTGAGGACTAGCCGATGACGATCCCCCAGCAGGCTTCGGGCACCGCCGAGGTCGCGCCCGAGGCGGGGCCGGGCGAGACGCTGCTCAAGGTCAGCGGTCTGAAGAAGCACTTCCCCGTCACCAAGGGCCTGTTCAAGCGGCAGGTGGGCGCGGTGAAGGCCGTGGACGGGCTCGACTTCGAGGTGCGCTCGGGGGAGACCCTCGGCGTCGTCGGGGAGTCGGGCTGCGGCAAGTCCACGATGGGCCGGTTGATCACGCGGCTCCTCGAACCGACGGAGGGCACCGTCGAGTTCAAGGGCACCGACATCACGCACCTGGGCGTCAGCGGGATGCGTCCGCTCCGGCGCGACGTCCAGATGATCTTCCAGGACCCGTACTCCTCGCTCAACCCGCGGCACACCGTCGGCTCCATCGTCAGTGCGCCGTTCCGCCTCCAGGGCGTGAAGCCCGAGGGCGGGGTGAAGAAGGAGGTGCAGCGGCTCCTCGGCGTCGTCGGGCTCAACCCGGAGCACTACAACCGGTATCCGCACGAGTTCTCCGGCGGCCAGCGCCAGCGCATCGGCATCGCCCGAGCGCTCGCGCTCAACCCGAAGCTGGTGGTCGCCGACGAGCCCGTCTCCGCGCTCGACGTCTCCATCCAGGCCCAGGTCGTCAACCTCCTCGACGACCTCCAGGAGGAGCTCGGCCTCACCTACGTGATCATCGCCCACGACCTCTCCGTGATCCGGCACGTCTCCGACCGGATCGCCGTCATGTACCTGGGAAAGATCGTGGAGTTGACCGACCGCAAGTCGCTCTACGAGTCGCCGATGCACCCGTACACCCGGGCGCTGCTCTCCGCCGTCCCCGTGCCCGACCCGCGCCGCAAGGCCGACGGCGGCGGACGCGACCGCATCCTGCTCCAGGGCGACGTCCCGTCGCCGATGGATCCGCCCACCGGCTGCCGGTTCCACACCCGGTGCTGGAAGGCGACGCAGGTCTGCACCGTGGAGGAGCCTCCGCTCCTCTCTCTGCGCACCGGCCACGAGATCGCCTGCCACCACCCGGAGAACCACGAGGACCTCCGACCGGAGCCGCTCCTCAAGGAGGCGCCCGCGTCCGGCGGGGAGCGGATCGAGACGGCGAACTCCGCAGCGGAGGACGACGGTTCGACCGAGCCCGGCGATGCGGACGGCGGCTCCGAAGGGGCTTCCTCGCCGGAGAAGTGAACCGCTGGCCCCGGCTCCCGTCCTGGGTGTAGGAGGCGTGGGCCAGGGGCAGCCGGGTGCCCGACCCCGTGTCGGGCACCCGGCCTCGTACTCGGGGACGGCCGCCGCAGCGGCATGCGGCGCCGCCCGGTAGACATGCCGCGTGGACCTCTACCTCCCCTCGCTCCCGCACTGGCTCGACCTCGCCGGGATCTTCGTCTTCGCCGTCTCCGGGGCGCTCCTCGCCGTCCGGCGCGACCTCGACGCCTTCGGCATCGCGATCCTCGCCGAGATCACGGGGCTCGGCGGCGGCCTCTTCCGCGACCTGGTGATCGGCGACGTGCCGCCGCCCGCCTTCACCGAGCCCGGCTACTACCTCTCGCCGCTCCTCGCCGCGCTGCTCGTCTTCTTCCTCCATCCCGAGATCGAGCGGATCAACAAGGCGATCGGCGTCTTCGACGCGGCGGGGCTCGGCCTCTTCTCGGTGACGGGCACCCTCAAGGCGCACGAGTACGGGCTCGGACTCGGGGCCTGCGTGGCGCTCGGCCTCGCGACGGCCGCGGGCGGCGGCGTCCTCCGCGACGTCCTCGCCAACGAGGTCCCCTCGCTGCTCCGTTGGGACCGGGAGATCTACGGCGTCCCCGCGCTCGCCGGAGCCGGACTCGTCGCGGTACTCCTGGCCTGCGACGCGTTGACACCCGCCACGACGGTCCTCGCCGCGCTCCTCGGCTTCCTCCTGCGGCTTCTCGCCCTCCACTACAACTGGCGTGCACCGCGCGCCTGGCGGCGGGGGAGGGGGAAGACGTAGAACCGCGTGCTATCCCGCGTACCCCTCCCGCGCCGAGACGCACTGCTGGACGGAGAACCCGCGGACCATCGCCGCCGCCGTCTCCGCGTCCTCCGAGGCGGGCCGGATCCCTTGCGGGCCCGGTCCGTTGAGGTGGAACTCCGCCGTGCCGAGGAGCCGTGCGAGGTGCTCGCCGCGGTGCGGTTCCGCGGTGTGGACGGCGCCGACGGAACCGGTGGGGGTCGAGGCGACGAGCGAGGCCGTCTGCTCCTCGTCGTCGAACGGGAGGACCGGGAGCACGGGGCGCGGTACCTCCCGGCGGAAGACGGGCGAGTCGGGCGGCAGCGAGGTGAGCACCGTGGGGTGGACGAGGCAGCCCGAGGCGCGCCCGCGCAGGAGCGGGACGGCTCCGGCGTCGACGGCCTGTCCCGTGAAGGCGGGGACCGCCTCTGCTTGCGAGGTGTCGACGAGGGGGCCGAGGTCGGTGTGCGGGTCGTGCGGATCGCCCACGCGCAGGTCGTGCACACGGGCGACGAGCTTGGCCGTGAACGCACGCTCGACCGACCGGTGGACGAGGACCCGGGCTGCCGCCGTACCGCGGTGGAGGAAGCGGTCCCGCACCGCGTCCTCGACGGCGAGGGCGACGTCGGCGTCGTCGAGGACGAAGAAGGCGCCGTTGCACCGGAGTTGGAGCACCGTGCGCTTGAGGTGCGCGGCCGCGACCGAGGCGATGCGCCGGCCCGCGGCGGCGGAACCCGCGAACGCGACGGCCCGGGGCACCGGATGCTCCAGCAGCGCGTCGCCGATCTCCGCGACGTCCGTGAGCACGACGTTGAGCAGCCCGGGCGGAAGCCCTGCCGCCTCCAGGAGCGCCGCGAGGAGGGTGCCGCCCGCGACCGGGGTGCTCTGGTGCGGCTTGAGCACCACGGCGTTGCCGAGCGCCAGCGCGCAGCCCGCCGTGCGCACGGCGGCCGTCAGCGGGAGGTCGGACGGGGTGATCGCGCCGACGACGCCGACCGGCCTCCGGTGGAGGGCGTGCGCCGCGCCTTCCGACTCGGGCGGCAGGGCGCGGCGCTCCGGGCGCGCGGTCAACCGGGCCGCGTGCAGGAGGAGTTCGCGGGCGGCCGTGAACTGCTCGTCGGCCTCGGTCGCCGTGCTGCCCGACTCGGAGACGACGAGGTCGGTGAGTTGCCCGCGCTCCTGCAGGAGGAGGTCAGCCGCGCGTGTGAAGACGCGAGCGCGCGCCGGGTGAGCGGTCCGCGCCCACTCGCGCTGGGCGCGGGCCGCGGCGCGGTAGGCGGCGTCGACCTCGCGGGAGGTGGCGACGGTGACGGAGGCGAGGCGCTCGCCCGTGTACGGGTCGAAGTCGAGGAGGTCCCAGGAGCCGCTGCCCGGCCGCCACTCGCCGTCGATGCACTGGAGGGCCAACTCCGGGAATCCGCCGGCGAGTCGACCCGGCGCGTGCGCGACCGCTCCGCCCGGCGGCGTGCGGTCCCGCGCCCGGGGGTCGGTGGAGGCAGCGGGCATGGCAGATCCCCTCTCGCGCGCTTCCCTCGCGGTCCCGTGCCCGGCACGGGCCGAGGGCCGCGGCCCCATGTTACGTACGGGAGGGGCGTGTTGACCGTTCGCAGCGGGAGCGGTTGCGACGCGGCGTGGCGCACGGAGCACATAGGGGCGCACGTCGTTCCCACGGTGGTCTGACAGTGCGCCCCGGCGTGCAGTGGGGGAGCACCGGGGGCTGCGCGTGCGTCGGCTACTGGCGGGTAGGGTTTCGTCATGGCAGAAACCGCACTCCACGAGTTCGACCGGGACACCGCCGTCACCCGCGGCGGTCCCGGCGTCCACGACGTGGATCTCTCGGCGGGCTGGAGCATCGGCCACGCACTCAACGGCGGCTACGTCCTCGCCGTCGCCGGCCGTGCCCTCGCCGAGAGCCTCCCGCACCCGGACCCGTTCACCGTCACCGCGCACTACCTCACGGCGACCCTCCCGGGCCCCGCGCGCATCCGCACCGACGTGGCGCGCACGGGCAACACCACCTCGACCGCGTCCGCCGGCGTCTTCCAGACCGACGACGAGGGCCGCGAGACCGAGCGGATACGCGTCCTCGCCACCTACGGCGACCTCGACGCGCTCACCGACGAGGTGGGGACGACGGCCGAACCGCCCCCGATCCCGCAGCAGGCGGAGTGCTTCTCGGCGGCCGACAGCCCCGAGGAGTTCAAGCCGGAGATGGGCAACCGCCTCGATCTCCGCCTCGACCCGCACACTTGCGGTTGGGCCCTCGGCGAACCCAGCGGCCGCGGCGAGATCCGCGGTTGGCTCGGCCTCGCCGACGGCCGCGACCACGACCCGCTCTCGCTGCTGATGGCCGTCGACGCGCTGCCGCCCACCGCCTTCGACTACGGCGTACAGGGCTGGGTGCCGACCGTCGAACTCACCGTCCACGTACGTGCGATGCCCGCCCCCGGGCCCGTACGGATCGCTCTCAGCAGCCGCAATCTCGCGGGCGGTTACCTGGAGGAGGACGCGGAGGTCTGGGACTCCAAGGACCGGCTCGTCGCGCAGTCGCGGCAACTGGCACGCACGCTGCGCCGCAGGTGAGCGGGGCCGCCCGCCGCCGACGGGCCGCCGGGTCCCGCCGCGTGTAGCGTGGGAGGGGTGACGCAGCAGGTGCCGGGCGCCCCGGTGCCTCGGACCCGCAGCCGGAGAGGATGATCCGGAGTGGCGTACCCCGTCGAGAGCACGCTCCCCGCCGACGAGCTGAAGGTCGTGGGGGAGGCGCTCCAGGCCGAGTTGACCGACCTCGTCGACCTCTCGCTCGTGGCCAAGCAGATCCACTGGAACGTGACGGGACCGCGGTTCCGCTCCGTCCACCTCCAGCTCGACGAGGTCGTCGAGACGGCCCGCGAGTACTCGGATACCGTCGCCGAACGCGCGGCGGCCCTCGGCGTCTCGCCCGACGGCCGCTCCAAGACGGTCGCCATCGGCAGCGGCATCCGCACCGTCCCCGAGGGCTGGCTCGCCGACTCCGACGCCGTGCAGGCGATGGTCACGGCCCTCACCGAGTGCGTCTCCGGTGCCCGCGGCCGGATGCGCGAGGTGGGGCCCGTCGACCCGGTCACGGAGGACGTGTTCATCTCCCTCATCGGCGAGTTGGAGAAGCACCACTGGATGTTCCAGGCGGCCAATCAGGGCTGAGGGGCCTCTCGCGTACGGGCGAGGAGCGGGCGTCCCGGCTGTCGCCCGCACTCCGCACGGTCCCCGGTCACTTTCCGTGCGGACGCGTCGCCGGCGGAAGCGCCGCGAGTGCCGCTTCCCAAGGAAAGGCATCCGCGCTTCCCTGCCTCGGCGCGTGCGATGCGCAACCGCCTTCCCCGTACAGCACGTTGACACCTTGCGCCCGCAACACGTCGACGCTCCTGCCCACCGCCGGCTGAGCGGCTTGTGCCCGGTTGAAGTACGGCAGGGCAGCGGTCGGAACCCGCATGTGCACCCCTTCGGATACGAGCCCGATCGCCAGGGTGTCGGCGATACCGGCGGCCCACTTGTTGAGGCTGGTGCACGAGAGCGGTGCGACGACCATGGCGTCCGCCGAGGGCAGCACGTCGGACTCCCACGGCAGTTTGTACTGCGATCGCACAGGGTGCCCGGTCAACTCCGCCAACTCCTCGTGGCGTTGCTCCCACCAGCGCGCGGCGGAGGGCGTCAGGACGAGGCACACGTCCCAACCGGCTTCCTGGGCGCAACGTACACCGACGTCGACGTACTGCGCGGGGGCGGCGGCACAGGCGATCAGGTACAGGACCGAGGGCGGCATGGGGGGAGTCCACAGGGTTCGGGCGGTGGGGGCAAGGGGCACAGGCCGGTCTGCTGCCCCCGCCCGTCGGTGCTTTCCGGGAGCAACACCTCGTGCGGCGACACGACCTGAGCGGCAACCACCCGTCCTACCCTGGGCGTTGAGTGCTTTCACCCATCAAGGGGATGCGATGATCAATCCAACTGCCATGACGACCGGGGAGCGGATCAGGTACTACCGCACCAAGGCCGGGCGCACGCAGGCGTCGGTCGCGGGGCTCGTCGGCCGGTCGGAGGACTGGCTGAGCAAGGTCGAGCGCAACGTCATCGCCATCGACTCGCTCTCGATGCTCATCAGGATCGCGCGCGAACTCGACATCGACAACATCGCCGACCTCGTCGGCCCTTCGGTCGACCTCAGTCTCGCCGGCGGCCCCGAACACGACTCGGTCCCGGCGATCCGCCGTGCGCTCAACGCCCCGCCTTCGGCGCTCGGTTCGGGCCTGCCCGGCGAACCCCTGGCACCCCGCGAACTCGATGAACGCGTCACCGAGGCGTGGGGCGTCTACGAGACCCGCACGGAACGCTACGGTCCGGTCGGGGCGATGCTGCCCGGGCTCCTCGCGGAGTCGTACGCGACGCTGCGGCAGGCGAGCGGCGACGGCGAACGCACGGCGATGCGGGCGCTCGTCTCGCTCCTCCATCTCCACCAGGTGTTCCTGCGCCGTGTCGGTGAGCGCACGCTGTCGCTGAGGGCTGCCGACCGCGCGATGCAGATCGCCGACGAGACGGAGGACCCGGTACTGATCGCCGCTGCCGCGTGGAACGTGTGCGGCGTCCTCACGTCGAGCGGCGAGGTCGGCGACTCGCTGGAACTCGCGCGCCGGACCATCGACCACTGCCGCCCGGACGAGGACGCAACCCCCGAGCACCTGAGCGCTTACGGTGCTCTCCACCTCGCGGGCGTCATCGCCGCCGTCCGGCACAGCAAGGCCCCGACCGCATGGGACCTGCTCGCGCGGGCACGGGAGATCGCCCGCCGACTGGGCACGGACCGCAACGACTTCCACACTTCGTTCGGCCCCACCAACGTCCGGATGCACGGCGTCCACCTCGCGGCTGAGGAGGGCGACGCACACGAGGCGCTGCGCCTCGCCGACGACGTGGAGGTACCCGAACCCGGCGGCGTGCTCCCCTTGGAGAGGACCACCCGGTACCTCGTAGAGGTGATGCATGCGCACAGGCTGACCGGGGACGATTTCGGCACGCTGCACGTGCTGCGCCAGATCATGGAGGCGTCGCCCGAGGAGATCCGGTACTTCCCCCTCGTACGGGAGGCGGTGCAGGGCTTGTTGAAGCGCCCGCGTCCGCAGACCCGGAAGGAGGTGCACGGGCTCGCCGAACACGTCGGCGTGCTCGGATAGGTAGGGGCGCCGCTCGATCGCGGTACCCGGAGCCGGAGGCGGCCCGGAAGACGGTTCCGGGTCGCCTTTCGCCTTGCGCTCTACTGTCCTCACATGACGGGACATCAGCGACGAAGCGTTCGCGCCGCGACAGCCAACCCGGCACGGGGACTTCGGCTGCATCGGGAAGGTGCCTTACGGCGTACCGCAGCGGGTCGGCTTGCGCTGCCGCTCGAACTTCAGGCCGGCGGGGTGTCGATCGGAGTCCGCGCGCCCGCGATGACGATCGCGGAAGCGGCGGAACTCCACGACGAGCTCGGGATACCTCTCGCGCACGCGAACTCATCGACCGGCGCGAGTACGAACAGGGCAAAGTGGCATGACTCCTGAGCACCCCCAAAAGCACACTCGGACGACGGACGAGCACGTTCGGCGGGCACGCCTCTCCGACGCCTCCACACATGAAGTCTTTTTGCCGATCAATTGGGTTCGAGCGTGTCAGGTAGGTGTACGTGACTCCCTGACAGCCTGGGAGGACGGCCGACTGGCCGAACTGCCGGTCGGCGTCGGCTGGGACGTCGTGCGCCTTCCGAGGACCGAAGGCTGGGAGACGGTGCGGCAACTCCAGTGTCTGCGCACCGTGTTGGGCCCGGTGCTGCACACCCGGTACGGCGTCGACGTCCTGGTGCCGACCGGCACGGCCACCGTTTTCGACCTCCCGGACGCGGCCGTGATCGGCGCCGGGGAAACCCTCGAGGTGCCGCACCCGAGCGTGATCGCGCCGCACACCTGCCATGCGAGGTCGTGGATCGTCCCGCCCCGCGACCTCGGCGGGCTCACCGACTCCGCCGACCTCTACGGTGCGTACGCCGCAGCCCTGGCGAGCGTCCGGGGCGGACGGAGGTACCTCCCGTGACCGCCCACGCGCCACCTGTGCCCACACCGGGGCTGATCGCCTCGCTGCACGTACGCCTGTGGCTCGATCACACCGCCGACGGACGGCAGTTCGCGCCGCTGCTGATCACCCACCCGCCGGCCCGCCGCACCGGTGAGGACGCCGCGACGATCGAGGCGCGGATGCGCGGCGTCGCCGAAGCCATCGGCGCTTCGCCGCCGGGGCCACTCCTTCCGGAGAGCGGTCCGCGGCTCACCGTCCACGGCGCCGGCCTCCTGCTCGTGCACCTCGACGGCACCCCGCACGCCCTCCGCCTCCACCAGCCGGCCCGGCGCCTGCACGTGCTCGCCGGTCTCGGTCAGGTACTCCTCGCCGTCGGACTCGATCCGCTCGGGTCGCACGCGTGCGGAGCCGCGGTCGACCGGTACGTCGAGGCGGCGGGTGAGGCGGGGCGGGTCTGCTTCGCGGCTGCCGGCGTGCTCGTGGGAGGACGCTGGGGAAGAGGACGGCTGGAGGTGGCGAACCGGTTCGGGCAGCGGGGGAGTTGATCGGCGGCTGCGGCCATGGCTGGCTCGACGAGTGCGCGGATCCCGCCGGGCGAGCGGTTGACGGCACTGCCCTACGGAAAGCGATCCCAGCAGGGCAGTCGCATCGTGTCGCCGGCCCTCGTCGGGGAAGCAGTCGGCATCGGCCGGCGCCGGCCCTCACGACCATCGCGGGTCACGAAGGCCGACGTCACACCCGGGCTCCGGATTCACCGACGGTGTCGACGACGCCGGGGCCGAGGCGTGCCGACCGGATCAGGCTCCGGGGCTGGGCGCCTGCTCACCGGGGCGCCAAGCCCACGGGCTCCCGGCCGCGCGGCGCAAAGCCGGACGTGCGCGCCGCTCCTCGCCCGTCCAGCATCTTCGCGCCGTCCTGTACCGGTCAGCCGAACCCGTACGGCGGGGCCTACACAGGGAAGATCGCCCACTTGGCCGGTCCGGTCACGTCCGCCACCGTCGGCCGTACTCCGGCGGTGCGGCACAGGAGTTCGAGATCGTCCCAGAACGCGGCATCCTGCGGATCGTCGGCGTCCATCGCCGCCATGGCCGCTCGGACCTCCGACGTGGTCGGTTCGGCGCTGCCCTCCTCGGAGTGGTCGGCCACCACCTCGCCATCGCGGTACACCAGGAAACTACTGTCCGCGTTGATGCTTTTGTACGAGGTGACGGCGAAGGTGCCCTCGGACAGTTCCGGGGTACCGAGTGCCAACCAGCCGTTGTCCTCGACGAGCAGCGTGTGCGGGCCGAGGGAGAAGGCGGCGACGCACGCGTCGTCGATGTCCGCGTCCTCGGCCTCGCTCTGTGTCAAGAGGTCGTCCCAGGTCCCCGTCCTGATGCGGTCCGGGGCGGCACCGAGTCGCAGCAGGACCTCGTCGGGCGTGGTGTCGTGCACGACGGTGGCGCAGTACGCGGTGTTGTCCGTCAGCTTCTCCATCCATGCGTCGAAGTCCTCGGCCGAATCCGCCGGGACGCTGCCGGGATCGGCCACCTCTTCGCCGTTGCGCCAGACGACCGTGCCGTCAGCGCGGCACAGCAGGACCTCCCCCGGCTCCACGCGCAGTTCGTCGGCCGGACCGCCCAGCGGTGGCCGCTCGTCGTCAATGATCCGCAACATGCCGTCCTCGTCCAGCAGCAGTCCCGGCCGCTCCGCGTTCCCCAGGTGCTCATACCAGAGCTCTGTCCAGTCGGCCCCGAACAGCACCAGCCGCCTCTCGTCCCGGTGCCCGAGCACCGTGCTGCCGTCGGCGGAGGTGAGAGAGTGCCGGCGGAGGATCTGTCCCCGGCGGAGCACCGCACCGCGCGGAGTGTCCACGGCAGGGGCGTCGCAAGGCGCGTGTGCGTCCACCGACCACGCGGATGTGCCGTCCTCGTCGAGCAGTTCCACCCGGCCGTCGTCCTGGACCACGAGCCGCCGGGCACCCGAATCGGACGTTCCCGCGCTCCATACCAGCGCGCCGTGCGGGTTACGCACCACGAGATCGCCGTCAGCCGTCACCTCGGTCCACCCGCCGTGGGTCCAACCGGTGCCGGTCGACCACACGGTGCGGTGCTCGGCGTGGCAGTACAGCAGCAGGTCCCCGTCCTCCTGGTGAATCAGGGTGTGTGAGCCGGTGGGGGAGGTCAACGACTGATGCCGCAAGCGCCCGCCGACCCCGAGCTCGGCTCCGCCGTAGGCGTAGGGCACTCCTGCGGACACCGGCGCGACCGGGTTCGGCGCGAAATCGTTCCACAGGACAGCTCCGGCCGCGTCTGTCAGGCAGAGGAACCGAGCCTTCGTTTTCCTGCCCTCGACCGGCAGCATGCGCCAGGTGAGCAGTGTGCCCTCCTGCTCCAACCAATCGACCGGAGCAACGATGTCGTGGCTCCCTCCACTGCCGTTCGGCCGCACCTCGGTGACGCGGAGATTGCCACCCTGCTCGCGCACCACGATCCGCCGCATCTTGGCGGTCTCGCTTATCAGGTAGCTGCTGGCGGTGATGTCGGCCACGGGTGCGGCATTCTGCAACGCCCGAGCCTCCACGGGGCCGGTGCGCATGTTGCTGAGGAGTACGTGCGCGTTGTCGAGCAGCTCCAATTCGCCGGCATCCGTGAGGATCAAGTACTGGGCCCCGGGTGCCGCGAAGCCCGAACGCCATGCCGGCGCGCCGTCGTCTGCCTCGACCTGCACCTCGTGTCCCTGGCCGAGGAGCAGGAGACCAGCGGCACCCGCTCGCCAGGTCACCTCGTCCCGCTCGGTGTCCGTGATCACGGCGGTGTCCGTCGCGTCGCGATGCAGTACGTACCGCCCGGAGGGCGACTGCAGTTCCTTATCTGTGTACAGGCGCTCGAACATGAGCAATTCGTGCATGGTGGCCTTCCTCGGATCGAGTGCCGCGGTCGCGGCGTCCGTGTCCGGGATCCTCTCGGACACCACTGACATGGAGCCTCTTTCAACCCGGTTAGCCGGCCGTGGCGAGCGACGGCCACCTCGAAGTCCCGGTGTATTCGTGCTCATCGAGCGGGCGCGGCGCCTGTCGTCGTGTTCGTCGACATCCCCGAGCCGGTGGGCCGGCTCGAACGGATTGCGGCCTCGATGTGGGCCAGTCGGGCAGCGAGGATGTCCTCGAACGCGGCGCGGCGGTCCGTCCCGAGAGGGCGGATGTCACGGGCGAAGTGGGCCAGGGACGGGAAGAGTTCGGGGTCGGCGCCGAGCACCGCGACCCGGAAATGCTCCATGCCCTGTTCGCGCTCGGCGGGGGTGACCGCGCCGGCCTCGGCCTCGGAGGCGATCAACGCGGCGATGAGCACCGCGATCCGGTGGTAGTGCACCGGGACCTCGTCGTCGGGCAGGCCGGACGTGCGCAGCGCCTGCAGCACCTCTTCCATGACCAGCCGGGAACCGGTGCCGCCCGACGCGTAGCGTGCCCAGACCGTGGCGAGTTGGGGTTGTTGTCCGAAGGCTTCTCTCACGCGCAGGGCCAGGGAAGTGATGCGCTGCTTCCAGTCGCCCTCGGGGCTGTGGCCGTCCATGGCGGCCTGAAGAATCCGGTCGGCGACCGCGCGCAGCAGTTCGGTTTTGCTGCGGAAGTGCCGGTACAGGCTGGAGGAGTCGGTCCCGAGGGCCGCGGCCAGCTTGCGCACGCTGAACGAATCGGCGTCGCCCGTGCGCAGCAGCTCCGCCGCCGCATCCAGGATCTCTTCGGTCGACCAGCGCCTTCGGCCTGCCATGTTGCCCCTTTCGTCAACTCCCAGCATATCCAACGCACTTGGCGTTGCACGCACTGCGTGCATAATGAGTGCGTGAGCGTGCCGAGGGGTTCGGCAGCAGGCGGGCCGGCATCCCCTCGGGCCCTGTCGTCCGGGTCGGACGACCTGTACGGAACCTCGCCCCGGCGCATACGAGAGGACGCACGACGTGGAGAACCCACTGGATTCCGCGGAGCTGAACGCCGCCATGGAGAACGTCCACCGCGCCGGGATGCCGGGCCTGTTCGCCGAGGTGCGAGACGGCGACCAGGTGTGGCACGGCGCCGCCGGGGTCGCCGATGTCGCCACAGGCCGCCCTGTCACCGCGGATATGCGGCACCGCGTCGGCAGCCTCACCAAGACTTTCACCGCCGCCGCGGTTCTCCAGCAGGCCGAGAAGGGTCAGGTCGGTCTCGATGCACCGATCGGCCGGTACCTGCCGAGGCTGGTTCCCGGCGAACGCGGTGACGCGATCACGGTCCGGATGCTGCTCAACCACACCAGCGGCCTCGCCGAATATCTCCCGCACGCCTACCCGTCCCTCAAGGCGTTCCCCGTCCTCGCGGACACCCGGCCCCAGAGCCTCGACGATCATCGGTTCACGCGGTTCGACCCCGTCGAACTGATCGGGATGGGCGTCACCGCCCCTGCCGTCGGTGCCCCAGGCGGCACTCCGGGGGCCTACTCCAACACCAACTACCTGCTCCTCGCCCAACTCCTGGAAGAGGTGACCGGCGCCCCGGCCGAGCGGTACATCACGCGGAACGTCATCGAGCGCGCCGAGCTCAAGAACACCGAATTCCCCGTCGGCCCGTACGTCGACGGGCCGCACTCGCAGCTCTACGAGGCGTGGTTCGGCATGGTCGACCCGCCGCGCGACTACAGCGTCTACGACATGTCATGGGTCGGGCCGTCGGCCTCGCTGATATCGACGGTCGCGGACCTCAACCGCTTCTACGGGTTGCTGCTGGCCGGGCAGATCGTCACCCCGTCGTCGCTGGCGCAGATGCAACGCACCGTCCCGGTCGTCTCCCAGGAGGGAAGGACGATCGACTACGGCCTCGGCCTGCACCCGATGGAGGGTCCAGGACACAGCGCGTTCTGGGGTCATGGAGGCACGGTGTGGGGTGGTGGGGCGCTGGCCATGACCCGTGCTGACGGCAAGCGGCAGATGGCGGTCGCGGTGAACACCCAGAGGTGGAACGCACTCGACTCCGCCGGCAAACCGCAACCCCATCCCATCGACGACGAGCTCGCGACCCTGTACCGCTTGGCGATGTACGGCTGACCGGACCGGGCAGGGTGCCGGGTCCCGAACCACACCCCCCACCACACCGCGCCCACCCAGCGCGCCCCGTCACGACCCCCACCCCGCCCCCACGCCCCACCACGCGCCCCACCGGCGGCCGCGGCGGCCCCGTAGAATTGCGGAACCATGGCCCACATTGCCTACTTCGATCACGCCGCCACGACGCCCATGCACCCGGAGGCCGTGCGGACGTTCACCGCGCAGCTCGCGGTCGTCGGCAACCCCTCCTCGCTGCACGGTGCGGGGCGCAGAGCCCGCCGCACCGTCGAGGAGGCACGGGAGCAGCTCGCCTCGGCGCTCGGTGCCCGGCCCAGCGAGGTGGTGCTCACCTCCGGAGGTACGGAGGCGGACAACCTCGCGATAAAGGGGCTCTACTGGTCCCGCAGGGACGCCGAGCAGCGCCGTACGACGATCCTCGCGAGCCCGGCCGAGCACCACGCCGTCCTCGACTCCGTCGAGTGGCTGGAGGCGCACGAGGGCGCCTCCGTCGTGTGGCTCCCGGTCGACGCGTACGGGCGCACCCACGCCGAGGACCTCAGGGCGGCGCTCACCGAGCACGGGGAGAGCGCCGCGCTCGTCAGCGTGATGTGGGCGAACAACGAGATCGGCACCGTCAACCCGATCCCCGAACTCGCCGCCGTGGCGGCGGAGTTCGGTGTTCCGATGCACTCCGACGCGGTGCAGGCGCTCGGGCAGGTGCCCGTCGACTTCGCCGAGTCGGGGCTCGCCGCGATGACGGTCACGGGCCACAAGGTCGGCGGCCCGTACGGCGCCGGCGCGCTGCTCCTCCAGCGCGCGTACGCACCCGTCCCGCTGCTCCACGGCGGCGGCCAGGAACGGCAGGTCCGCTCGGGCACCCTCGACACCCCCGCGGTCGCCGCCTTCGCCACGGCCGTCCACCACGCCGTCGGACGCCGCGAGGAGTACGCACGGGAGGTGACGGAGCTGCGGGACACGCTCGTCGACGCGGTTCGGAGCGCCGTCCCCGACGCGGTCCTCAACGGCGACCCGGACCCGGCAGGACGCCTCCCCGCCAACGCGCACTTCTCCTTCCCCGGCTGCGAGGGCGACTCGCTGCTCCTCCTCCTCGACTCCCGCGGCATCGAATGCTCGACGGGCTCCGCGTGCACCGCGGGCGTCGCGCAGCCGAGCCACGTCCTCCTGGCCGCCGGCAGCACACCCGAACTCGCCCGCGGCACCCTCCGGTTCTCGCTCGGCCACACCTCGACCAAGGCGGACGTCGCCGCGCTCGCCGACGCGATCGGCCCCGTCGTCGAGCGGGCGAGGAGCGCCGGGCTGAGCTGAGAGGAGGACCCCGCGGCCAGGCGAGCTCGTCGGCGACGGAGGCCGCGCGTGCGATCAGCCGGTCGTCGGGCTCCGTGTCCTTGTCGCGCCGGACGTGATCGCCACGACGACGGGTGCGCCGTCGGGCAGCCGGACGACGGCGACGTCGCTGCGGACGAAGCCCCTTCCGTGGAACCGGAGTTCGCTGGCCGCGGTCACCGCCCCCGCCGCAGCTCCTGCTCGATCATGTGCAGGTACCGGTCCCAGTCCCAGTGCGGGCCCGGGTCGGTGTGGTCGGCTCCGGGGACTTCGATGTGGCCGACGATGTGCTGCCGGTCGGCGGGTATGCCGTACCGGCGGCAGATGCCGGCCGCGAGGCGGGCGGAGGAGCGGTACATCGACTCCGTGAAGGACTCGGGGCGGTCGACCCAGCCCTCGTGCTCGATGCCGATGCTGCGCTGGTTGTAGTCGCGGTTGCCCGCGTGGTAGGCGACGTCGAGTTCGCGGACCGCCTGCGCCAGGTGACCGTCCTTGCGCACGACGTAGTGGGCGGCGGCGCCGTGCGCCGGGTCGCGGAAGACCTTGAGGGCGACGGCGTAGCTGCCCTGGACGACGTGGACGACGATGCGGTCGATCTCGTAGTCGTCGGGGCGGCTCGCCTGGCGCCAGTTGCTCGGGGAGGCGCCGTCCCAGTCGGCGCGTGCGTCGTCGACCTCGCCCTCCTTGCGCGGCTTGATGTTGGACGGCATCCGCCACCACAGGCGGCCGAGGCCGTCCCGCGAGACGTACGCGAGTCCGCCGCAAGCGGCGGCGCCGCCCCCGAGCAGCACCGCGCGCCTGCCGGCCCTGCGCCCGCGCCCTTCGGCGCCCGTCGCGCCGCGGTCGCCGGTATCCCGGTCCGACCCGTCCGACGGGTTCTGCTCCTCGCGCTCCTCGCGCCGCTGCTGATCGCCCACGGCATGAACAACGGCTTCGAGACCGTCCTCGGTTCCGATTAGGCTGGGGACGTTATGACAGCCGTGAACTCCCACCAGCGCGAGGCAGCAGGCCGAGCGGCCGCCCCCGCTCCCAGCGCCCCCGGCGAACCGGAGGGCGCCCCCCGGCGTACGCTGCGGGTGCTCGCCGCCATGTCGGGCGGCGTCGATTCGGCGGTCGCCGCAGCCCGCGCCGCCGAGGCGGGGCACGACGTCACCGGCGTCCACCTGGCGCTCTCCGAGAACCCCAAGTCCTTCCGCACCGGCGCCCGCGGGTGCTGCACCGTCGAGGACTCCCACGACGCGCGCCGCGCCGCCGACGTCATCGGCATCCCCTTCTACGTCTGGGACCTCGCCGAGCGCTTCCGCGAGGACGTCGTGGAGGACTTCGTCGCGGAGTACGAGGCAGGGCGTACCCCCAACCCGTGCCTGCGGTGCAACGAGAAGATCAAGTTCGCGGCGCTCCTCGACAAGGCGCTCGCCCTCGGCTTCGACGCCGTCTGCACGGGCCACTACGCCACCGTCACCGAACTCCCCGACGGCACCCGCGAGCTCCACCGCGCGAGCGACGCGGCGAAGGACCAGAGCTACGTCCTCGGCGTCCTCGACGACCGCCAGCTCGCGCACGCGATGTTCCCCCTCGGGGACACCCTCACCACCAAGGAGGAGATCCGCGCCGAGGCGGAGCGGCGCGGCCTCGCCGTCGCCGAGAAGCCCGACAGCCACGACATCTGCTTCATCGCCGACGGCGACACCCGCGGCTTCCTGGAGCGCCGCCTCGGCCGTGCAGAGGGCGCCATCCTCGACGAGTCGGGCGAGCAACTCGGCACCCACGAGGGCGCGTACGGCTTCACCGTCGGCCAGCGCAAGGGCCTCCGCCTCGGCCACCCCGCGCCCGACGGCAAGCCGCGGTACGTCCTCGACATCTCGCCCGTGGAGAACACGGTCACCGTCGGCCCCGTCGAGGCGCTCGACGTCACCGCGCTCCGTGCGATCCGCCCCCGCTGGTGCGGCGCCCCGCCCGCGGCGCCCGGCACCTACACCGCCCAACTCCGGGCGCACGGCGGCGAGACGCGGGTGCGGGCCGAGGTCGTCGAGGGCGAGCTGCGGATCGAGTTCGCCGAACCGGTGCGCGGCGTCGCGCCGGGGCAGGCCGTGGTGCTCTACGACGGCACCCGCGTCGTCGGTTCCGCGACGATCGCGGCGACGGACCGCAGCACCGCCGCAGCGGGGTAGCCCGCGGGCGGCGTCAGGTTTCGAGGAGGTCGAGCGCCTCGGCGCCGTCCTCGGCGAAGGTGCAGAGCTCGGAGGCGGGCAGCGGCAGGAAGCCCTCCGCCTCCATCCGCGCCAACTGCTGCCGCAGGCCGTCGTAGTACCCCGCGGTGTTGAGGACGACGATGCGCTTGGTGTGCCGGCGGTGCTTGCGGAGTTCCAGTATCTCGGTGGCTTCGTCGAGCGTCCCGGTGCCGCCGACCATCACGACGACGGCGTCGGACCGCCGGAGCAACTCCGCCTTGCGCGACCCGAGATCGGCGGTGACGACCATCTCGTCCGCGTCCTCGCGCGCCGTGGCGCGGAGGAACTCGACGGAGACGCCTATGAGCCGCCCGCCCGCCGACTGCACGCCGTCCGCCATCACCTTCATCAGGCCCACGTCGGAGCCGCCCCACACAAGGTTGTGACCTCGTTTGCCGATAAGCTCGGCGAACTCCCGGGCAGGCTCGGTGTATACGGCAGAGAGCTCTGCGGCGGAGCAGAACACACAGATGTTCATGGGGGCGGTCATGCCAGAGGGCGGCACGGGGTCTGTGGAGGCCATGGGCAGAAGTCTAGGGCCAGGCAGTACGCGCGGACATATGGTGGTCTGCGGGGACAACGCACTTTCGCTGCGGCTCGTCAAGGAGTTGGCGACGGTCTACGGCCAGCGCGTCACCGTCGTCCTGCCCTCGCTGCGCGGCGGCGACCACGGTCCGCAGATCGCCGAACTCGTCGACCGGCCGCTGCGCGACGCCAACGGCCGCCCCGTCCCCGCCGGGCAGGCGGTGCGGGCCGTCGAGTCCCGGGTGCCCGACGACGACGCGCTCCGCCGCGCCGGTGTCGAGTCGGCCAGCGCCCTCGCACTCACCTCGGGCGACGACCAGCTCAACATCCACATCGCGCTGCGCGCCCGCAGAGTCAACCCCGAAATACGCCTCGTCATACGCATGTTCAACCGCACGCTCGGCGGCTACCTGGAGAGCCTCCTCGACCGCGCCGTCGAAGTCCGCAGCCCCCACCTCGACGCCACGGCCGTCGACACCTCGACGACCGTCCTCTCCGACGCCGACACCGCGGCCCCCTCGCTCGTCGCCGCAGCCGTCGTCGGCAGCGACAAGATCGTCCAGGCGGAGGGGCTGCTGCTGCGTGCCAAGGAGCGCACCCTCGGCACCGCCACCGCGCGCGACCCGCTCTGCACGCTCGCGCTGCTCCCCGAGTCGGAGGCGTCCGACGAGGGCGACGTCGACGAGGACGAGGGACCCGACCACGAGGGCCCGCTCCTGCTGCCCTCGGAGGCCGACCTCGCCGGACTGCCGCGCCAGCGGGGCGCCGTGATGCTGGAGGCGATCACCCGGCAGTCGAGCCCGCAGCCGGTACGGGCGCCCAGGCTGCCGCGGCTCCTCGCGTTCAAGGAGTTCTTCTCGCGGCGGCTGCGGTACTCGGTCCTCGTCCTCGCCGCCGTCGTCTTCGTCCTCGCCGCGTGGAACTGGGTACTCAGCGACGACTCGCCCCTCAAGGCGGGGTACATCACCCTCCTCGACCTCTTCGCCATCAACGAGCCGAAGGTGGAAGAGCCCCACGACGAGCAGGTCCTCCAACTCCTCGCAGCCCTCGCGGGGATGCTGATCCTTCCGCTCCTCATGGCCGTGGTCCTGGAGAGCTACGGCGCCTTCCGCAGGGCGAGCGAGATGCCGGCGCCGCCGCGCGGGATGTCGGGCCACGTGGTGCTGCTGGGACTCGGCAAGGTCGGCTCGCGCGTCCTCGACCGGCTGCTGGAGCTGGAGATCCCCGTCGTCTGCGTCGAACGCGACCCCGAGGCGCGCGGCATGGCGCGGGCGCGGGAGCAGCGGGTGCCCACCGTCGTCGCCGACGTCACGGAGCGCGACGTGCTGGAGGCGGCGAAGATCAAGCGCGCCCGCGCCCTTCTCGCCCTCACCAGCAGCGACGGCACCAACCTGGAGGCGTCGCTCTACGCACGCCAGGTCAAGCCCGAACTCCGCGTGGTGATGCGCCTCTTCGACGACGACTTCGCCGCCACCGTCTACCGCACCCTCTACGACACCTATCCGACGGCGCAGACGCGGAGCCGCAGCGTCTCCGCGCTCGCGGCGCCCGCCTTCGCCGGCGCGATGATGGGGCGGCAGGTGCTCGGCGCGATCCAGGTCGGGCGGCGGGTCCTCGTCTTCGCGGCGCTCGACGTCGCCGACAACGCGCTGTTGGAGGGGCGCACCGTCGGGCAGGCGTTCCACCGCGGCGGGTGGCGGGTGCTCGCGCTCGACACCGGCGGGCAGGCGTCGCCGCCCGATGCCGAGTGGCCCTCGTGGCAGGGCGGTACGGGCATGGAGTGGCGGCTCTCTCCCGACTACCGGCTCAAGGCCGGCGACCGCGTGGTCGTCGCCGCGACGCGTCGCGGCCTCGGCCGGCTGTTGGCGGCGGGACCCTCGCCGGGCCCCGCGATCCCCGGCACCGGCGAGTACGACCTCGGCGGTGCGATCCGCAGGGCCGACGGGCACCTGCCGGGCCGGCCCGGCAGGGGCGCCTGACCGCGCGGGGCGCCGTCAGGCCCGCACCGTCGGGAGGGGCTGGTCTCCCGGGGTGCGGGCCCGTCGCGGTACGGGGCTCAGCCGGTCGCGCGTACGGGATGCCCGCCGAACGCGCGTGGCCGTGCGATTACTTGTCGGTCAGCTTGAAGTGGAAGATGCCCCAGGTGAGGTTCTTCGCCTTGCCGCCTTCGACCCAGTGCTGGAGGCCCTTCTTCATGTTCTCCAGGTACTCGGCGCTGACCTTCTGCCCGAGCCCTTCGGCCTCCTGCTTCTCCGTCTCCTGGTGCACCCGGCCGTAGTGGGTCGCGAGTTGCTCGCGGTGCTCCTCGAAGCCGTCGCCGGTGCCCGGCTGGAAGCCGAGCTTGGTCAGCTCGCGCTTGTAGAAGCCAGGGGAGCCCATGTCCGAGAGGTGGATGCGGTCGAGGATCGGCTGGAGCGCTTTGGAGTCGACGCCGTCGGAGGCCATCGGGTCGGTGAAGACCACCTGGCCGCCCGGCTTCAGCACGCGGGCGAGCTCCTCCATCACCTTGACGCGGTTGCCGCTGTGCAGGAAGGCGTCCTGGGACCAGATGACGTCGACGCTGGAGTCGGCGCAGGGGATCGACTCGAAGGAGGCGTCGGTCACGTCGATGAGGTGGCTGAGCCCGGCGGCCTCCGTGTACTGGCGGTTGCGCTCGTTCTCCACCTCGCTGAGGTTGAGCGCCTCGACGCGGCAGCCGAAGGTCTTGGCGAGGTAGCGTGCCGAGCCGCCGAAGCCGGCGCCGAGGTCGAGCACCTTGTGGTCGGCGGTGAGACCGAGCCTCGACGCCATCTGCTCGACGGTGCGGCGGCTGGCGTCCGCGATCGGCTCGTCCGGGGTCTTGTAGAGGCCGACGTGAATGTCCTCGCCGCCCCACACCGAGTGGTAGAAGGTGTCGGCGTCCGTCGAGTTGTAGTAACTCCGGGCCGTGTTCGTGGATTCCGAGTACTCGCCCGGGCGGTACGCCTTCTCCGCGACGTGGATGTAGAAGTCCGGCTCGTCCTCGCGGTAGGTGTCCTGGAAGTCGCCGTAGGTCTCGATGTGCTGGAAACCCACCTCGGACATCAGCTTGCGGGTGTAGTCCTTCCGCAGCGGATACATGTTGAGGTAGTACGTCGAACCGTCGTTGAAGTCGTACTGCATGCGGCAGAGTCCGTCGTCGAGGTAAGCGGGCTCCACCTTGACGTCTTCGCCGCAGTAGTAGAACGAGTGCTTGCTGGAATAGCCGTTGTCCAGCATCGCGTCGTAGTTGCGCTGATCGAGCACGAGAATGCCGTCGTGCTTCAGCATCGCGTAGAACTCGGCGAGTGCTTTTCGCCTGTCCTGCTCGGAGAAGAGGTGGGTGAAGGAGTTGCCGAGGCAGACGATGGCGTCGTACTCGCCGTGCACGTCGCGGTTGAGCCAGCGCCAGTCGGCGTGTACGACGCGAAGGATGTGCTCCTTCTTCATGCCGTTCTCGAAGGCGACGGCGAGCATGTCGGCGCTGCCGTCCGCGCTCACGGTCTCGAACCCGGCCTCCAGCAGGCTCACCGAGTGGAACCCGGTCCCCGTCGCCACGTCGAGCACACTCTTCACGCCTCGCTTGCGCATGAGGTCGATGAAGAAATTGCCTTCGCTCTCTGTCCGCTTCTCCCAATCTATGAGCCCGTCCCACTTCTCCGCGAAGCTTGGGACGTATTCTTCTGTGTAGTGGCCCGTTTCCCGGACCTCGACGGGGTTGTCTCCGAACTCCTGAGCCGGTCGCGCGGAAATGACGAAACCTCCAGTACTGAGACGGTGGCCTATGGCGCGCGCCCCGGATGACGCCGCACTGGGGTGGCCCTGGAAGTGCCCAGGGAATGCACGGCAGGTTGGGGAGCACGCACGGTCTCTGGCGCATAGCTATCCAGCTCCGACAGATCTATGCCCCCAACTCGGCCCGCACACCGTTACATTGGCGTGAAACACCGCTTTGACCAGCGGATTTTCGGTTCCGAAAAAATGCGGGGGGCATGCGGCGCCAAACCATGACAAGTACCCGCTCTGTCCGACCGTAGCGACAAGCGGGCTGAACCGGACGATCCCGCGCGAACGCACCCCGCGGCGCGGTGGGCCGAGGGGCGCGGGGGAGCGGGTGCCCGATGCGGCAGGATGTCGGTATGGCAACACACTTGATCACCGGTGCCGGCTCCGGAATCGGAAGCGCGGTCTCCCGGCGTCTTCTCGACCGCGGAGACACCCTGTGGGTGCTGGCGAGAAACGCGGGCCGCGCCAAGGAGTTGGCGGAAAGGTTCCCCGGCGCACGGACCGTCGTAGGCGACCTCGCAGAACCCGCGCGACTCTCCTGGGCGTTGGAGAAACAGGAGCAGCCGGAAACGCTCGATTCGCTGCTGCACATCGGCGGCGTTGCGGAATTGTCCCCGGTTGCCGAATCGACTCCGGCGCTGTGGAACGCGACGCTCGCCGCGAATCTCGTCGCACCCGCAGAACTCACACGGCTGCTGCTTCCCCAACTCAGGCAGTCTCGCGGGCACGTCGTCTTCGTCAACTCGGGCGCCGGGCTCCGCGCCAATCCGGAATGGGGCGCGTACGCGGCGAGCAAACACGGACTCAAAGCCCTCGCCGACTCGCTCCGCGCCGAGGAGACCTCCGCCGGAGTGCGCGTCACCTCCGTCTACCCGGGGCGCACGGCGACACCGATGCAGGAGAAGATCCACCGCTACGAGGGCCGCTCCTACGACCCGGAACAATGGCTCGCACCGGCCGATGTGGCGCACACGGTGGTGTGCGCGCTCGACCTCCCGCGCGGAGCCGAGGTGACCGATTTGCAGGTGCGTCCGAAGAGTTGAGCTGCACGTCGGCGCCCGTCCGCCGGCCCGCACGGAGGAGCCGTCCTCAGGGGCCTTGCGCCCGGCCGCGTACCCTTTCCGGGTGAGTGAGACGGAACCGTACTTCCCCTGGGGCCGCGGCGCCGCGACCGGCGTCGGATCGATGCCCGGAGACGACGCACGCGAGGCGGCCAAGGCGGTGCTCGGCACCTTCGAGGCGCTGCCGCATCTGCCCGAACTGCCGGCCCGCGGTCCGGGCGCCGACATGCCGGGCCGCACCGCCGGGCTCCTCGCCGAGCTCTACGTGCAGGCGGAGCCGAGCGGTTGGCGCCTCGCCGACCGCCCGGGCCGCGACACCCGCAGGGCCCGCTCCTGGATCGGCGAGGACCTCGACGCGCTGGAGGAGTTCGCCGGCGAGCACACCGGGGCGCTGAAGATCCAGGCCGTCGGCCCCTGGACGCTCGCCGCCGCGCTGCAACGGCGCAACGGCGAGGCGATGCTCGGCGACGCCGGAGCCTGCCGCGACCTCGCCGCCTCGCTCCGCGAGGGGCTCGCGGCCCACCTCGCCGAGGTCGCCCGCCGCGTGCCGCACGCGCGCCTCGTCCTCCAGCTCGACGAGCCCTCGCTGCCCCGCGTGCTGGCCGGCCGGGTGCCGACCGCGAGCGGCTACCGCAGGTACGCACCGGTCGAGGACACGGTCGCCGAGTCGACCCTTCGCGATCTTGTTTCCGGCCTCGCCGCTGACGCGCACGCGAACCTTCCGGTGCTCTTCCACTGCTGCGCCCCCGGGATGCCCTTCGGCCTGCTCAGGCGGGCCGGTGCGACGGGCCTCTCCTTCGACGCGGCCCAGCTCGCGGGCGAGCGCGGCGCCGCCGACGAGGCGCGGGAAGCCGAGGACACGGCGCTGGGGGAGGCGGTCGAAGGCGGCCTCGCGCTCTTCGCCGGCGTCGTACCCGGCGCGGTCTCGGATGCGGCGGAATTGTCAGACCCGGCTAGTAGCGTCTCGGGTGTCAGGTCGTTGTGGCGCAGGCTGGGGCTCGCCCCCGGGCTGCTCAGCGAGTCCGTGGTGGTCACTCCTGCCTGCGGGCTCGCCGGCTCCGCGCCGGCGGCGGCCCGCGCGGTGCTCGCCCACTGCGTCCGCGCGGCGGGCTCGCTCGCCGACGACCCCGAGTAGTTCCCGAGTGGCTCCGTCGCCCGGGAGGAGCGTCCGCCGGCCGGCGGCGCTCTCCCGCGTCCCGGCGTGCGGCGTCGACCGGACCGGAGAGGAAGAGACTGTGGCCGGTGAAGAAGCGGCGGCCGTGCCCGCCGAAGCCCGCGAGCGGCACCAGCGGCTCGCGGAGGAGATCGAGGACCACCGCTTCCGCTACTACGTCAGGGACGCCCCGACCGTCAGCGACGCCGAGTTCGATCGGCTCCTGCGCGAGTTGGAGGCGCTGGAGGACGAGCACCCGCGGCTGCGCACCCCCGATTCGCCGACCCAGAAGGTCGCAGGGCAGTACGAGACGGAGTTCACCGAGGTCGCCCACCGCGAACGGATGCTCTCCCTCGACAACGCCTTCGACGACGCCGAGCTGGGCGAGTGGGCCGACCGCGTCGCGCGCGAACTCTCCGGCGTGCCCTACCACTTCCTCTGCGAACTCAAGATCGACGGCCTCGCCGTGAACCTCACCTACGAGCACGGGCGCCTCACCCGCGCCGCCACCCGCGGCGACGGCCGCACGGGCGAGGACATCACCCCCAACATCCGCACGGTCTCCGGTATCCCGGAGCGCCTCGCGGGCGAGCGCGTCCCCGAGCTCGTCGAGGTACGCGGCGAGGTCTTCTTCCCCATGGAGCGGTTCGACGACCTCAACAGACGCCTCGTGGAGGCGGGCGAGAAGCCCTTCGCCAACCCGCGCAACGCGGCGGCGGGTTCGCTCCGCCAGAAGGACCCGAAGGTCACGGCCACCCGCCCGCTGCAGATGGTGGTCCACGGCATCGGCGCGCGCGAGGGCTTCGACATCGACCGCCTCTCGCACGCCTACGACCTGCTGCGCGAGTGGGGCCTGCCCACCACCACCCACAGCCGCGTCGTCGAAGGGCTCGCCGGGGTGCGGGAGTTCCTTTCCTACTACGGCGAGCACCGGCACTCCGTCGAGCACGAGATCGACGGCGTCGTCGTCAAGCTCGACGAGATCGCGCTCCAGGGCCGGCTCGGCGCCACCTCGCGCGCGCCGCGGTGGGCGATCGCCTGGAAGTACGCGCCGGAGGAGGTCAACACCGAGCTCCTCGACATCCGCGTCGGGGTCGGCCGCACCGGCCGGGTCACGCCGTACGCGGTCGTCGAGCCGGTCACCGTCGCCGGCTCCGAGGTGGAGTTCGCCACCCTGCACAACCAGGAGGTGGTGAAGTCCAAGGGCGTCCTTATCGAGGACACGGTCGTCCTCCGCAAGGCCGGTGACGTCATCCCCGAGATCCTCGGCCCCGTCGCCGACCTGCGGGACGGCAGCGAGCACGAGTTCGTGATGCCGACGCACTGCCCCGACTGCGGCACGGCGCTGCGCCCCATGAAAGAGGGCGACATCGACCTCCGCTGCCCCAACGCCCGCTCCTGCCCTGCCCAGTTGCGCGAGCGGCTCTTCTACCTCGCCGGGCGCAAGTCCCTCGACATCGAGCACTTCGGATACGTCGTCGCGAGCGCGCTCACCCAGCCCCTGGAGCCGTCGCGACCGCCGCTGAGTGACGAGGGCGGCCTCTTCGACCTCACCGTCGAGGACCTCCTCCCCATCCGCGCGCACGTCGTCGACCCCGATTCGGGGCTCCCCAAGCGGGACCCGAAGACGGGCGAGGAGAAGGTCGTCACCCTCTTCGCCAACCAGCAGGGCGAGCCGCGGAAGAACACCCTCGCGATGCTGGAGAACATCGCGGCCGCCAAGGACCGCCCGCTCGCCCGCATCATCACGGGGCTTTCCATCCGGCACGTCGGCCCCGTCGCCGCGGCCGCGCTGGCGAGGGAGTTCCGCTCCCTCGACCGCATCGCGGAGGCCGACGAAGAGGAGCTGGCGGCGACGGAGGGCGTAGGCCCCACGATCGCGGCCTCCCTCAAGGACTGGTTCGCGGAGGACTGGCACCGCGAGATCGTCGCGCGCTGGCGGGCGGCCGGCGTGCGGATGGAGGAGGAGGGCGCCGCGGAGGAGGGGCCGCGCCCGCTCGCCGGGATCACCGTCGTCGTCACCGGAACCCTCGCCTCGTACACGAGGGACAGCGCCAAGGAGGCGCTCCAGAGCCGGGGCGCCAAGGTGACGGGTTCCGTCTCGAAGAAGACCGATTTTGTCGTTGCCGGCGCGGACCCAGGATCGAAGTACGACAAGGCCGTCCAGCTCAAGGTCCCGGTCCTCCGCGACGACGCCTTCGCACTCCTGTTGACGGAGGGACCGGACGCGGCGCGGGATGCGGCGGAGCCCGTCGAGGAGGAGGCCTGAAGCCGTGGCGGCCCGCGGCGGGCGGAAGGGCCCCGGCGCCCTTCCGCTTCGGGCCGTGCCCTTCCCCGGTCAACAGGGCGCCGGCACGCTTCCGTTCGGGGGCGCCGCCCGTCCCGCACCGGGCTCCCGGTTCGGCCGGCAGGGGAGCTGCACGAGGCGCAGGGACCGCCTGGGCCGCAGGCAGCGGGAGTTCACCGGGGTCCGGCTGTGCCGCAAGCCTCCCCGGCAGGCGGCGGTGCGATGCGTGACGTCGGGCCGCTGTTGTCCCATCTGTCGTGCTTCGTACGGCGGATGAGCGCTTCGGAGCCGATGGCTTCCGGGCAACCACCGCCGATCGCTGCCCCATATCGCCCTCGGCGGCCTACTGTTGAAGGGTGGGCCTGTGCGTGGCGAGAGCGGGCCCCGACGGCTGTGAGAGGGACCGGGATGCAGGATTTCACCGGGGGCAGTCTCCCCGCGGGCTCTCGTCTGCCCTCCGAGACCGGCGCCCAGGCGAGCGCGCAGGGCGGAGCATCGGGCGGTACGTCGGGCGGCAGGGGCACGGAGGACGTGCCCTCGTGGTTCCAGCGCCTCTCGGCGATGAGACCACCGCTGCTGCCTCCGCTCGTGACCGCGGCGGCCGGCGTCGTGCTCGTACTCGGATTCGTCCGCGTCCTGACGGACGGACACGCGCTCTTCCCCGACGGCGTCGCGGGCTGGGCGTTCGCGCTCCTCATCGGCGCCGTCGTGGGGCACCTGGTGGCACTGGGAAGGGACCGCTGGTGGGGCGGCACGGGCTCGGGCGCCGCGCTCACCCTCGCGATCCTCCTCCTCTACGGCTGGGTCCCGGCCGCGCTGGTGAGCCTCGCGGTGGTGGTGCTCGTGGGCGCGGCACGGCGGCACCGCTGGCGGCAGGCGCTGGCGCACGGCGCCATCGACATACTCGGCATCGGAGCGGCCGCGCTGATCCTGGCCGCGTTCGGCGTCCACCCTTCCGTCGCGCGTCCCTGGCAGCCGGAGCAGTGGGTCCCGGGGGCGCTGCTGCTCGTCGGGCTCGCCGTCGTCGGCTACCTCGCCGTCTCGCGGGCGCTGCTGTGGTTCTCCTTCGCGCCGCGCGCGACCAGCCTGCCGACACCGCTGCGCACGGCGCTTGCACGGCAGTTGCTCGTCGCCGTCGCGCTGTTGGGGCTCGCGCCGCTGATCGCGGTCGTCGCCGTCCACAAGGCCGCGCTGCTGCCGCTCTTCGCCGTCCCGCTGATCGCCCTCGACTCGACGCTGCGCATCGCACGCGCCCGCGCGGAGGAGCAGCTCCGCGACCCGCTCACGGGGCTGCCCAACCGCCTCTGGCTCATGGAGCGGAGCTGGGCCGCGCTCGACGAGGCCGAACGTACCGAGAGCAGGGCGGCCCTGGTTCTGATCGACCTCGACCGCTTCCGCTCGGTCAACGACACCCTCGGCCATCTCGCGGGCGACCGCCTGCTGTTGCAGATAGCCGACCGCCTCCGTACCGCCCTGCCCCGCGGCGCGGAGGCCGCCCGCCTCGGCGGCGACGAGTTCGCCGTCCTGCTGCCGAGCTGCACCTCGATCACGCAGGCCCAGAAGATCGCCCGCGAACTCGTCGGCGCCCTGGGCTCACCGCTCGACCTCGACGGCCTCAACCTCGTCCTGGAGGCGAGCGCGGGCGTCGCCGTCTTCCCCGAACACGCCCAGGAGGCCGAAGGGTTGCTCCGCCGCGCCGACGTCGCGATGTACGAGGCGAAGCGCGACCGCACCGCCGTCGAGGTCTACGAGGCCACCAGGGACGGCAACACCCCGGACCGCCTCGGCCTCCTCGCCGACCTCCGCCGCGCCCTCGACGCGGGCGAGGTCGCCCTCCACTACCAGCCGAAGGTCGGCTTCGACGGCACCGTCTCCGGCCTCGAGGCGCTGGTGAGGTGGGTCCACCCCGAGCGCGGCCGGGTGCCTCCCGACGAGTTCATCGCCATCGCGGAGACCTCGGGGCTGATGCCGCGGCTCACCGAGTACGTCCTGGAAACGGCGCTCGCACAGGTGGCGAGGTGGTGGGCGCAGGGGCTCACCGTGCCCGTCGCCGTCAACGTCTCCCCGCGCGACGTCCACTCGCCCGGCTTCGCCGGAGCCGTCGCCGCCCGCCTCGCGCGCCACGGAGTGCCGGCGCACGCACTCCAGTTGGAGATCACCGAGCACGTCCTCCTGGAGGACCCGCAGCGCGCCGCCGACACGCTCGCCGGGCTCACGGGACACGGCGTGCGCATGTCGCTCGACGACTTCGGCACCGGGTACTCCTCCCTCGTCCACCTCCGCCGCCTCCCCGTGAGCGAGCTGAAGATCGACCGCTCCTTCGTCGCACGCCTCGCCGTCGACACCGAGGACGCGGAGATCGTCCGCTGCACCGTCGACCTCGCGCACTCGCTCGGGCTGCTGGTCGTCGCCGAGGGCGTGGAGGACGACGAGACCTGGGAGCGCCTGCGCGACCTCGGCTGCGACGCCGTCCAGGGCTGGCTCGTCGCGGCGGCGATGCCGCCGAGCGAGACGACCGCGTGGCTCCGCGCGAGGGACACGGCGGCCGCCTCCCCCTGCACGGACCGCGAGGCACTCGACGGGGAACGCCTGGCAGGACCGCCACCCGCCGCCGGCACCCCCGCGACCGGCTCCGGGGACAACGGCGGGACCGCCCTCCCCGGCCCCTCCACCTCCGACGACCCGACCGAGCCGGCGCCCGGCACGAGCGCCGCCGCACCCCCGCCCCCCGGGGCCCCGCGGCGCTCGACACCGGAAGCGGGCGGCGCGACGCAGTCCCTCGCGCCCGCGCTCGAACAGCGCCCCGGGGGCGAGCGGCCGACGGGCGGCAGGCAACCCGTCCAGTAGCGGAGGGCGATCCGCTCGCGGGTGTGCACCCGCCCGGCGCGGACCACCCCGCGAGACCCATAGGATTGGGGCGGAAAATCCAACACTCACCCCAGAGGATCGCTGCATGCCTGGCATCACGCGCGAGGAGGTCGCCCACCTCGCCCGGCTGGCACGCCTGGAGCTGAAGGACGAAGAGCTGGAGCACTTCGCCGGTCAGCTCGACGACATCATCGGCGCGGTCGCCGCCGTCTCCGATGTCGCCGACGAGGACGTTCCGCCCACCTCCCACCCGCTGCCGCTCACCAACGTCATGCGCGAGGACGTCGTCCGTCCTTCGCTGACCCCGCAGCAGGCGCTCTCCGGTGCGCCCGCCCACGAGCAGCAGCGATTCATGGTGCCGCAGATCCTGGGGGAGGAATCGTGACCGACCTGACCAGACTCTCCGCGGCCGTGCTCGCGGAGAAGATCGCCGCAGGCGAGGTCACCGCCGTCGAGGCGACGGAGGCGCACCTCGCCCGCATCGAGGCCGTCGACGAGAAGGTCCACGCCTTCCTCCACCTCGACCGCGAGGGCGCGCTCGCCAAGGCCCGCGAGGTCGACGCGAAGCGCGAGGCCGGCGAGAAGCTCGGTCCGCTCGCCGGCGTACCGCTCGCGCTGAAGGACATCTTCACCACCGAGGGCGTCCCCACGACGGTCGGGTCCAAGATCCTCGAAGGCTGGATCCCGCCGTACGACGCGACGGTGACGCGCAAGCTGAAGGAAGCCGACGTCGTCATCCTCGGCAAGACCAACATGGACGAGTTCGCGATGGGTTCGTCCACCGAGAACAGCGCCTTCGGCCCGACGGGCAACCCCTGGGACCTCACCCGCATCCCCGGCGGCTCGGGCGGCGGCTCCTCCGCGGCGCTCGCCGCCTTCGAGGCCCCGCTCGCCCTCGGCACCGACACGGGCGGCTCCATCCGCCAGCCCGCCGCCGTCACCGGCACGGTCGGCGTCAAGCCGACGTACGGCGGCGTCTCGCGCTACGGCATGGTCGCCTTCTCCTCCTCGCTCGACCAGGGCGGCCCCTGCGCCCGCACCGTCCTCGACGCGGCCCTGCTCCACTCGGTGATCGCCGGCCACGACGAGCGCGACTCCACCTCCATCGACGCACCCGTCCCCGACGTCGTCGCGGCGGCCCGCAACGGCGAGGTGCGCGGCCTGCGCGTGGGCGTGGTGCAGGAGTTCGGCGGCGAGGGGTACCAGGCCGGCGTGATGCAGCGGTTCGGCGAATCAGTCGAGCTGCTGCGCGAGTTGGGCGCGGAGGTCGTCGAGCTCTCCTGCCCGTCCTTCACCAAGGCGCTCGCCGCGTACTACCTCATCGCGCCGAGCGAGTGCTCCTCCAACCTCGCCCGCTTCGACGCGATGCGCTACGGCCTGCGCGTCGGCGACGACGGCACGCACTCGGCCGAGGAGGTCACCGCGCTCACCCGCGAGGCCGGGTTCGGCGACGAGGTGAAGCGCCGCGTCATGCTCGGCACCTACGCGCTCAGCTCCGGCTACTACGACGCGTACTACGGCTCGGCGCAGAAGGTCCGCACCCTCATCACCCAGGACTTCGAACGGGCTTTCGCGCAGGTCGACGTCATCGTCTCGCCGACCACCCCGACGACGGCGTTCCCCCTCGGCGAGCGCGCCGACGACCCGATGGCGATGTACCTCGCCGACGTCTGCACGCTCCCCGTCAACCTCGCGGGCAACGCCGCGATGTCGCTGCCGTGCGGGCTCGCGCCGGAGGACGGCCTGCCGGTCGGGCTCCAGATCATCGCCCCGGCGATGGCGGACGAGAGGCTCTATCGTGTCGGTGCGGCGGTCGAGGCCGCCTACGAGGCACGTTGGGGCCATCAGCTGCTCGACGAGGCACCGTCGCTGTGAGGCCAACGGACGACCGAGGAACAGGAGACAGCACCATGAGCGGAAAGCTGGAGAAGGCCAAGGGCTTCAAGAAGTCCAAGCCCGGCACGTACCTGTCCATCGGGACCACGCTCTTCGGTGCGGTCAACGTGGTCAAGCAAGCGAAGAACGCTCGGCACGAGCAGGACACCCTGAGGCTCGTCGACGCGCTGGTGTCCGGCGCCTCCATCGTGACGGGTGTCGCCCTCCTCGTCCGCGAGCTGCGGCGGATGGGCGACGACGACATCCTCGCGGACTGACGCGGGGAAAAGAGAGGTTAGTTTTCCGTGACCGTCACTGAACTGGTGTCCTACGAGGACGCGTTGGCGTCCTACGAGCCGGTGATGGGCCTCGAGGTCCACGTCGAGCTCGGCACCGAGACCAAGATGTTCTGCGGCTGCTCCACCGGCCTCGGCGCCGATGCGAACAGCCAGACCTGCCCCACCTGCCTCGGCCTCCCCGGCGCCCTCCCGGTCGTCAACGCCGAGGGGGTGCGCTCGGCCGTGCGCATCGGCCTCGCGCTCCACTGCGAGATCGCCGAGTGGTGCCGCTTCGCCCGGAAGAACTACTTCTATCCGGACATGCCGAAGAACTTCCAGACCTCCCAGTACGACGAGCCGATCGCCTTCGACGGCTACCTCGACGTACAGCTCGAGGACGGCGAGGTCTTCCGCGTCGAGATCGAGCGCGCCCACATGGAGGAGGACACGGGCAAGTCGACGCACATCGGCGGCGCGACGGGCCGCATCCACGGCGCCTCGCACTCGCTGCTCGACTACAACCGCGCCGGCATCCCGCTCATCGAGATCGTCACCAAGCCGATCGTCGGCGCCGGCGACCGCGCCCCCGAGGTCGCGAAGGCGTACGTCGCCGAGCTGCGCGAGCTCATCAAGGCGCTCGGCGTCTCCGAGGCCCGCATGGAGATGGGCCAGATGCGGTGCGACGTCAACCTGTCGCTCCGGCCGCACGGCGCGGAGAAGTTCGGCACCCGCAGCGAGACGAAGAACGTCAACTCGCTGCGCAGCGTGGAGCGCGCGGCCCGCTTCGAGATCCAGCGGCACGCCGCGGTCCTCGACGCGGGCGGCACGATCGTCCAGGAGACCCGCCACTTCCACGAGGACGACGGCTCCACCACCTCGGGCCGCGTCAAGGAGGAGGCGGAGGACTACCGCTACTTCCCCGAGCCCGACCTCGTCCCGGTCGCGCCCCCGCGCGAGTGGGTGGAGGAGCTCCGCGGCACCCTGCCCGAGCTGCCCCGCGAGCGGCGGAACCGGCTCCGCGAGGAGTGGGGGATCAGCGAGCACGAGATGGAGTCGGTCCTCAACGCGGGCGCCGTCGGCCCGATCGTGGCCACCGTCGAGGCCGGAGCGCCGTCCGACCAGGCCCGCAAGTGGTGGATGGGCGAACTCGCCCGCCGTGCCAACGAGGACGGCGTCGACCTGGAGGCGCTGCCGATCACGCCGGAGCAGGTCGCCCGGGTCTGCGCGCTCGTCGCGGAGGGCTCGCTCAACGACAAGCTCGCGCGGCAGACGATCGAGGGCGTCCTCGCGGGCGAGGGCACCCCCGACGAGGTCGTCGAGAAGCGCGGCCTCAAGGTCGTCTCCGACGAGGGCGCCCTCGGCACCGCGGTCGACGAGGCGATCGCCGGGAACCCCGACGTCGCCGAGAAGATCAAGGGCGGGAAGGTCGCGGCCGCCGGTGCGCTCGTCGGTGCCGTCATGAAGGCGACCCGGGGGCAGGCGGACGCCGCGCGCGTGCGCGAGCTGATCCTGGAGAAGCTCGGCGTCGAGGGCTGAGCGTTCAACCACGCGGCGGGGTCCACCGGTTCGCCGGCGGGCCCCGCCGCGTGTCCGGGGGTGTCAGGGCTTGCGGGCGACGCCGCCGTAGAACGACACCTGGTAGTCGGAGTACTCGGAGGGCTCCTCGGGGCGCCAGCGGTGGACGGTGGTCACGCCGGGCTCGACCAGCTCCAGGCCGTCGAAGAACCGCTCGATCTCCGCCTTCGCGCGGAACTGCACGGGCGTCCCGCTCTGCAGATAGAGCTGCCGGACCTTTTCGGCGATCTTCGGCTCGAAGTCGGGCGTCGCGTGCGAGAGGACGAGGAAGCTGCCCGAGGGCAGCGGCGCCAGGAACCGTTCCACCATGGCGTGCGGGTCCCAGTCGTCGGGGAAGAAGTGCGTCAGGGCGATGAGGGAGAGAGCGATCGGCTGCTCGAAGTCGAGCACCTCGTGCACCTCCTGGTTCTCGCCGAGCGAGACCTCGCGCACGTCGGCCTCGACGTAGGCGGTGCGCCCTTCGGGGGTGCTGCGCAGCAGGGCGCTCGCGTACTCGAGGACGAGCGGGTCGTTGTCGAGGTAGACGACCTTCGAGTCCGGGGCGACCTCCTGCGCGATCTGGTGCAGGTTCGGCTTGGTCGGGATGCCGGTGCCGAGGTCGAGGAACTGCCGGACGCCGTAGTCGCGGGCGAGTACCCGGGTGGCCCGGTGCATGAAGTACCGGTTCTGCTGCGCGGTGACGGCGGCGTGCGGCCAGAACGCGATGGCCGCTTCGGCGGCCTGCTTGTCGGCCTCGAACCAGTCCTTGCCGCCGAGGTAGTAGTCGTACATCCGCGCCGAGTGCGGCCTGCTGGTGTCGATCGTCTCTTCGTCGGCCATGGGCGCTCCTCGGGCGGCGCGGGCAGGTGGAATCCGATCACGTGCCTGCCGTGATCGGTCAAGACGCAGCTTAATGCGCCGACTTGCGGTCGGAAGAGGCGGTGGGGGCCACAACTCGGGCGGACGGCAGCGGAGTTCGGCTACCGCAGGTGGGCGACGAACGCCGTCCAGGCGGCGCGGGGGAAGGCGAGGGTCGGGCCTCCCGGGAACTTGCTGTCGCGGACGGGGAGGAATTCGTGGTGTGCGTCGGCTACTTGGAGGCACTCGTTGTTGCCCCCGCTGTGGGTGCTGGTTCGCCACACGCTCCCGGAAAGCGGCAAGGACTCGTCTCGGCGGCTCATCTCTCGTGCTCCTTGGCCCTGCGGTGGATGAGTGAGCGGGACTCGACGCAGGACAGGGCGCCCGTGCGCGCGGCGTCGAACAGCTCCCCGTAGCGCCGGACTTCGGGTTCGTGCTCCAGCCATACGGCACCGGTCGGGTTGTCCGCCAACACGACGTCCATGGCCGTCTCCTGCCGGAAGCCCAGTATCAGGTACGGGCCGAACATACTGGCATGGGCCCCGTGCGAGAACGGGAGGACCTGGACCGTCACGTTGGAGAGTTCGGAGGCGTCCGTGAGGGCGGCCAACTGCTCCCGCATCACGCGCGGGCCGCCCACCCGTTGGAGCAGGACGGCTTCGGAGAGGACGGCGCACAGGTGCAGCGGCGGGCTGTCCGTGAGCCTCTTCTGCCGCGCCATGCGGACCGAAACGAACTGATCGACCTCATCGGCGCTCTGCCATGCGCGCGAGGCCACGGTGACGGCGCGGACGTACTTCTCCGTCTGGAGGAGACCGGGCACCAACTGGGCCTGAAAGGTGCGGACCGACTCGGCGACCGCTTCCAACGTGACGTAGTCCCGGTAGGTGTCGGCGAGCACGGGACCGTACCGGTTCCACCAGCCGTGCTGTCGGCGGTGGTTGGCGGCGCGTGCCAGATTGGTGAGCTTTCTGTGCGACTTCGGTTCATGAACACCGTAGGCATTGAGGAGAGCCGTCACGTCTGGTGACCTGACGAGTACCTTGCCGTTCTCCATGCGGCTGACCTTGCCCTTGGTGCAGTCGAGCACGTCGGCTGCGTCCGTGGTCGACAGGCCGGCGGCTTCCCGCAATCGGCGGAGTTCGTCGCCGAGTTGGCGCCCCAGGACGGTGGAGGGGCGCTCTGCGCTCGTGCGTGCACTCATAGCTCTTCTTGTAGCAGAAGAAAAGGGGGTGAGAGGACTGCTTCCCTCGTAAGGGTGAAAAAATAAATCAAAGCAACACGCAACGTTGCAAGTTGCCTTGTTTCAGGCCCACGCTGATCTTCCTTGAGTCTCAACCGGCCTGCATACGGGGCTGGTTGGCCCCGTGCGTACATCTGGAGACCGAAGTGGCGGCACCCCCGTACAAGATCACCTACCGCTTCCCCGGCACCCCGCGCAGTGTCCCCAGGGCGCGGACCGCGCTACGGGAGGTGCTCGGCGGGTGGGGGAGCCCGAAGGAGCAGTTGGAGACCGCCGCGCTCCTCCTCTCCGAGCTGATGGGGAACGCGGTACTGGCGTCGGAGGAACGCGAGCAGCCGGTCGGGGTACGGCTCGGACTGCGCGGCGGGGTGCTGCGGATCGACGTCAGCGACGCGGGGGTCGGCGTGCCGCTGCCCCGCACCCCGGGGTCGGACGAGGAGCACGGACGGGGGCTGTTCCTCGTCCAATACCTGGCGGACCGCTGGGGGTTCGAGCCGGGGGACGGGGGCTGCGGGAAGACCGTCTGGTGCGAGCTGGGGAACAGTGCCGAGTCGGGACGCGCGGACGGCACCGCTCCCTGACCTGCCGGGGCACCCGGTGTGCGGGCCGAGCGCGGTCGTGTGGCCATCCCCACATAGCGGACAAAGGATCATTGTCCGGTGCGATGCTGACGCCACAGCCCGCACCACCGCGCACGGCACTCCCGGGAGGGTTCGGCGCACGACCCGGGAAGCAGGCGAGCTCACGTGACCGCACTCGCACGCTGGTGTCTGCGACGCCGCGTCCTCGTCCTGCTGCTCTGGCTGGCGGCGCTCGCCGGGACGGCCGCCGCCTCCTCGCTCGCCGGCTCGGCCTACTCGGCGGACTACGACGTCCCCGGGACCGAATCCGGCGCCGCCGCGCGCCAGATGGAGAAGGCGTTCCCCGATCGCTCGGGCGACTACGACACGATCGTCTGGCACACCGACTCGGGGACGGTCCGTGCCGCCGACGTCGAGCAGCGGATGACGGAAGTCCTCCACGAGATCGGGGGCCACAGCGGGGTCGCCTCCGTGCGGAGCCCGTATGCCGGGACCGGCGGCGCGCAGATCAGCGAGGACGGCCGCACGGCTTACGCGGACCTGCGCTACGAGGCCGCCTACGACGAGCTGGAGGAGCGGGACGTACGCGCGGTCGTCGACACGGCCACGGCCGCGTCGTCGGACGGGCTCCGGGTCGAGGTCGGCGGACCGGGCTCGGGGACCCTCCAGGCGCCGTCGGCGACGGCCGCGGAGGCCGTCGGGCTCGGCGTCGCGGGGGTCGTCCTCTTCCTCGCCTTCGGCTCGCTCGCCGCGACGGCGCTGCCGCTCGTCACGGCGGTGGTCGGGGTCGGCACCGCGGCCTCGGCGACCGGACTCCTCAGCCACCTGCTCCAGCTCGCCGACTTCGCGCCGATGCTCGGCACGCTCATCGGCCTCGGCGTCGGCATCGACTACGCCCTTTTCATCGTCACGCGGCACCGCCGCGGGCTCCGTGCCGGGCTCCCGGTGCACGAGGCCGCCGCGAAGGCGGTCGCCTCCTCGGGGCGCGCGGTCGTCTTCGCCGGCGCCACCGTCTGCGTCGCGCTCCTCGGGATGCTCATCCTCCGGCTCGGTTTCCTCAACGGTGTCGCGCTCGCGGCCTCGCTGACGGTCGTCCTCGCCGTCGCCGCCTCCGTCACGCTGCTGCCGTCGCTGCTCGGGCTCATAGGCACCCGCGCGCTCAGTCGCAGGGAGCGCCGCCGCCTCGCGGAGCGCGGTCCGCAGCCCGACGTGCCGACGGGTTTCGCGGTGCGGTGGTCGCGGTTGGTCGAGCGCCGCCCCAAGCTCCTCGCCGCCCTCGCCGTGGCGGTGATGGCCGTCCTCGCGGTACCCGCGCTCGCTCTCCACCTCGGCACCTCCGACCAGGGCAACCACCCGGCGAAGAGCACGACGCGGCAGGCGTACGACCTCGTCGCCGACGGCTTCGGGCCCGGCACCAACGGCCCGTTGACCCTCGTGGGCGAGCTCGACGGTTCCGGCGACCGCCTCGCCTTCGACGGACTCCCCGAGACGCTGCGGGAGACCCCGGGCGTGGCACGGGTCAGCGGTCCGGAGTTCGACGGCAGCGGCACCACGGGCGTGATCACGGTGGTGCCGGAGACCTCGCCGCAGTCGGCGGCGACCTCCCGGCTCGTGGCGGAGCTGCGGGACGACGTCCTGCCCGACGCTCTCGGCGACGCGGCGCCCGAGGTGAACGTCGCCGGACTCACGGCGGGCAACGACGACTTCGCCGAGGTGGTGACGGGCAAGCTGCCGCTCTTCGGCGGCGTCGTGATCGGACTGGGCTGCCTGCTGCTGATGCTGGCGTTCCGCAGCCTCGCCGTACCGCTCAAGGCCGCGGTGATGAACGTCGCCGCCGTCGCCGCCTCGTTCGGGGTGGTCGTCGCGGTCTTCCAGTGGGGCTGGG